>CAZBBB010000003.1:0-79073 GCA_964490005.1 uncultured Phycisphaerales bacterium | reverse complement strand
TGCGCCCGAGCCGCCCGGCGCGCACATAGGTCCGCAGCATCGGGTGCGGGCGGTAGCGATCATCGCCCCGATCGCGATGCAGCACTTCCATGATAAACAGGCACACGTCCAACCCCATCAGGTCGGCCGTCGCCAGCGGCCCCATCGTGTGGGCGCAGCCGAGCTTGAGCACCTGATCAATCGTCTCGGCGTCGGCCACCCCATCCGCAAAGCACGCGAATGCTTCGTTGATCATCGGCATGAGCACGCGGTTGCTCACGAAGCCGGGCGAGTCGTGGGCGGCCACCGGGATCTTGCCGAGCGCCTCGGCCAGGCCGTTCACGGTCGCGGTCGTCTCGTCGCTGGTGTCGAGGCCGCGGATGACCTCGACCAGCTTCATCACCGGTACCGGGTTCATGAAGTGCATGCCGATGACCCGATCGGGACGCTTCGTGCAGGCGCCCAGCCAGGTGATCGAGATGCTCGACGTGTTGCTCGCCAGGATGGCCTCGGGCGCCGTGACGGCGTCGAGTTCGGCGAAGATCTTCGCCTTGACCTCGCGCGCCTCGGAGGCGGCCTCGATGACCAGGCCGCAGTCCGCGGCGTCGGCGAGCTTCGTCGTCCCGACGATGCGGCCGAGGACCGCCGGCACGTCGCTCTCGGCGAGTTCGCCCTTCTTGACCAGGCGCGCCAGGCTCTTGCCGATGTTCGCGCGCGCCAGGTCGAGGCGCGCCCGATCGACGTCGACGAGGCGCACCGTGCGCCCGTGCTGGGCGAGCACCTGCGCGATGCCGTTGCCCATCGTGCCCGAACCGACGACGCCGACCGTCGCGGGCGCGGCGCTCAAAGGGCCTCCACCGACAGCGCCACGGCGCCGCCGCCGCCGAGGCACAGCGTCGCGAGCCCGGTCTTGAGCCGCCGCTCGCGCAGCGCGTGCACGAGCGTCGTCAGGATGCGCGCGCCGGAGGCGCCGATCGGGTGGCCGAGCGCGATCGCGCCGCCGTTCGCGTTGACCTTCTCGGCGCTCGTCTTCCACAGCCGGTTGACGGCGACGCACTGGGCGGCGAAGGCCTCGTTGAGCTCGATCAGGTCGTAGCTGCCGACCTCCCTGCCGGTGCGCGCGGCGAGGTTCTTGACGGCCTCGATCGGGGCCATCATGACCCACTTGGGATCGGTGCCGCCCGTCGCCCAGCCGGTGATCCGCGCCAGCGGCGCGACCTTGAGGGACTTGGCCTTGTCGGCGCTCATGACGACGAGGGCGGCGGCGCCGTCGTTGATCGTCGACGCGTTGCCGGCCGTCACGAGGCCCTGCTTGTCGAAGGCCGGCCGCAGCTTGGCGAGCGCCTCGGCGTTCGCGTCGGCGCGCGGACCCTCGTCGGTGTCGAACAGCCACGGGTCGCCCTTGCGCGGCTTCATCTCGATCGGCGCGATCTCGGCCTTGAAGCGCCCGGCCTGCTGCGCGGCGACCGCGCGCCGGTGGCTCTCGGCCGCCCAGGCATCCTGCGCGCCGCGATCGACGGCGTACTCCTGGCAGACCGCCTCGGCCGTGAGGCCCATGTGCATGTCGTAGTACGGATCCCACAGGCCGTCGCCGACCAGACTGTCGACGACCTTGCCGTGCCCGAGGCGCAGACCGTCGCGGGCCTCGGGCAGCAGGTAGGGCGCGCGCGTCATCGACTCCATGCCGCCGGCGACGACGACCTCGGCGTCGCCGCAGCGGATGGCCTGCGCCGCGAGCACCACGGCCTTGAGACCCGAGCCGCAGACCTTGTTGATCGTCAGCGCGGAGGTGTGGTCGGGGATGCCCGCGGCGCGCTGGGCCTGGCGCGCCGGCGCCTGGCCGACGCCGGCCGTCAGCACGCAGCCCATGATCGTCTCCTGGACGTCGCCGGGAGCGATGCGGGCGCGCTCGATCGCGGCCTTGATGGCGTGCGCTCCGAGCTGCGGGGCGGTCAGGCCCGCGAGCGCGCCCTGGAACTTGCCGATGGGCGTGCGCGCGGCGGAAGCGATGACGACGTCGATCATGGTGCGCCTTGCTGGGTTGTGGCGGACGCGGCCGGGCCCGCGCAGGTCGGGCCCGTGCCGGCGTTGCCGTCGCGGAGAGAGCCCGGGACGGCAACGACCTTCCGAGCGACCCCGAAAGGGGGTCCAGTTTATAGGAAGCGCGCGCGCGGCGGAAGCCGCCCGGCCGCGGCCCTCACTCCAGGTTCGTGTGGCGCGCTCCGAGTTCGGACTCGGTCGCGCCCAGCGCGCGGATGAGATCGATGACGGCCTGATCGAGATAGGCGAGCAGCGAGGCCTCGAACAGCGTGCCCAGCGGATACTCCGAGCCGCCGGGCGGCACGTGCAGCTCGATGACGACGTCGGCGGCGAGGACCGTCGTCGACGGCCCGCGCGTGACCGCCAGCACGCGCGCCCCGCCGCTGCGCGCCGTGTGCATCAACGAAAGCACGGTCGGCGTCTCGCCGCTGCCCGTGCAGGCCACGAGCGCGTCGTCGGGCCCCAGACGCGGCACGGTCGTGTCGTCGAGGCCCCAGGCCGTCAACCCCATCTGCCCCAGGCGGCGCGCGAAGGCCGAGGCCATCATGCCCGAGCGGCCGCGCCCCGCGACGACGATCTGCCGCGCCGCCAGGATGCCGCGCACGAACTCCTCGTGCCGCGCCTGGGGAACGGTGCCGACCGCCGAGCGGATCGCGGCGACGTACGCCGCCAGGCGCGCCTGCTCCGTCAGGCCCGATGCCACTGCAGGCGCGTCTCGTCGAACACCGTGCCTTCGCGGCACGCGAGTTCGTAGGTGTAGCCGTCGGGTTGGCGGCCGTCGCCCACGGCCACGGCGCAGCCGTTGCAGACGGCGTAGCCGCATCCCATCACGGTCTCGAGCGAGGCGCGCGCGGGGATGCGCTGCTCGCGGCAGACGCGCCCCACCGCCTCCATCATGGCCTCGGGACCGCAGGTCAGGACGAGCGCGGGCCGCCGCTCGGCGACGAGCGCCTCGAGCGCCGCGTCGACCCGGCCGCGGCGGCCGAGCGTCCCGTCGTCGGTGCACAGCTCAACGCGCGCCGCGCCGCCGCGCAGGACCCGCTCGCGCAGCGAGAGCCGCTCGGCGGTGCGCGCGCCGTAGACGATCGTGGTGCGCGCCAGCCGCTCGGGCGCCGTGCGGCGCCAGTGATCGGAGAGGAAGATGAACGGCGCGATGCCGTAGCCGCCGCCGACGCACACGATCGGACCGTCGGGCAGGTCGGCGTCGAGCGCGCGGCCCAGCGGCCCGACGACGTTGAGCGGCTCGCCGGGCTGCAGCGAGCACAGCAGCGCGGTGCCGGTGCCCACGGGCATGATCATCCATTCGAGCCGGTCGCCGTCGGCGCGCGCCTCGTGCCCGAGCAGGCTGAAGGGGCGCGGCAGCAGCGGGAAGCGCGGGTGGTCGAGGCTCAGCATGGTGAACTGGCCCGGGCCCGTGGCCGGCCAGCCGCCGTCGACCTGCGCCACGATGCGGTGACAGCCGCCCTCGACGCGCTCGTTGAGCAGCGTGCGCGCGACGACGGACCGCATGCGCGCGGAGCCCGCGTCGCGGCGCGTCGCGGCGGAAGGGCGTGTGGCGGTCATGGCGCCGCGGATCCTATCATCCCCGCCGCCGTCGCCCTCCCGCGCCACGCCCCCATGACCTGTCTCGCCTGCGGCATCGTCCTGTACCGACGCGACGACGGCGCGGTGCGCCTGCTGCTGCTGCGCAACGCCGAGACCGGCCTGTGGGGTTTCGCCAAGGGACGCCGCGAGCCCGACGACGCGCACGAGATCGCCACGGCGCTGCGCGAGGTGCGCGAGGAGACCGGCTTCGAGGTGGCGGCGCTGCACGGCGGCTTCCGGCACGTCATCGAGTACGCGGTGCGCGACGACGACGGGGAGAGCTATCCCAAGCGCGTGACCTACTTCCTCGCCGAGGCTCCGCGGCAGGCGCCGAGGCTCTCCGACGAGCACAGCGCGGCGGCCTGGGTCGACGGCGACGAGGCCCTGGCGCGCGTGCAGTTCGGCACGCTCAAGGACCTGGTGCGCGCCGCCCTGACGGCGCTCGACGCGCCGTGATCGGCGCGCTGCACGGCGTCTTCCTCGCGTACCTGGCGGGCGTGCTGGCGTGGAACGCGCGCGCGGCGCGGGGTCGCTGGCGCCTGCTCCTCGCGGTCCAGGCGCTGCTCACGCTGCTGCTCGTCGCGGACCGCGTGCGCACCGGCGCCGCGTCGCTGCTGTTCACGCCGGGCCTGGCCGCGGCCTTCCCGGCCCTCGCCCTGGCGGGACTGGCGCAGAACGTGGCGGTCATGGCGCGGCGCGGCGCGCGCCTGGGCGACGTGCCGGTCGTCATCGGCAACGCCGGGCTGTGCATCGTGCTGGGCACCGCGGCAGCCGCCGCGAGCGGCTGGACGCTCGGCCCGCGGCTCCAGCCGCTGCTCTACTCGTACGCCCTGGTGCAGGGCCTCGTCGGCAGCCATCTCGCGCTCAGTTCGACGCTCAACTGGCATGTGCCGCTGCTGCTGCGCGAAGAGCGCGCCGACACGCTGGCGGGCCTGGCGCTCGGGCTGCTGCCCGCCGCCTTCATGGCCTTCGTGGCGCTGCTGCTGGTCGTGTTCCAGTCGGAAGCCGAGCGCGTGCTGCTGCGCTTCGACGCCGAGCCCCGGCTGTCGTCGTCGGCCCGCGTGCCGCCGACGGGCGTGTGGACGGCCGCGGGCGGCTCGGCCCGCCCCGCGCCCGGCGCCCTCGCGGCGCTCGAACTCCCGGCCGACTTCGTCGAGGTGCCGGGCGACGGCGAGGAGCGCCCGCGGATCGTCGCGCTGCACGCGCCCGCTTCGTGGCTGTGGTCGCGGCCGTCGCCCGAAGAGGCCGTCGCGACCTTCATCGAGGCGGCCGAGCGCGCGGCGCGCACGCTGCGGCCGGCGCTGCTGCTGCCCTTCCCCGAGCCGGACGGAGAGGCGCCGCTGGCCCTCGGAACGGGCCGCACCCCCGAGGAGTGGCGCGCCGCGTACCAGGCGGCTGCGGCGCGCATTCGCGCCGCCAGCCCGACGACGCGCGTCGGCCTGCGACTCGCGGGCGCGGGCCCGGCGAGCCGCGCGATCTACGACGCGCTGCACGACGTCGTCGACGTGGCCGGCCCGCGGCTGCAACCCGGCAGCGCGTCCGCCGGCGGCCCGGCCTTCGCCGACGCGCAACTCGCGGCCTGGAGCGACTGGCGGCTGTCGAGCCCGCAGCCGCCCGAACTGTGGATCCTCGGCGGCGGCCTCTCGCCGATCGCCTACGGCGTCGAGGCGCAGGCGCGCTGGATCGAGGGCCTGCTCGCGCGCGCGGCGCGCGACCCGTCCGTCGCCGGACTGCTGCTGCACGCCTGGGAGGACCGCGGCTCGACGCAGGGGCTGCTCGACGCGCGCGACGCGCCGCGCCCGGCGGCCCGCGTGCTCGAGCGGCTCCTGCCGGCGCGATGACGCGAGGGCGCGCGCGGATCGCTAACATGCCGCCCCGCGCGCCGCGCCCTCGCGCCGCGCCGCGACGCGACGACCGATGAGCCGATACGCACGCCTCTTCTCCGAACGCCTCGCGCCCCTCGTCGGCCTCCCGGCCGAGGAGGTGCTCGGCTCCGTGGTCGCGCCTCCGCGCCCCGAACTGGGGCAGCTCGCCTTCGGCTGCTTCGCGCTCGCCAGGACGCAGCGCCGCGCGCCGGCGGCGATCGCCGCCGAACTCGCGCCGCGCGTGCCGCTGGGAGGCGCGCTGCACGCCGTCACGGCGGACGGGCCGTACCTGAACGCCCGGCTCGACGCGTGCACGGTCGCGCGCGAGGTGCTGCACGAGGTGCGCGCGCGAGGCGCCGACTACGGTCGCGTCGACCTCGGCGCGGGCCGCGTGGTTCCCGTCGACTTCTCGTCGCCGAACATCGCCAAGCCTTTCGGCATCCATCACCTGCGCTCGACCGTCATCGGGCACGCGCTCGTGGGCCTGCTGCGCGCGGCGGGCTACCGCCCCGTGGGCATCAACCACGTCGGCGACTGGGGCACGCAGTTCGGGCAGCTCCTGGCAGCCTGGGACGAGCGCGGCGACGAGGCGCAGCTGCAGGCCGGCGGCATCGCCTACCTGCTCGAGCTCTACGTCGACTTCAACGCGCGCCGCAAGGAGCGGCCCGAACTGCAGGACGCGGCCCGGGCCCGCTTCCGCGCGCTCGAGGACGGCGAGCCGGGCGCGCGGCGCCTGTGGAAGCTGTTCCGGGACGTCTCGCTGGCCGAGTTCGAGCGCGTCTACGCCCGGCTCGGCGTGCGCTTCGACGACGTCCGCGGCGAGAGCGCCTACGAGGAGCTGATGCCGGCGATGCTGGCCGAACTCGAGCGCGCCGGCCTGCTGCGCGAGAGCGAGGACGCGACCGTCGTGGACCTGCAGGCGCAGGACCTCGGCGTGGCGCTCGTCCGCAAGCGCGACGGGACGACGCTGTACCTGACGCGCGACCTCGCGGCGGCCGACTGGCGTCAGCGCACCTACGGCTTCCAGCGCGCGCTGTACGTCGTGGGGGCGGCGCAGGCTCTGCACTTCCGGCAGCTGCGCGCGGTGCTGGCCCTGCTCGGCCGTCCCTGGGCCGAGGCCGTGGAGCACGTGCCCTTCGGCATGATGCGCTTCAAGGACCGCAAGATGGCGACGCGCACGGGCGACGTGGTCCTGCTCGAGGACGTGCTCGACCGCGCCGCGGCGCTGGCGCGCGAGACCATCGAGCGCGGCATCGCCGAACGCGGCCGCGAACGTCCGGCGGACATCGACGCGCTCGCCGAGCAGATCGGCGTGGGCGCCGTGGTGTTCAACGACCTCAAGAACCGCCGCGAGCGCGACGTCGTCTTCGACTGGGACGAAGTGCTGTCCTTCGAGGGCGAGACGGGCCCCTACCTGCAGTACACCGCGGCGCGCATCGCGTCGCTGGGCGGGGCGCGCGCGCGGCCCGCCGACGACGCGGTCGACGTCACGCTCGTGAGCGGCGAGGGCGAGCTGGCCCTGTGGCTGGC
Source organism: uncultured Phycisphaerales bacterium (assembly GCA_964490005.1). GTDB lineage: Bacteria > Planctomycetota > B15-G4 > B15-G4 > B15-G4 > CAZBBB01. Next base: position 72,075 of record CAZBBB010000003.1, on the reverse strand, counting down.
CATCGAAGGACTGCCGGCAGCCCTCGAGTCGGCCGTGACGCGGGCCGAACCTTCGCTCGTGTCGGACCGCCTGCTGGAGATCGCCGCACGCTTCAGCACGCTCTACGCGCGCAAGGACTGGAAGATCGTCTCCGACGATCCGGCCCTCAGCGCGGCGCGCCTGGCGCTCGCCGCCGCCTGCCGGCAGGCCCTGGTGAACGGCCTCGGCTGGCTGGGCCTGCCCGTGCCCGAACGCATGTGATCCCCTGCCCGGACCCAAGTCCGGGCGCCTCGACGACCGACGAGATCCCCCATGACCGACCTCGCCCGCTACATCCGCGACATTCCCGACTTTCCCAAGCCGGGCATCGTCTTCAAGGACATCACGCCGATGCTGCGCGATGCCGGGGCCTTCGCGGCCTCGATCGAGCAGGCGGCCGCGGCCGTGCGTGACCTGTCGATCGACCTGGTCGTCGGCATCGAGTCGCGCGGCTTCATCTTCGGGGCGGCCCTCGCGCACGAGCTCGGCAAGGGCTTCGTGCCGGTGCGCAAGCCGGGCAAGCTGCCGTGGAACGTCGTCAGGCAGAGCTACACGCTCGAGTACGGCACCGACACGATCGAGATGCACGCCGACGCGCTCGGCCCCGGACAGCAGGTACTCATCGTCGACGACCTGATCGCGACCGGCGGAACGGCGGGCGCCGCGTGCGAACTCGTCGAGAAGGTCGGCGCCCGCGTGCAGGCGCTGCTGTTCGTCGTCGCGCTCGACTTCATCCCGTGGAAGGAGCGCCTCGGCGCGCGCGACGTGCGCGCGCTGCTCCGCTACCGCTGACGCGGCGCCGCGGCCCGCGGCGCGCGAGGCCCGGCCTTGGCCGCTTGTCAAGGGGCGTCAGCGTTTCAGGACGGGGTCCGTCTCTGGGCGATTGCCGGGCAAAACGGCCGATTCCCGAGGCCCGGAGGTTTGCCTCGGACCGGCGACCTCGTATTCTCCCTCATCGACGGCCTTCCCATGACCGATAGAAACCTCACCCTGAGCAAGCAACCCGCCCGAGCCTCCACGATGTCCAGCACGTTCAAGGACAAGCTCAAGCAGATCCGCGACGCCAGCGCCAAGCGCAGCGAGATCCACCTCCGGCTGCGCTCCGAGGAGGACCTCGTCCGCTCGCAGCGCACGGTCGCGGCCTTCGAGTTCCGCGAATCGATCGAAGCCGTGATCGAGGAGTTCGCCAAGAACTTCCAGTCCGAGGCCGACGGCTTCGTGCTGACGCGCGGGTTCTTCGAGGGCAAGTACATGCTCGCGCTGCGCGCCGACGAGGAGTTGCTCGACGCCAACGGCAAGCCCGGCCGCTACTACAGCCGCCTGATGTTCCTGCTCGACCCGCACGTCGACGAGGACCGGTTCGTGATGCAGGCCAAGAAGACCATCCGCAACCGCGACGCCGAATCCACCAGCCACACCGGGCGCATGGACGACGACGCGCGGCGCGGCTTCGCCGGCTTCGTCGAAGCGCAGTTCCTCGAGTTCGCCGAGCAGTATTTCGCCGAGCACTCGCTGAGCAAGCCGGCGCCGACCTCGGCCTGACGCCGCGACGCGGCCCCTCGCGAGCCCGGCGCCCCTCCGCGGGACGCCGGGCTCAAGTCGTTTCGGGAGAGCGCCGAAAGGCGTCGGCGGGCCGGAATCCGCGGGCGCATGCGGGGAGATGCATGCTCCGGCGGACCCCCGGTCCCGGAATTTCCGCCGCTACGAAGTTCAGTCCCGGCCGTCCGCACCGATGAACAGGTCCGTCGTCGCTGAGGGGTCGCTGGGCGCGACCCGTCGGCAAGGGCAAACCACTCGAGAGAGTGGGGCGCAAAACTAGAGGGCCCGACCCCGCACCGTGCGGGAAGGGCAGCCAGCTGCACGACCCAGGAGAGAGCCCGCATGGACGTCACGAAGTCCGCCCCGAAGCATTCGCGCGGTCGCACGAGGAACGACAAGGCCGGGGAGGCGCGCTCGCGACGCGCCGGCCGCAGCGCCGCGCAGGACGAGCGCAAGACCCCGCCGCCGGTCGCCGCGGGTGCCGCGCGCGGCGAGATCGGGGGACCGCACGAGCAGCTCTGGCGCTCGTACTTCGATTCGCACGATCCGGCGCTGCGCAACGCGCTGCTCGAGATCTACCTGCCCGTCGTGACCTTCATCGCCGAGCGGCTGCTGCTCACGCTGCCCCGCAGCATCGACGTCGAGGACCTCAAGAGCGCCGGCACCTTCGGCCTGATGGACGCGATCGACGGCTTCGACATCGACCGCGGCATCAAGTTCAAGACGTACTGCGGCAACCGCATCCGGGGCGCGATCCTCGACGAGTTGCGCAGCCAGGACTGGGTGCCGCGCCTGGTGCGCCTCAAGGCCCACCAGCTCGCCCGCGCCCAGTCGGCGCTCGAGGCGCGCCACGGGCGCGCCCCCACGCACGCCGAGATGGCGGGCGAGCTCGGCGTGGCCCTGGCGGAGTACGCCTCGCTCACGGAGGAGGCCCGGCCCCACCAGGTGCGCTCGCTCTCCGAGACCTGGGATGACGGCACCGGCGAGCAGGCCGTCGAGAAGATCGACTTCCTGCGCGACGAGCGTTCGCCGGACCCGGCCGAACTGCTCAACCAGGACGACGTCATGCGGACGATCATCCGTTCGCTGAACCGCAAGGAGAAGCAGATCATCCTGATGTACTACCGCGACGGTCTCACGATGAAGCAGATCGGCGGCGTGCTGCGGCTCACCGAGTCGCGCGTCTGCCAGATCCACAGCAACGTGATGAAGAAGCTCAAGTCGCACCTGGCCGACAGTCACGAGTCGCTCTCGATGTAGGCCGGGCGGGACGTATGCTCCGCGCCATGACGGAGCCGCTCGTCCGCGCCTGGTCGGGGCACCGCGTCCTCGTGTATCCCGAGCTGGCGTCGACCAGTTCGCATGCGCGTGACGGCGTCGAGGCGGGTGCGCTGGGCGCGGGAGACGCGGTGCTGGCCGACGTGCAGACCGCCGGGCGCGGACGGCGCGGCCGCCGCTGGTTCGCCCCCGCCGGCCGCGCTCTGACGCTGAGCGTCGTGCTGCGCCCGCCGCCCGGGCCGCGGCCCGGCACGGCGGCGATCCTGGCGGCCGTCGCGGCGGCGCGCGCCGTCGAGTCCGGCGGCGGCGGCAGCCTCGCCATCAAGTGGCCCAACGACCTGATGCGTGCCGGCCGCAAGGTCGGCGGACTGCTCATCGAGAGCGCCGTCCGGCCGGACGGCGAGGCCCTGCTGGTGATCGGCATCGGCATCAACCTCGAGCTGCGCGCCGGCGACCTGCCGGCGGAGGTGGCGGCGCGGGCGGACGGAATCGGCCTGGGACCCGCAGATCGCGACGCGCTGTGCCGCGCGCTCCTGGCCGAACTCGGGGCGGCCTTCGCCGCGTCGGCGAACGGGGACGACGGCGCGTGGCGGAGCGAGTATTGCCGCCGCTCTTGGCTGGACGGTCGACACGCGACGCTCAGGGCCGCGGGCGTGCCCTGGAGCGGCCGCATCGCCCGCGTCACGGGCGAGGGCGACCTGCTGCTCGAGGACGGGCGCCTGCTGCGGGGCGAGACGGTCGAACTCGAGAGCGTGCGCGAGCCCTGATCGCCGGGGCGGCCCGGTTGCCGCCCTGCGAGGGAGGCACCGACCTCCGTATACTCGGTCGCCCCATGCCCATCGCGCGTCTCGACGGCCGCGGCCCGCACGAGCTGCGGCCGCTCGGTTTCACCACCGGCTGGCTGCCGGCCGTGCCGGGCTCGGTCCTCGTGGACTGCGGCGGAACGAGACTGCTCTGCACCGCCGTGATCGAGGACGGCGTCCCCCCCTTCCTGGTCAACAGCGACCAGGGTTGGGTGACGGCCGAGTACGCCATGCTGCCCGCGAGCACCGGCGAGCGCCGCTCGCGCGACCGCGCGGGCAAGGTCGACGGCCGCTCGGTCGAGATCCAGCGCCTCATCGGGCGCGCGTTGCGCGCCGTCGTGAACCGCCGCGCGATCGCCGGGCGGACGATCTGGGTCGACTGCGACGTGCTGGCGGCCGACGGCGGCACGCGCACGGCGGCCATCAACGGCGCCTGGGTCGCGGTGCACGAGGCGCTCGCCGACATCGAGCGGCGCGGCGGGCTGCGCGGCCCCTGGCCGCTCACCGACTCGGTCCGCGCGGTGAGCGTCGGCCTGCTGGACGGCAGCGTGCACGTGGACCTCAGCTACTACGAGGACAGCCAGGCCGAGGTCGACCTCAACCTGGTCATGACCGGCAAGGGCGAGGTCGTCGAGGTGAACGGCGGCGCCGAGCGCGGGTCGTTCCCGCTCGAGCGCCTGCACGCGCTCATCGACGCCGGCCAGTCGGCGCTCGCGCAGGTCGGCCTCGCGCAGCAGGCGGCGCTCTCCCGGTGAGGCGCGTGCTCGTGGCCACGACCAACCGCGGCAAGGTCGCGGAACTCGCGCCCGCCTTCGCCGCGCTCGGCTGGGAGGCCGTGGGCCTGCAGGCCTTTCCCGGACTGCGCGCGCCGGCGGAGGACGGGGCGAGCTTCGCCGCGAACGCGCGCCTCAAGGCCCTGCACTACGCCGCCGCGACGGGCGTCCCGGCCCTCGCCGACGATTCGGGGCTGGCCGTCGAGGCGCTGGGCGGGGCTCCGGGCGTGCACTCGGCCCGCTACGCCGGCCCCGCCGCCGACGACGCGGCCAACTGCGCCCGGCTGCTGCGCGAACTCTCGGGCGCGCGCGACCGCCGCGCGCGCTTCCACTGCGCGCTCTGCCTGGTCGAGGACGGACGCGTGACGCTCGAGGTCGAGGGCCGCTGCGGGGGCACGATCGCCGACGCGCCGCGCGGCGCGGGCGGCTTCGGGTACGACCCGCTCTTCGTCCCGGACGACGCGGCCGCCGGCGGCCGCACCTTCGCCGAGCTGCCGGCCGAGGCCAAGCGCGCGATCTCGCACCGCGGCCGCGCCCTCGCGGCGCTGCGCGCGGCGCTCGCCGCGCGCGGCGCGGGAGCGCGCGCGCCGTGAACCGCGAGAACATCCGCAACTTCTGCATCATCGCGCACATCGACCACGGCAAGAGCACGCTGGCCGACCGCTTCCTCGAGCTGACGAACACCATCTCGGAGCGCGACCGGCGCGACCAGACGCTCGACTCGATGGACCTCGAGCGCGAGCGCGGCATCACCATCAAGGCCAAGGCCGCCTCGATGAACTACGAGATCGGCGGCCAGACCTACCTGCTCAACCTGATCGACACGCCCGGCCACGTCGACTTCAACTACGAGGTCGAGCGCGCGCTGCAGGCCTGCGAGGGCGCGGTGCTGCTCGTCGATGCCACGCAGGGCGTCGAGGCCCAGACCGTGCACAACGCGCTGCTCGCCGACGCCGCCGGCATGACGATCATCCCGGTGCTCAACAAGATCGACGTGCAGTCGGCGCGGCCCGACGACGTCGCCGAGCAGATCGAGAACGTGCTCACGATCGAGCGCGAGCGCGTGCTGCTCGCCTCGGCCAAGGCGGGGACGGGCGTGCGCGAGATCCTCGACCGCATCGTGCGCGACGTGCCGCCCCCGCAGGGCGACCCCGCCGCGCCCCTGCGCGCGCTCGTCTACGACGCCGAGTTCAACGACTACCGGGGCGTGATCATCCACCTGCGCGTCGTCGACGGCGCGATCCGGGCGGGCGACCGCATCCGCCTGATGGCGGGCGGCACGCGCCACGAGGCCCTCGAGATCGGCAACTTCCGGCCGCAGCTCGTCCCCCGCAAGGAGCTGCTCACGGGCGAGGTCGGCTACCTGATCGCCAACATCAAGTCGCTCTCGGCCGTGCGCATCGGCGACACGATCGTCCTCGACAAGGACCTGGCCAGCGCGCCGCTCCCCGGCTACCGCCCGGCCCGGCCGATGGTCTTCTGCGGCATCTATCCCGTGCAGAACAGCGACTTCGAGCAGCTCCGCGCCGCGCTCAACCGGCTGCAGCTCAACGATTCGGCCTTCACCTTCGTGCCCGAGTCCTCCGAGGCCCTCGGCTTCGGCTTCCGCTGCGGCTTCCTCGGCCTGCTGCACATGGAGATCGTCCAGGAGCGCCTCGAGCGCGAGTCGGGCATCGACATCGTGCAGACGGCGCCCAACGTGACCTACGAGCTGCTGCTCACCGACGGCGAAGTCAAGCGCATCGACAGCCCCAGCGAGCTGCCCGAGGTGATGCGCATCGTCGAGTTCCGAGAGCCGGTCGTGAAGCTCTCGATCATCTCGCCCGACGAGCACACCGGCGCGCTGATGAAGCTGGCGATCGAGCGCCGCGGCCGCTTCGAGCGGCAGGAGTACATCGGCCCGGGGCGCGTCCTGCTGGGCTTCCGCATTCCCCTGGCCGAGATCATCTTCGACTTCTTCGACAAGCTGAAGTCGATCAGCCGCGGCTACGCCACCATGGACTACGAGTTCGACGGCTTCCGCGACGACGACCTGGTGCGCATGCGCATCCTGGTCAACGGCGAGGAGGTCGACGCCCTCTCGACGATCTGCCACCGCAGCAACTGCGAGCCGCGCGGGCGCTCGATCCTGAAGGTGCTGCGCAAGGAGATCCCGCGGCACCTGTTCCGCGTCGCGCTGCAAGCCGCCGTGGGCGGCAAGATCGTGGCGCGCGAGGACATCTCGCCCGTGCGCAAGGACGTCACCGCGAAGTGCTACGGCGGCGACATCTCGCGCAAGCGCAAGCTGCTCGAGAAGCAGAAGGAGGGCAAGAAGCGGCTCAAGATGGTCGGCAACGTCGAGATCCCGCAGAAGGCCTTCCTGGCGGTGCTGTCCGCGGTCGAGGGCGAGAGTTGAGATGAAGCGCCCGCTCGACCTGTGGATCGCCGAGCAGGTCGAGGCCATCGCCATCGCCATCGCCATGGCGCTGGTGCTGAAGTTCTTCGTGATCGAGGCCTACCAGATCCCCTCGGGCAGCATGCAGCCGACGATCCTGGGCGACCCCGGCACCGGCATCCGCGACCGCATCCTCGCCGACAAGCTGTGCACGATGCTGCGCGCGCCGCGGCGCTGGGAGGTGATGATCTTCCGCTTCCCGCACGACGAGCGGCGCCTGTACGTGAAGCGCATCGTCGGCCTGCCCGGCGAGACGCTGCAGATCCGCGGCGGCGACCTCTGGATCGACGGCGCGATCGCGCGCAAGCCCGACCACGTGAACGACTCGGTGCTCAAGGACGTCTTCCCGCCCGGCGCGGACGGCGGCATCGACATCGGCCGCGCGTTCAGCGCCGGACCGGGCATCCGCGTGGCCGGCGAGCGCGCGAGCTTCGCGCCGGAGGCCGAGGGCGAGCTGCGGCTGCGGCACACGGTCCGCGCCGACTATCTCCACGGCTACGACCCGGCCTGGGGCATCGCGCCGTCTTCGGGCGGCGACGAGGCCGTGGCCGACCTGCGCCTCGCCTGCCGCGTCACGCCGGCCGCCGGAGCCCGCGCGGTGCGCCTGAGGCTGGCGAGCGACGAGGGCGAGTTCGTCTTCCACTTGCCCGTCGGCGAGGCCGACGCGGCGACTCCGCTGCTCGCCTTCCAGCCCGAGGGCGCCGGGCCGCTCGTCGCGCTCGAGCCGGCCTCCGCGCGCCGCCTCGTCCCCGGGCGCGGCGCGTCGATCGTCGTGCAGGACGTCGATCGGCAACAGGTGCTGTTCGTCGACGGCGAGGAGTGGCTGAGGCGCGCCGACGATCGCGCCCCGCCGCGCCCCGAACAGCCCCGCCGGGCGCTGGCCGCCCTGGCGCTGCCCGGCGGCGGCGACGTCGAGCGGCTGCGCATCCAGCGCGACATCTTCTACCTGCCGCGCGTGGCCGACCCGACCTGGCACATCCCGCCCGACAGCTACTTCGCGCTGGGCGACAACACGCAGGGCAGCCTCGATTCGCGCAACTGGGAGCGCCATACCTACGTGCTCGCCGACCGCGAGATCACCGGTTTCTGGTTCCCGGCGCCGGCCTTCGGCCGGGTGCCGCCCGACCACAACCCGCGCGTCGCCCCCGACGGCACGATCACCTTCGCCGACGAGCACGGCGACGAATTCACGTTCCCCGCCGCGGCGGTTCTGGGGGAGAATCGCGAGCCCGGGCCCTTCATCCACCGCCGCTACCTGCTGGGCAAGGCCATGGCCGTGTTCTGGCCCGTCGTGAACCCGTTCCGCTGGAAGCTCATCCGCTGACGACCCGATGACCACGCCGCTGCTCAAGGTCGAGGGACTGGTCAAGCGCTACGGCACGCGCACGGTCGTGCAGGACGTCGGCTTCGAGGTCCGCGAGGGCGAGATCGTGGGACTGCTCGGCCCCAACGGCGCGGGCAAGACGACCACCTTCCGCATGGCGGTCGGCATGCTGCCTCCCGACGCGGGGCGCGTGCTGTTCCGCGGGCGCGACATCACGCGCCTCCCGATGTACCAGCGCGCGCGCCTCGGCATCGGCTACCTGAGCCAGGAGCCCTCGATCTTCCGGCACATGTCGACCCGCGAGAACCTGCTCGCCGTCCTCGAGGCCCTCGGGCACCCGCGCGCCGAGCGCCGCCGCCGCACCGACCGGCTGCTCGAGGAGTTCGGCCTCAAGCACGTCTCGCGCAGTTCCTCGGTGACGCTCTCGGGCGGCGAGCGCCGTCGGCTGGAGCTGGCGCGCACGCTGGCGCTCGAGCCCCGCCTGATCCTGCTCGACGAGCCCTTCTCGGGCGTCGATCCGATCGCCGTCGAGGACATCCAGGGACAGCTCGTGCGCCTGCGCGAGCAGGGCATCGCGGTGCTCGTCACCGATCACGCCGTGCGGGAGACGCTCGGCACGACCGACCGCGCCTACATCATCTACGAGGGCGCCATCTTCCGGCACGGCAGCGCCGAGGAGCTGGCCGCCGATCCCAAGGTGCGCGCCGTGTACCTCGGCGAGAAGTTCAGCATGACGGGCGCCGCCCGCGGCCCGTCCGACGGACCCGTCCGCGAGAGCCACGCTTGAGCGAATGGCACAAGCTCGAGCCCGCGGCGGTGCTCGTGGTCGACGACGACGAGGGCGTGCGCGCCGCCGTCCGGCGCTTCATCGCCCAGGAGGGTTTCGAGGTCGTGGTGGCCGGCTCGATCGCCGAGGCGCGCGAGCATCTCGAGTCCCGCGAGGTGCTCGTCGTCCTGTCGGACATCTCGCTGGCGGGCGGCGAGAGCGGCCTCGACCTGCTGGCGGAGATCAAGGGCCAGCGCCCCGAACTCGACGTGCTCATGATGACCGGCAACGCCGACCTCGATTCGGCGGTCGAGGCGCTGCGGCGGGGCGCCTACGACTATCTGCGCAAGCCCTTCCCCTTCGAGGCGCTGCGGGCCGCGCTGCGGCGCGCGATCGAGCGCCGCCGGCTCGTGCAGCGGGCCGCGCTGCTGCAGCAGCTCGAGGAGCGGCGCCTGGCCGACGACGAGAACCTCGCGCAGTTCCTGGTCTCGATGGCGACCATGATCGACACCAAGAGCCGTTACACGGCACGACACTCGTCGCGCGTCTCGGAGCTGTCGCGCCTGCTCGCCGAGGGCCTCGGCCTCGACGCGGCCCGCGTCGACCTCATCGCGCTCGGCGGCCGCCTGCACGACATCGGCAAGATCGGCACGCCCGACGCGATCCTCGACAAGAACGGCCCGCTCACCGTCGCCGAATACGACGTGATGAAGCGGCACCCGGTGCAGGGCGATGAACTCATCGCGCCGATCCGCTCGATGCAGGCGCTGCGGCCGATGATCCGCTGGCACCACGAGAACCTCGACGGTCGCGGCTACCCGGACGGGCTGGCGGGAGACCGCGTGCCGCTCGAAGCCTGGGTCGTCAAGGTCGCCGACTACTGGGAGGCGATCACCAGCCTGCGGCCCTACCGCGCGCCGATGCCGCTCGAGCGCGCCGTCGGCGCCCTGCGCGCCGAGAGCGGCGTGCGCATCCCCGCCGACGTGGTCGAGACCTTCCTGCGGGTCATCGTCGACGCGCCGGTCGCGCTGCCGGCGCTCGGCGCGGCGGACTGAGCCGCCCCGCCCGCGCCTTGCCGCCCGGCGGGGCGTTTCCTACGATGAGCGACCTTTTTTCGCGCGCCCGAAGCGGAGCGCGCGGACCCGCTCCCGCGCCGCCGGCGCGACACCCTCCGTCGGAGTCGTCATGAAGATCGTGGCCTGCGTGAAGCGCGTGCCCGCCACCGACACGCGCGTCAAGGTGGCGGCCGAGGGCACCCGGCTCGACGTCTCCGCCGTCGAGTGGATCATCAACCCGTACGACGAGTTCGCGATCGAGGCCGCGCTGCAGCTGCGCGATGCGGCCGGCGCGGGCGAGGTGGTCGTGGTCTCGCTCGGTCCGCCCGAGGCCACCAAGGAACTGCGCACCTGCCTGGCGATGGGCGCCGATCGCGCCGTGCTGATCAAGGACGGCGACGCGCCCCACCGCGACGCGCACGCCACGGCGGCGGCCCTCGCCGGCGCGATCAAGGGCCTCTCGCCCGACCTCGTGCTGTGCGGCAAGCAGGCCATCGACCGCGATCAGGGCCAGGTCGGGACGCTGCTGGCCTACGCGCTCGGAGTCCCCTGCGTGACCGAGATCCGCAAGCTGGCCGTGGAGGACGGCAAGGCCGTCGTCGAGCGCGCCGGCGAGGACGGCACCACCGAGCGGCTCGAGGTGCCGCTCCCCGCGCTGCTGACCTGCCAGAAGGGCCTCAACGAGCCGCGCTACGCCAACCTGAAGGGCATCATGGCGGCCAAGAAGAAGCCGCTCGACGAGAGCGCGGCGAGCGGGATCTCCGACGGCGTCGAAGTGCGCGCCTTCGAACTGCCCTCGGCCCGCCCCGACGGCCGCATCGTCGGCGAGGGCGTCGCCGCCGTCGACGAGCTCGTGCGCCTGCTGAGGCACGAGGCCAAGGTCATCTAGACAATGCGCCGCCCGCGGCGCCCCGGGCGTCCGCCGCGGCACCTCACGAGGAGCAACGCGTGGCTGCCGAGATCATCGTCATCGCCGAACAGGTCGCGGGCACCGCTCGCGCGTCGAGCCTCCAGGCGCTCACCGCGGCGCGCGGCGTCGCCGGCGCCCTCGGGGCCCGCCTCACGGCGGTCGTCGCCGGGCCGCAGGCCGACCGGGCCGGCGCCGCCCTCGGCGAGCAGCGCGCCGCGCGCGTCCTCGTGCTCGACGTCGACGTCAAGGACGTGGCCGCCTGGGCCGGCGCCGTCGCCGCCGCGATCGCCGAGCCGCGTCCGGCGCTCGTGCTGGCGGCGCACACGACGCGCGGCAAGGATCTCGCCGCGCGCGTCGCGGCGCTGCTGGACGCGCCGATGGCCTCCGACTGCGTCTCGCTGAGCGTGGACGGCGGCGCCCTCGTCGCGCGCCGGCCGGTCTACGCCGGCAAGGCGCTGGTGAACGTCTCGGGCCGCGGGGCGACGCTCGTCGCGAGCCTGCGCCCCAACGCCGTGTCGGCCGAGCCCGCCCCGGCGACGCCCGCCGTCGAGCAGGTCGCCGCGGCCGGCGACGTGGCCGGTCTCGGCGCGGTCCTCAAGGACGTCGTGGCGGCCGCGCAGCGCAAGATCGAGCTCACCGAGGCGGGCATCGTCGTCTCCGGCGGACGCGGCCTGAAGGGCCCCGAACACTTCGCGATGATCGAGGACCTCGCCTCGGCCCTCGGCGCCGCGGTCGGAGCCTCGCGCGCGGTCGTCGACGCCGGCTGGCGCCCGCACGGCGACCAGGTCGGCCAAACCGGCAAGACGGTGTCGCCGCAGCTCTACATCGCCGTCGCGATCAGCGGCGCCATCCAGCACCTGGCGGGGATGCGCACGAGCAAGTTCATCGTCGCCATCAACAAGGACGCCGAGGCGCCGATCTTCAAGGTCGCCGACTACGGCATCGTCGGCGACGCGTTCGAGGTCGTGCCCAGGCTCACCGAGGCGGTCAAGGCGCTCAAGGCCGGCGCCTGATCCGTGCGCCGCGGCGGGCGCCCCGCCTGCAGCGGCTCACTCAGGGGCTGATGGTCCGGATCATGACGCCCTCGGCATCGACCGAGATCGTCGCGATCGAGCCCCCGGTGAAGTAGCGGTCGACGAGAGCCGCGTCGGGCATCGGCAGCAGCGAGAGCCAGGTGAGCACGTCGGGCACGGGCTCCCCGGTGCCTTCGAACATCGCCGGCAGCCCCCGCAGCGTCTCGATGGCTCCGTTCAGGTCGCCCGCGGCGTCGGACCAGCTCAGCAGCCCGAACTCAGCGTCGGCTCCGAGTTCGGTGCGCAGCGCGACGAAGGCCGGCTGGTCGTCGAGCGCGTCCCCTTCGGAGTGCGCGCGGCGCAGGACCTCGCGCACCATCGTCGGCGAGAGCGAGGCCACGACGAACTCGTCGAGGATCGCGAAGTTGACCGCGAAGGGCGGGAAGACCGTGACGTTGGAGATCTCGCTGCCGAGAAACTCGCCCCGTTTGCGGACGGCGTGCAGCCCCGTGCGCCGCAGCACGTCGTCGACGAGCGCCGAGAAGGCGGCGGCGTCGTCGAGCTCGACCACGACCGCCGCGTTGAGGGGCTCGACGCTCAAGCCGGGCACGGCCTCGGCCGGATCGACCTCCGCGACGACGAGCGCCAGCTCGTCGCCGAGCGCGTCGATCAGGTCCGCGCGCGGGTCGAAGCCCAGCGTCTCCTCCATTTCGACGAGGCCCTCGGCCAGCTCCGCCGGGGTCGCCCCGCCGAACTCGATGATCATGCGCAGCACGTCGTCGTAGAGGCCGCCCAGGTCGGGATGCACGAAGGTGGCGCTGCGCACGTCGCCCGGGACGAGCCGATCGAGACGCGCCCCACCCGGCCGGAGCAGGCGTCGCAGTACACGGGGGATCCACCCGTCCCCGCCCCAGGCGAGCTGCACGTCGGCGCGCGAGCCCGCCTGGGACAGCGACGTGTGCACGGCGAAGGTGCGCAGGTCGGGCAGGCCCAGCCCGCGGATCCAGACGCCGCTCTGCTCGGCGTCGTGCGCCGTGGCGACGGCGGTGAGTCGCTCGACGATCCGCGCCAGGTCGACCCACACGCGCAGGCCGCGTCCGGGCCGCGAGGCCACCGATGCGCGCCACGAGGCGGAGTCGGCGAGCGGGTCGGGCGCCGGACCGGCGAGCGCGGCGACGAGCCGCCGGGCGTGGTCCGTCGTCGGCGTTCCCACGTCGAGCACGACGACGAGCACGCTTTCGCGGAAGCCGGCACGCAGCACCATCCGCGGGCCCGACGCGGGCGGCGCCGAGATCGAGCGGAAGGCGCAGCCGCCGACGGTCTGTTCGGCCACGAACACGTCGGGCTCGTCGGCCGCCCGGGCGAACAGGCGCGCGACGAGCTCTTCGCAGGCCTCACGGTCGTCGCCGACGTCGGCGAGCAGCGCGAACGAGAACTCGGGGCGCCCGGCCGCCAGCCCTTCGGGGTCGAGGCCCTCGAGCCAGGCGAGCGCCACCGGTCCATGCAGCATCGGCGGGAGCTGCAGCAGGTCGATGCCGAGCTCCTCCTGGATCGCGAGCGACAGCTCGTGCAGCCGCGCCGCGCAGGCCTCGCGCACCCCGGCCATGCCCGGGTCGGCCCACAGTCGGCCGCTCGCCGACCGCTCGAAGTCCTCGACGAAGCCGTCGGCGCTGTCGATGCCGACGAACATCAGCGTCTGCGCCGGAAGGATCCGCTCGAAGCCGGACTGCGCGCACAGCCGCGTCGCGAGCAGGACGAATGCGAGTGCCGGCAGGACCAGACGGGCGCGGACGATGGGCATGGGAGCTGCCGGCGGGAGGACCGGGGGTCAATCGATGATCGGCCGAGTCTAGCCGCGCACCTGCGCGCCCGATAGGCGTGCCACCATCCCGCCACACGCCGCCCGACGCCCGCCCCCCCGGGCTGCCCGCTCGACTACGGCTTGGACTTCGCCATGAGCTCGGAGTCGGTCGGGAAGTACCGCAGCCCGCGCTCCCAGACCTCCCGGGCGCGGTCGGCCTTGCCCGTCTGCGCGTAGAGGTTGCCCAGCAGCAGGTAGGTCTGGGCGAAGCGCGGCTCGGGGGCGCGGCCCTCCTGGGCCTGCACGAGCGTCTCGAAGTGCGCGATCGCCTCGGGCTGCTTGCCGAAGAGCGCCGGCCAGAACGAGAGCGAGACGGCCTTGCTGAAGCGCGCGTCCCAGTTGCCCGGCTCGAGGGCCAGCGCGGCGTCGAAGGCGCGGTCGGCCTTCGTCGCCCAGATGCCCGCGTCGGGGCCGTTGCCGACCTCGAAGATCTTCTGGATGTACGCGCCGCCGAGCGCGACGTGCACGTCGGGGTCCGAGGGAGTGAGCTTGGCGCGGTGCTCGAACCAGGCCAGCGCCTCGGCCATCAGGCCGGCCTTGCGAATCTCTCCCCAGACTGCCTGCCAACCCTCTTCGTCGATGTCGGGCGCGGTCAGTCGCGCGAGCAGCTCGTCGAGGTCGCCGCCCTCCGGCTCCTGCGCCGGGGCTCCGGCCGCGGCCGGAGCGCTCCCGCCCGGCGACAGGGCGGCCGCCTCCGAGCGCACGGCGAGGGCGCGGTCGATGGCCGCGTCGATCTCATGCAGGCCGAGCGGCTGCGCCGCGCGCCCCGCGGACTCGGAGATCCGCAGGCGCTCGACCGACTCCCGCAGGGCCAGCTGCTCCGTCGACAACGCGTCGAGACGCTGCTCGAGCCGGACCAGCGCCGCCGTCGCGTCGTCGCCGTTGCCCGAGCGCGCGTCGGCATGGAGGACGGCGGCGAGGCCGCCGCCGACGAGCGAGGCGGCCGACGCCAGCAGCAGGATCGAGAGGGGCTTCATCGGGGATCTCCGGGGTCCGAGTGGCCGCGTCGCGGCCGTTGCGAGTCGAGACGCGGCCTTGGTGGCGTGCGCCCTCGCCATCCTTCTCCGGAATTCCGCGCTCAGCGCGTCAACGCGACGTCGAGTCGCGCCGACACGCCCAGCTCGATCGCCACCGAAACGGTGGCCGTCGCGAAGCCCTCGGCGTCGACGCGCACCTGCCAGGCGCCGGTCGGCAACCCGGGCGAAGCGTAGCGACCCTCGGCATCCGTGACGGGCAGGTCGGAGAAGGCCAGCGATTCGCCGGCGGACGAGACGAAGCTCACGTGCGCCGCCGCGACGGGCCGCCCCTGCTCGTCGCGCACGAAGACCTCCACCGCCCCGCCGGGAGGCAGCGCGACGTCGACCACGCGTTCGTCGAGGTCGCTCGCGAGCATGAACGTCGGCGAGCGTGCGGGCGCGTGCCAGGAACCGGTCGAAAGCGCGACCACGTGGTACTCGCCCGCGCCCATGAAGGGCAGCTCCCAGGTCCCGTCGGCCGCGGGGATCACGCGACCGGCGAAGCGTCGCCCGCCGCCCTCCTCGGCGAGCAGGATCACGAGCGCCGCGGAGATCGGCGCGCCGTCGCCCGCGTCGACGACGCGCCCCGAGATCCGGCCGCCCGCGAGCGCGAGATCGAGGCGGTGATCCCCGCCGGGCAGCATCTCGAGCCGCCGCACGAGGACGAGCTGCGTCCCGGCGCCGCGCCCCGCGAACAGCTGCCAGCGTCCGGGCGCGAGCCGCGGGAACTCGAAGCGCCCCGACGCGTCCGTGACGAGACCGCGCCACGCGGAGGCCGGTGCGACGCCGGCCGTATCTTCGGGAGTGAGCGACAGCGTGAGCCCGGCCAGCGGCGCCCCGGCGTGGTCGACGATCGTGCCGTGCAGCCGTGGACGCGCAACGGGCTCGCCGAAGTCGACGACCGTCTCGCGCCCCGCGACGGGCGTGAGGGCGCGGATCTCCGGAGGTCCGCCTGCACCTTCCTCGGGACGCCCGAGCAGGAGCACGACGCCGGGTTCGGAGGGCAGCCCGCGCAGTTCGTAGCGGCCGTCGTGATCGGTGAAGGCGTATTGGTAGGTCTGGCGCGGCCGGCGCGCCGCGGCGCCGGGAAACGAAGCCAGGACCATCGCGCGCGCGAACGGGGCTCCGTTGGCGGAGTAGACCGTCCCGCTCACGCGCGCCTCGGCGCCGAGCCGCAGTTCGAGGTCCTCGCGCGTCTCGCCGGCGTCCAGCGTGAGGTCGGCGATCCACGCCGGCGCGAAGCCGGGAGCCGAGGCGCGCAGCACCTGCGGCCCGGGGCGCAGGTCCCGCAGCTCGAAGCGTCCCTCGGCGTCGGTGAGCACGGCCGCGGCCGCCTCGCCGGCCGCTTCGTCGGGATCGAGCCCCAGGACGTGCGACCAGGCATCCGTCTCGGAGACGACGAGCGCACCGGCGACGGGCCGGCCGTCCTCGGCGCCCAGCACGCGCCCGCGCACCGGACCCGAGCCGCGCGCGAGCGCCGCGTCGAGCGGCGCTCCGGGCGGTTGGCCGAGCGCGCCGAACACGTGCGGCGCGTAACCCTCGGCGACGATCCACAGCGCAAAGGCCGCCGGCGTCGGCGCGTCCCAGCTCCACGCGCCGCCGGCCTGTCGGAAGGCTCGCACCACGGGCCCCGCGCCCGACATGAAGTCGTCGGGCACCAGCACGACGCGGAAGTCCTCGAGTGCGGTGCGCGTCTCGGCGTCGACGACCCGGCCACCCCACGGCGGCGCGTCGCGCATCCGCGACGCGGTCGGCGCGTCGAGCATCCGGGTCGGATCGCCGAGCCCCGTCCGCTCGGCGGGGTCCGGCAAGGCGCCTTCCGCCTGCGGTTCATCGAGCCGCAGTTGGGCGGGAGCGCGCACCCATCGACCGTCGGCGAGCACGACGCCGCCCAGCAGCACGGCGAGCGTGAGCCGCCCGTCGCCGTCGCGCTGCAGACGAGCGCGGCCGCCGGCCTCGATGCGCAGCGTGCCGACGGGCAGCCCTTCGACGCGCAGCGCCGCGGTGGCCGGCGTGCAGGCCTCGAACGACGTGTCGCTCGTCCAGCCGTACCCGACGGAGGTCGAATGGGCGCGCCACGGCGCCTCGGGAGCCTCGCGCACGGCCGCGTCGCCGCCGGCCAGGATGCGCTCGAGCGGCGACGGCGCAGGCGTCATGCTCCGCAGCCACAGGGCCGCGCCGACGAGGATGAGCAGCGCGGCCGCCGCGGCGTACGGCGCCAGGCGCGCCGGACGCGCCGCCTCGCCTGCGGGCGCGGGACGCGGCGGCCGGCACAGTTCGGCGTGTCGCGCGAGGAAGCTGAGTTCGGCGCGCGCGCGCCAGTCCGGGTCGGCCCGCTCGGCCACGTAGGCGCGGGCCAGCAGCGCCCGCAGATTGCGCTCGAAGGGCGAGGCGTCGCTCACGGCTCGCCTCCGGCCCGGCCGTTGATCAGCGTGAAGACGCGCGCGAAGGCCACGCGCGCCCGCTGCAGCGTCGACTCGGTGGCCTTGGGACTCTTGCCGCGGCGCTCGGCCATCTGCACGACCGACAGGCCCTCGACGTACTTCTCCAGCAGAGCGCTGCGGTAGCCGGGCGGCAGCGAGGAGAGCGTCGCCCCCACGAGCGCGGCCGTCTCGCGCCGCTGGAGCAGCTCCTCGGGCAGGTCCCGCGTCTCGATCTCGGCGAGCGCGTCGAAGATCTCGGAGTCGGCGCCTTCGAGCAGGTCCGACAGGCGCTGCGGTCGCCGCTTGCGCCGCCACCCGGCGAGCAGGTTGCGGGCGATGCCGCACATCCAGGTGTGCAGCGACGAGCGGCCGTCGAAGCTCGACAAGCGGCGCAGCACGACCAGAAAGGTCTCCTGGACGAGGTCCTCCGTCGCGGCCCGCTCGCGTCCGGCGCGGTAGTGGATGAACTCGTAGAGCGCATCGACATGGTCGCGGAACAACGCGCGCGCCGCGTCGGCATCGCCCGCCAGCACGCGATCGCGGAGGGCCAGATCCTCGCTGCGGTCGGGTTCGCTCATCTCGATTCCCGCTCGGATCGGAGGGACGGCCTCCGCGGCACGGCCCGCCGCGCTTGGTGCCGCTTCGCCCGCAGATCCTTCCCGCACCGTCGGCGCTCCGCCCGCCGCGGGACCGCGGGGCGCGAAGCGAGGCTATCATGCGCCCCCGATGCGCCGATCCGCCCTCCGAGCCACCCTCCCGGCGCTGTTGGCCGTCTGCGGCGCGCTCGCCACTTGCGCGCCCGAGCGCGGCCGGGACGCCCCGTCGACGCCGCCCGACGCGGGAGGCGCCGAGGCGCCGTCGCCCGTCGAGGCGCCGCTGGTCACGCTCGAGTTGCTGTCGGGCCACACGGCGCTCGTGCCGGGCCGCACGGCGCTGATCGGCGCGTCGTTCCGGATCGAACCGGGCTGGCATGTCTACGGCCACCAGCCGAGCGACAGCGGCGCTCCGCTCCACATCGCACTCAGGCTCCCCGCGGGTTACGAGGCGCTCCCGGCCCGCTGGCCGGCGCCGAAGCGTCATCTCGGCGCCGGCGGCCTGCTCGACCATGTCCACGAAAGCGAATTGCTGGTCGTGATCCCGGTCCGTGTGCCGAGCGACGCCGTGCCGGGTCGCGAGGCGCGCCTGGCGGTCGAGACCGACTGGATGGTCTGCGCCGAGACCTGCGTCCTCGGCCGGGCGAACGCCGAACTCACGCTGCCGCTCGTCGCGACCGATGCCGAGGCCCGGCCTTCCGATCACCGGCCGCGCTTCGAGGCCGTCACGAGGCGCTGGGCGCGCGACGTCGACCTCGATGCCGCGGGCCTCGAGGTGGTCGACGACTCAGCGACGGTCTCGATCGGCGCTCCCGGCGCCCGGTGGATGGCCTTCTATCCCGAGGCGGAGTGCGTGCGTTTCGCCGACCTGGCGCACGAGGGCGAAGCGCAGGGCGACAGGCTCTTGCTGCGCCTGCACCCGTCCGCCGCCACCGACGCTCGCCTGATTGGTACCTTGGAGATCCGCGGCCGCGTCGCGCAGCCCGAGTTCCTCTGGCTCGACCGGCCGCTCTGACCGCGCCCCTGCGCCCTTCGGGAGACTCGCCCATGCCCGCCCGCCTCATGTCCCTCGTCACCGCGTCGATCCTGCTCGCCGGCCTCGGCTGCGCGGGATCGGAGACGGGCGCCTCGCCCGGCGCCAAGGCCGCCGCGAACGAGCCCGCCGCCCCGGCAAACGCTCCCGTCGAGCCGGCGCCCCTCGCCGTGCTCGTGGCGCAGGTCGGGGCCGCGGCTCCGGACTTCACGCTGAGCGACGTGAACGGCGTGTCACACCGCCTCTCGGACTACACCGGCAAGGGCCGCACCGTGGTGCTCGAGTGGTTCAACCCCGACTGCCCCGTGACGCGTTCGTACCACGAGCCGAAGAACGACATGGATGCGCTCGCCCGCGCGTGGGCCGACAAGGGCGTCACGTGGCTGGCGATCAACTCGGGGGCGCCGGGCAAGCAGGGCGCCGGCCTCGATCGCAACCGCCGGGCCGTCGAGGAGTTCGGCGTGTCCTTCCCCGTGCTGCTCGACGAGGACGGCTCGGTGGGACGCGCCTACGAGGCGAGCACGACGCCGCACATGTTCGTCATCGACGCGCAGGGCGTGCTGCGCTATGCCGGCGCGATCGACGACGGCCGGCCCGGCGCCAAGGGCGCCGTGAACCTGGTGAGCGAAGCGCTCACGGCGATCGCCGCCGGCAAGCCGGTGACGACGACATCCACGCGCGCCTTCGGCTGCAGCGTCAAGTACGCCGACTGAGCGGCGTCCCCGCGCGCGAAAGCTGCCGGAGAGCCCGGGGCATCTCTCCCATGCCCCGGACTCTCCGACCGCACGGGCACCCGGCGCCCCCCCAGGGCGCCGCCGCCCGGAAGCCGACTCAGGGGGAGTCGGCCTCGTCGTCCGAGGGTGCCCCCACGAGCTTCGTGAGCAGTTCCTCGAGGCGCGCGAGGCGCTCCTCGAGTCGCGTGAGGCGTGCATCCGACAGGGCCGCGGGCGCGGCCGGCGGCGTCGGGGGCGCGGGCGGCGCCGGGGCGGCGACCGAATAGCCGCGCGGGACCACGAGCGCATTCTTGCCGTCGCCGAACCTGAACAGCCCGACGTCGTCATGCGCCTGCGGCAGCTCCCGCTCGATCGCCGCGAGCCGCTCGACGGTCGCGCGCAGCCGATCGGCGTGGAGCGAGGCGGCCGCGGGATCGAGGGCGTCCGTCGAGGCGGCGAGCTCCTCGGCCTGCCGGGCGAGCAGCTCGTGGGCGCGCTCGAGTTCGACCCGCGCGCGATCGAACTCGGCGCGCGCCAGGTCCGTCTGCACGCGCGCCTCCTGGCCCATGCGCCAGGCCTGCATGAACTCGGCGTCCAGGCCCGACCACTCGGCGCTCGGGGCCGTCTGGCCCACGGTGTAGACCCACGCGGCGCCGCCCTCGCGCGGCTTCTCGATCGTGACGGGGATCTCCATCGGACTGCCGGCACGCAGCACGGACAGGGTCAGGACGTCTCCGGGCTCGCGGGCCTGAATCGTCTCGCCGAGCTGGCCGCTCGTCACCGGACCGAGGCCGTCGAGGCGCAGCACGACGTCATGCTGCTTGAGTCCGGCCTTGTCGGCCGGGAGCCCCGGCGTCACCGAGTTGATCACGATGGCCTGGCCCGGTTCGAGGCCGAGCTGCGCGGCGAGCTGCGGCTCGACGGGGCTCGACGTGACGCCGATGATCTTGCGCGGCGGTCCGGCGGGCATCGGCGCCTGTCGCGCGATCGCGATCTCGGCGTCGTAGGGGTAGGCCAGGCCGCCTCCGTCGAGCAGGCGCAGCACGCGCGTCACCGTCCCGTCGGCTGAGCGGATGCTCACGCGGTCGCCGTCGCGCACGATGCGCTCCTCGGGGACGACTTCGCCGTCGAGGACGGCCGTGATCTCGCTGCCGTTGCGCACGACGACCACCAGCGAACCGTCGTCGTCATGCACGTTGAGCGAGGCGACGCCGCGCCGGTCGGGCGCATGGATCGCCGGCCGCTCCGCCGCGCTCCAGACCATCGGCGCCTCGGGTGCCGACTGGCACGAGAGCAGGGACAGCGCGGCGAGCAGGGAGGGCAGGGTCGTCATGGCGGGGACTCCGGAAGGAGGGCGTGCGTGGTTCAGTGCAGGTCGGCGAGCAACGAGGTCGGGTCGATCGACACGGGCACGGCGCGGCCGAACTCGTCCGAGCCGACCGTGAGGACGCTGTCGACGCGCGTGCGTTCGACGACGCGCCGCAGGTAGAGGACCTCGAGGCCCTCGCCGCTCTCGGGGCGGCGGGTCTGGAGGATCTCGAGCGGCAGCTCCCCCACGACGGTGCCGGCGGGTCGGGCGATCTGCGCACCGGGTGGCAGCGCTTGCGCGACATCGCCGTCCGCGCGCAGGCGCGGCGCCGAGGCCCCGCCGGACTCGGGCAGCAGGCCGCCCTCGTCCTGCCGCGCGACCAGATCGTCGGCGCCGCGCGGAGGCTGCGAGCCACCGACGGCGGCCGTCGTCCACCACAGCGCCGACACGAGCAGCGCCGCGGCCCAGCCCGACAGCAAGGCCCACGGCCGGACGGCGCGCCGGGACGGGGGCAGCCGCACCGCGTCGGCCGTTTCGAGACGGGCCTCGAGCGCCGCGCCGAGCGCGGCATCGTCGGCCAGACCGTCGAGCAGCTCGTGCCAGGCCTCAGGCCGCGCGCGGGCCGCCTCGCGGAAGCCGGCGAAGTCCTCGGGCCTCGCCACGCGGTCGATGATGCGGCCGACGACGCGGTCGTCGTGTCGGCCGTTCCAGTCCTCATCGTGGGTCGTCATGCGGGCGTCTCCGGTTCAGGCGCTGGCGGCGCGCGTGCGAGGACGTTCGGCGGCGCCCAGTTGTTCGCGCAACATGCGCCGCGCGCGGGCCAGGCGCGTCTCGATGGTCGTCTCGGGCACGCCGAGCGTCTGCGCGATCTGCCGCTGGCTCAAGCCGCGCACGGTGCGCAGCAGCAGCGGTTCGCGGTAGGCCTCGGGCAGGCGCTGCGCGGCCTCCAGCGCCGCCTCCGCGGCGGCGCGCGCCTCGCGCGCGGGCCCCGCGTCGGGCGCGGCCACGCCCTGCACGTGTTCGGCGTCGAGCGGACGCATCACGGCGCGCCGCACGTTGGTCGAGCGGGCCGCCATGCGCGCCGTGTTGACGGCCACGGTCCGCAACCAGCCGCGCAGCGCGGCCTCGTCGCGCAGTTCGTGGATGCGGCTCACGACGGTCACGGCCACCTCCTGCAGCAGGTCCTCGAGTTCGGCTTCACGCGGCATGTGGGTCAGCAGCACGGCGGCCAACCAGCGGCGGTGCTCGTGCCAGAGGGCCTCGAGCTCGGCTCGCCCGGTCTGCGGTCGCTGCTCTGCGTTGCCGCCCATGAGCCCTCAGGGATGCGCCGGCCCGCCCGATCCGTCAAGGTGCACGCCTACGGCACCCGCCGGGCGGACGTGGGGCCGCGACGGCGGGCCCGGCCGGCAGGGGCCGTCCGGCGTCGACTCCGCCCTCAGTGCCGGAAGTGCCGGGCGCCGGTGAAGAGCAGCGCCAGGCCGTGCTCGTCGGCGGCGGCGATGCTGTCCTTGTCCTTGATCGACCCGCCCGGCTGGATGATCGCCGTGACGCCCAGGGCGTGGGCGCCGTCCACCGAGTCACGGAAGGGGAAGAAGGCGTCGGAGGCCATGACCGCCCCGCGGGCGCGCGGTCCGGCCTTGCGGCCCGCCATGAAGACCGAGTCGACGCGCGACATCTGCCCGGCGCCGACGCCCACGACGGCGCCGTCGCGCGCGAGCACGATCGCGTTGCTCTTGACGTGCTTGGCGACGCGCCACGCCAGCTCGAGATCGGTGAGCTCGGACGGCGTGGGCGCGCGCCGCGAGACGACGTCGCGACGTTCGGTCTGAAAGCCGAGGTCGCGCTCCTGCACGAGCAGGCCCGCCGTGATCGTGCGCACGAGGAGTTCGCCCGGGTCGGGTGCGCCGCCCAGCGCGCCGCAGGCGAGCAGGCGCACGTTGCGCCCCCACTTGCAGCGCGTCGCCAGGATCTCGACCGCCTCGTCGCTGAAGGACGGCGCGACGATGACCTCGAGGAAGCCCTGGGGGTCGGCGATGCGCGCGGCGAGGGCCGCATCGACGTCGCGGTTGAGCGCGACGATCCCGCCGAAGGCCGACTGCGGGTCGCCCGCCAGCGCCGCCGCGAGCGCCGCGCCCGCGTCGGCGCCGACGGCGCAGCCGCAGGGGTTGGTGTGCTTGATCACCGCGGCGGCGGGCTCGGCGAACTCCTTCACCAGTTCGAGGGCGGCGTCGGCGTCGATCAGGTTGTTGTAGGAGAGCTCCTTGCCGTGGAGCATGCGCGCCGTCGCGACCGCGGGTTCGACGGAACCGGGCCGCACGTACACGGCGGCCCGCTGCCCGGGATTCTCGCCGTAGCGCAGCGCCCGTCCGGCGGACCCTTCGAGCACGAAGGTCGCGGCGAAGGGTTCGCCGTCCCGCCGGCCGAACCAAGCGGCCACGGCGGCGTCGTAGGCCGCCGTCGCGCGGAAGACCTTGGCCGCCAGTCGGCGGCGCAGCGCCAGGCCCGCGCCCGCGTCGCCCGCCTCGACATCGAGGCCCGCGAGCACGCCGGCGTAGTCCTCCGGATCGACGACGACCCAGACGAAGCGATGGTTCTTCGCGGCCGAGCGCAGCATGCTGGGCCCGCCGATGTCGATGTTCTCGATGGCCTGCTCGTCGCTCGTCCCGGGACGCGCGACGGTCTCGCGGAAGGCGTAGAGGTTCACGGCGACGACGTCGATGGCGCCGATGCCGTGGCGCTCGAGCGCCGCCTGGTGGCCGGGATCGTCGCGCAGCGCGAGCAGGCCGCCGTGCACGGCCGGGTGCAGCGTCTTGACGCGACCATCGAGCATCTCGGGGAAGCCGGTGACCTCCGCGACGTCGGTCACCGCGACGCCCGCGGCGCGCAGCGCCTTGGCCGTCCCGCCGGTCGAGAGCACCTCGAAGTCGCGCTGCTCGAGCCCGCGCGCGAACTCCGCGACGCCCGCCTTGTCGGTGACCGAGATCAGGGCGCGACGACGCACGGCGGCTCCTCTCCGAGCCGCGCTCACCGGCGCCGGCTCCGCAGATAGGTCTCGATGAATTCCTGGATGTCGCCGTCGAGGACGGCGGTCGTGTTGCCGTTCTCGTGGTCGGTGCGGTGATCCTTGATCATCTGGTAGGGATGCAGCACGTAGCTGCGGATCTGGTGGCCCCAGCCGATGTCCGTCTGCTCGCCCGTGAGCCCGGCGAGCATCGCCTCGCGCTCGAGTTCGGCGCGCGCGGCGAGCTTGGCGGCCAGCATCTTCATCGCCGTGTTGCGGTTCTTGTGCTGGCTGCGCTCGGACTGGCAGGCGACGACGAGGCCCGTGGGCAGGTGCGTGAGGCGAATGGCCGAGTCGGTCTTGTTGACGTGCTGGCCGCCGGCGCCGCCGGCGCGGAAGGTGTCGACCTTGAGGTCTTCGGCGCGGATCTCGACGGCCTCGGCGTCCTCGAGGTGGGGGCTCACCTCGACGGCCGCGAACGAGGTCTGGCGGCGATTCTGGCTGTCGAAGGGCGAGAGCCGCACGAGGCGGTGCACGCCCGCTTCCGCGCGCAGGTAGCCGTAGGCCCAGGGCCCCTTCACGAGCACGGTGGCCGACTTGATGCCGGCCTCTTCGCTGTCGAGCCGGTCGATGACCTCGACTTCGTAGCCCTGCCGCTCGGCCCAGCGGGCGTACATGCGCAGGAGCATGGCCGCCCAGTCGCAGCTGTCGGTCCCGCCCGCGCCGGCCTGCACCGAGAGATACGCTGCGCCCTCGTCGTACTCGCCGTCGAGCATGACCTGGAATTCCAGGCCGTCCATGGCGGCGGCGATCTCGTCGGCCATGCCCGAGGCCTCGGCGAGCGCCTCACGGCCCCCGTCCTCCGCGGCCAGCTCGACCATCAGCGCCAACTCGTCGAGCCGGCCCTCGAGGGCCAGGACGGGGTCGACGCGCGCGCGCACCTTTTTCAGCTCGGCGACCGTTCCGCGCGCTTTCTCCGAATCGTTCCAGAACCCGTCGCGCGACATCTCGGCTTCGATGCGCTCGCGCTTGGCGACCAGCTCGGGGACGTCAAAGGGAGTCCTTGATCTGGTTCAGGCGGCGGCGGATGTCGACGGCACGCGTGCGGATCTCATCGAGCGACATGCGGAACTCCGGGTGTCGTGCTTCGGCGCGGCGTGCCGAAACCCGGATTCTAGCGATGCGACCCTCGTGATGATATCGACGTCGCGTGCGCGCGGCCGGCGGCGCGGCCCGCCGCGCTCGCGACGAAAAAGGTGCGATCGGGCCGCGGCTGTCGTACGGCGTTCCCGGATGCTTCGGCTCGGAGGGACGGCCCGATCGCACGTCGAGGAGGAGCGTGGCGCGCCGGTCCCTCCGCCCGGCGCGGCCCATCTGTCGACATCCGCGCCGACGATCTTGAGCGCGGCCTCCCGCTCAGCGGGGGCGCGTCGACGCGCGCACGGCCGCGAGCAGGACGGCCTCCTCCGCCAGTGCGCCCACGCCCGTCTCGCCGCACGCCAGCGACTTGGACGCGGGCGGGACGACGGCGTAACGTCGCCCGCCGTCGATCGCGCGCAGGCGCTCGAGATTGGCCTGCACGAGCGGGTTGTCCCACATCGCGGTGTTCATCGCCGGCGCGATGAGCACCGGCACGTCGTCGCGCGCGGCGAGCACGACCGTCGAGAGCAGGTCGTCGGCCATGCCGTGCGCGAGCCGGGCGATGGTCTGCGCCGTCGCCGGCGCGATGAGGATCAGCTCCGGCCAGCGCGCCAAGCGGATGTGCTCGATGGACGGGTCGGCCCCGCCCCACAGCGAGGTTCCGACGGCACGTCCGGAGAGCACCTCGAAGGTCATCGGCGACACGAAGCGCGTCGCGGACTCCGTCATGACGACCTGCACGTCGTCGCCGGCCTCGCGCAGGCGACGCACGAGTTCGCAGGCCTTGTAGACCGCGATGCCGCCCGTCACTCCCAGCAGGATCTTCACGTCGCGGCAGCCTCCCGGACGTGCAGCAGGGACACGCGGCGGACGAGTTCGGCGGCCAGCGCCCGCTTGCCGCTGCACCGCGCGAGGACGCCGTCGGCTCCCACGATCGCCGCCGCGTGATCGGCGTCGCCGAGCCGCGAGGTGTCGTTGACGACGACCAGATCGAGGCGCGCGCGCGCCCGCAGCGCCGTCGCCGCCGCGAGCTGCTCGGCCTCTCCGGCACCCGACGTCAACTTGAAGCCCACCAGGATGGCGCGGGGCGCGAGGCCGCGCAGGCGATCGACGAGCTTGGGCGCGCGGCGCAGGTGCAGCACGAGTTCGTCGCGATCCGAAGGAATCTTCCCGGGAGCGCGCACGGGAAGATAGTCGGCGACGGCGGCGGCATGCACCACGGCGTCCGCATCGGGTGCGTGCGTATCGAGGAGGTCGGCGAGCTGGGCGGACGTGTCGAACACGATGGACCTGCGCGGTTCGGCGCGCGGCCTGACCGCCTGCACTCCGTGAAGGTGGGTCACTTCGTGGCCGGCGGCGACGGCTTCGTCCGCGATCCAGGCTCCCAAGGCGCCGGTGCTGGTGTTCGCGATGACGCGCGCGGCGTCGATCGGCTCCCGCGTCCCACCCGCCGTCACGAGCAGCCGCACGCGTGTTCCGCCCTAGAAGTTGGGGGAGAGTCCGTTGCTCACGACCTTGAGGTCGTCGATGAAGAACTCGGCCGGCCCGCTGCCCGCCGGACGCGTGATCCGCAGGACGTTGGCGGCGAGCGGCTTGGACAGCGACAAGGGACCGCTGGCGAAGGTCGTGACGCCCGCGACGGTGATCGCCGCGTGCCACGTCTCGGGACCCACGATCGGGTCGCGCAGCGTCACGACGAGGCCGACCGTCTGCTCCTCGTCGTAGCCGGCGACCCGTACGTCGCCGACGATGATCGAACTCTCGTCGTCGAACTCGACGTCGATCATGCCGCTGCCCCCGTCGTCGAACATGCCGACGATCAGGCCCGCGTCCGTTTGCGACGCCGAAGCGCTGAAGCTGAGGGTGACCTCGGTCCCCTTGAAGGGCTTGTGGAACTGGCCCGTCAGGACCGCGTCGGCGGCGACACCGCCGTCCTGGATCTTGAGCCAGCTGCCCTTGCCGGGGGCCGGCACGACCACGAACTCGTCGGGCGGCGCGGTCGTCGCGAAGGAGCCGATGTCCGCCACGGGCAGGATCGTGCCCGGTGCCGTGGCCGTGTCGAAGGAGGCCGAGAAGTGCACCGTGAGCCGCACCACGAGGGCCGCCGCCGGCAGCGCCAAGAGCGGCACGGCGAGCAGGAGGGCGGAGAGGCGACCGGGACGGGGCAGACGCATGGGAGGGCCGGGAGGGCGGGCGCTGGCAGGAGGCCCCAGTATAGGACCTTTCAGGCGAAACGCAGATCGCCTGAATCCGTCAGGCCTGCTTGCCCTCGAAAACCGCCCTCAATCGGCCTCATCGAGGCCCAGCCGGGCCAGCATCTTGTACAGGGTCCGGACCCCCACCCCGAGTTCCTTGGCGGCCTGGGCCTTGTTCCCGGCCGTCCGGCGCAGGGCCGAGAGGACCAGGCTGCGCTCGTACGCGGTCAACCGATCCCGGATCGAGCCCTCGGCGCCCGCTTCGTCGCCCGCCTCGTCGCCCGCGGCCGACGGCCCGGCCGGTCCGCCGGGGGCGCCGTTCGTCACCCGCCGCACGAGGCCGGCGGTGATCGGCCCGCCCTCCCGGTCGAGCAGCAGCAGGTTCATCACCAGGTTCTCCAACTCCCGGACGTTGCCCGGCCAGGGCAGGCCCTCGAGAAGTCGCAGCGCCTCGGGCTGCAGTGCGCGCTCGCCGCCGTCGTGCATCGCGAGGAAGTGGGGCACGAGCAGCGCGATGTCCTCGCTGCGCTCGCGCAGGGGCGGAACGCGGACGCGCGCGACGGCGAGCCGGTAGAACAGGTCCTCGCGGAACGTGCCCTCGGCGACCATCGCCGAGAGGTCGCGGTGCGTCGCGCACAGGATGCGCACGTCGACGCGACGCGCCTGCCGTCCACCCACCGGCAGGAACTCGCCCTCCTGCAGCACGCGCAGCAGCCGCTTCTGCACCGAGAGACTCATGTCGCCGATCTCGTCGAGGAACAGCGTGCCCTCGTGCGCCTGTTCGAACAGGCCCTTGCGGTCGCGGTCGGCGCCCGTGAAGGCGCCGCGCACCGAACCGAACAGCTCGCTCTCGATGAGCGGCTCGGCGATCGCCGCGCAATTGATCGACAGGAAGTTGCGTTCGCGACGCGCGCCGTTGTAGTGGATGGCCCGCGCGAGCAGTTCCTTTCCCGTGCCGCTCTCGCCCTGGATGATCACCGGGAAGTCGGTGTCCGTGATGCGGTCGAGCAGGTCGAGGACTTCGTGCATGCGCGGGCTGCGCGTGATGATCCGGGAGTAGTCGTAGCGCAGGGCCAGCGCGCGCCGGCTGGCGTCGAGCGATTCGCGCACCGTCTCGAGTTCGGCTTCGCGCTCGACCAGCCGCGCCTGCAATCGTTCGTTGAGCCGCGCGACCTCCTCCCGCGACGTGCGCAGTTCGTCGTTCGAGCGGGCCAGCCCCTCCGAGAGGCGCGCGTTCTGGAGCGCGATGGCCGCCTGGCCCGCGAGGCTCGTGACGACCTCGAGATGGCGCTCGTCGAAGCGCCCCACGACGCGCGGGTGGTCGAGGTAGATCGCACCCAGGGTGCGGTCGCGCGAGACGAGCGGCACGCACAGGATCGACAGCAGCCGCAGCTCGCTGATCGACGCGGCGCTCGCGAGACGCGGATCGTCGATCGCGTTGGCCGTCAGGATCGGGCGCCCTTCCTTGGCGACGCGTCGGGCCGTCGAGTGGCTGACCTCGAACTCGGGGTTGCGGATCGTGCTCTCGTCGATGCAGCGCGCCGCCCGGAACTCCTCGGCGCGCCCCTCGAAGAGGATCAGGAAGCCGCGCGCCGCGCCGGTGAGTTCGATGGCGCTGTCGACGATCAGGTCGAGCAGGCGCTGCGTGTCGTGCTCGGAGTTCAGCACCTTGTTGATCTCGGACAGGCGCTCGAGCATGCGCAGCCGTTCGGCGAGGCGGGCCAGCCCGGTCACGTCGCCGCTCTCCCCCAGCGCGGCGGAGCGCCCGAGGGCCTCGTCGAGCGGCTGCCGGAGCGGTTGCAGGTCATGCAGGTCGACCAAGGTGCGGGCGCGGTCGAGGTCGCGCGCGACGCGCGCGAGCAGCTCCCCCAACCTGCCATAGTCGGGGTCTCCCGCCGAGAGCAGTTCCGCTCCCGAGGTCAGGTCGCGCCGCGCGCGCTCGAGCAGGCCGCGCGCCTCGATGGGCCCGTCGGGCGTATCGGCCAGGATCGCCAGCGCCGCTTCCGCGTCGGCCTGCGCGCGCTCGGCCGAATCCGCCAGGCCGGCCCGCGTGAACAGCAGATCGGCCAGCCACGGCCCGGGCTCCTCGCGACGAACGTCGATGTCCATCAGCGCGTCGGCCCGCGCCCGGCCGAGCAGGTCGCGCGCCTCGAGCACCTCCGAGAGGTAGCCCTGCACCCCGGCGCGCGCGAGGGCGGCCCGCGCCGACGCGCTCGCGGCCTGCGGCTCGCCACGCGCGAGCGCCCACCGCGCCTCGACCAGGTCGAGCTGCGTCTCCCATTCCGGGGACGAGAGTCCCTCGAGGGCAACGCGCGCCGCGTCGAGATCGCCGCGCGCCTCCTCCAGCCGTCCGCGCTGCACGGCGAGCCGGGCGCGCGTGAGCCGCACCGCCGCCTGCCCGCGCCGGTCGCGACGCCGGGTCCGCAGGAGCAGCGCCTCATCGAACAGATCCCGCGCCTCGTCGAGCCGTCCTTCGGCCGCGAGCGCGCGCGCCGAGTTGTTGAGCACCATGCCGACGAAGGCCTCGTCGCCGAGGCGCCGGCCGAGCGCCAGCGCCCGGGCGAGGTGCCGACGCGCCAGGTCGACGTGACCGAGCACCAGCCACCCCGACCCCAGTCCGTTGAGCGCGGTCGCCAGGCCGACGTGGTCGCCGGCCGCCTCCATCCGCTGCGCCCCCTCTTCCATGAGCGCCAAGCCCCGGCGCTTCTCGCCGCGCATGCGGATCGCGCGCCCCATGTTGTAGAGCGGACTGCCGATCAGGACCTCGTGGCCGAGCCGCCGCGCCATCGCGATGCAGGCCTCGTAGTGGCGCGTGGCGTCGTCCCAGCGACCGAGGCTCTCCTCGATCGCGGCCAGCCGCTCCAGCAGGGGCATCACGCGCCGGTCGTCGGCGTCGCCGGCCCGCCGCAGCGCCTCGTGCACGTCGGCCAGCGCCGCGTCGAGATGGCCGACGTTCTGCCGCGCCATGGCGCGGATCTGCAGCCCGAGGAGCGCGTCGTCGCGCGGCAGCGCGTCGGGCTCGAGCCGCTGCAGCGCCCGGGCACAGTCGTCGGCGCGTCCGCGCAGCAGCAGGACGCGGGCCTCGCGCACGAGCAGGGCCTGATCGTCGCCGAGACGCTCGCGAGCACGCCCGACCTCGGCCAGCGCGTCGTCGTGCGCGTTGGCCCGGATGAGCGTGTCCACCAGATCGATGTGCAGCTGACGCACTCCCGGTGCGTCGTCGGGAGCGCCCGCGCACGCGCGGCGCGCCAGGATCACGGCGGCCGGCAGCCGCCCCGCGCGACGCAACGCGCCGGCGGCCGCGGCCAGGCGTCGCGTCAGTTGCGCACCGTCCGCGCCGGCCGGCGCATCGGGGCCGAGGATCTCGGCGACGACGGCCGCGATCCCGGGCGTCGGTTCGTCCTCGGCCGGCAGCAGCTGGAGCGCCAGCCGGGCGCGCGTCGCCGCGTCGAGCGCCGCGCGGGCGCCGAGCGCCCGGCGCAAGCGCGCGTCGGCGAGCACGAAGGCCTCGTCGGCGGTCGTGCGGACGCGGCGACACAGGCCCGCGGCCTCGAGCGCCCGCAGGTCGGCCGAAGCGTCGCGGCCGACGACGGCCGTCAGCAGGCCGGCGGCGAGCGGCAGGCCGGAGATCGCCAGCACGTCGAGCAGCTCGCGCCTCGCCGCGTCCTCCACGACGACGGCGGGCTCGGACCCGGCCGCCGGCCAACCCGCGGGAATCGCCGTCTCGTCGACGGCGACGCCCTCGGCCCCCGCGCGCACGCCGCCGAGCCGCTGCAGTTCCTGCAGCGCGTCGTCCAGAGCGGCGAGCGACAGCGGTCCGGCGTCGCGCAGGCGCTGCTCGATCACGGCGCGGGAGCCGACCCAGGCCTGCGCGACGGCCGCCGCGCGCTCCGGCTCGAGGGGCGTACGGCGCACGACCTCGACGCCCGACTCGCCCTCGAGCTGCTGCACGATCTCGTCGACGAACGGACGCGGCCCTTCGTCCGGCGCGCCGACGTCGAACACGAGGTCGACCTGCCGCGCGAGCGCGCGCGCGAGCGCGACGCCGTGCGCCGGCCGCGTGCGCGTCAGGTTCGCCGTCGCCTCGAGCTGGGCGCGCAGGGCCTCGGCGGCCTGCGGGACCAGGCTGCCGATCTCGCGCAGCGCGAAGCACAACGCATCGGGCGTCGCCTCGGGGTCCGCGAGCACGTCGATCCACTGCGCCCCGCGCTGCAGCGCCTGCAACCGCCGCTCGCGCATCAGGTCATGGGCTGCCAGCGCTCCCGAGAGGCGGGCGTCGAGCCGCTCGCGATGCTCGGCGGCCGACGCGGCCTCCGACACGATCGGCAACGCCGCCAGCGCCGCGGCGGCGTCGACCGGCCGCCGGTCGGGATCGGGATCGAGCAGCCGTTCGAGCAGCGCGACCAGCGGCGGCGACGCGATCCGGGAGCGGTCGGCCCCGGCGAGCCCCGTGAAGGCCGCGCGCTCGGCGGCCATCGCGGACGGCTCGCGCGCCGTGAACAGCTCGCGCCCGGAAAGGGCCTCGGCCAGCAGCAGACCGGCCGCCCAGAGATCGCTCGCCACGCTGCAGGCGCGACCGTGGAACAGCTCGGGCGCCATGGCGCGCGGCGTGCCCGCCACGACGCGCCGGCCGGCCTGGTCGATCGGGCAACTCAACCCGAAGTCGATGATCACCGGGCGCCCGGTGCGTCGCTCCACGAGCACGTTGCCGGCCTTGAGATCGCGGTGCAGCAGTCCATGCTCGTGCAGGCTCTGCAGCGCCGCGAGCAGCGCGCGCGCCAGGCGCAGCGCGTCGGCGACGGCCAACCCCGGCGCGAGCGGCACGCCTTCGACGAACTCGCTCACGGTGAAGATGCGGCCGTCCGGGACGTGGCGTCCGACGTCGAGGCAGGCGACGAGGCCCGGATGCCTCAGCCCGATCCTGCGGGCCTCCGCCAGGCCGGCGCCGTCGGGACCGTCGTCGGCGTGCAGCTTGACCACGCCGCGGCGCCCGCGGTCGTCGTGGGCGACGAGCGCCGTTCCGCCGGGCAGCGCCGCCGCCGTTCGCCACACGCCGATGCGCTGCGGATTGACGTCCTCCATGCAGGGGCCCAAGATACCCGGCGGAACCGGGAGAGACGCGCATGCACGCAGGCCGCCCCCAGACCGCCGTCCGGATGCTCGTGCTGTTCGCGCTGGCCGCGCCCGCCGCACGGGCGGACATCATCCACTTCAAGGATGGCCGCCGCCTCGAGGGACGCATCGTCGCGCGCACCGCGACCGAGCTGACGGTCGAGTCGAGCTTCGGCACCCTCAAGGTCGACCTGGCGAAGATCGCGCGCATCGAGGAGAAGCGCACGCCGGCCGAGGAGGTCGAGGCCCGTCGTGCCGCGTTGCGGGACGACGATGTCGACGGCCTGCTCGAGCTCTCGGACTGGGCGGCCGAGCAGGGGCTGACGAAGCACCGGCAGGCGCTGCTGCGCGACGTGCTCGCCGTGGATCCCGAGCATCCCCTGGCCAACGAACTGCTGGGGCGCGTGCGGCTCGACGGACGCTGGATGGATCCCGACGAACTCGCCGCCTGGGTCGCCGAGCACGCCGCCGCGCGACGCGCCGAGGGGTTGATCTACGACGACGGAGCCTGGCGTTCTGAAGACGAGGTCATGCGGCGGCGGGGGCTCGTGCGCCACGGCGACGAGTGGCTGCCGCCGCGCACCGCGGAGACGCGCGCGGCGCTCGACGCGCTGCCCTTGATCTTCGGGTCGCCCGTGCAGGCCACCGAGAGCGGGCGCTTCACGCTGTTCGCGAGTCTGCCCGAGGACGCGACCGCGGCGCTGCGCCTCGGTCTCGAACGCGCCGAGGCCCTGTTCCTCGAGGCGCTGCCGCCGGACGAGGAGACCGGCGCGCGCCTGCAGGCGTCGTGGGTGCCGATCCTGCTGCCGCCCGACGCCGCCGCGATGCAACGCCTGCACGAGCCCGGCTTCATCGAGCGCTACCCGCTGGCACATGCACAGCGCGAACGCTGGCGTTCGCGAACGAACTACGCGCTGCTCTGGCCGCAGTCGCTGATCGTGGTCGTCGCCGAAGGTGACCATGTCCTGCACACGGGCCATCCGACCGAAGCGCGGCTCGGCCTGCTCGTCCACCACTACGCGCGCATCCTCGTGCAGCAGTCCTTCGGGTCCCGGCCGATCCCGGGCTGGCTCGAAGGGGCGTGGACGACGCGTCTCGAGGGCCGCGTGAACCGCTACGCGACGATTTCGATGGGCTCGGCGCCGGTCGACGAGGGCGGCCGCCCGGTCGAGCCCTTCGTGCCCGGTTGGGAGGACTACACGGCGTGGGTGAACGTCCTGAGCGACGAGCGCCGCCAGGCGGAGATTCCGGATCTGCGCGAGGTGCTGCGCCAGCCTCTCTCTCGCCTCGACAGCCGCGAACTCGCGGTCTGCTGGAGCTTCCTGGACTATCTGCTCTCGTCGCGATCCGCCGAGCTCCGGCTGTATGTCGCGGCCTACGGGCGCGACGCGGACGCCGACCGGCGCGACCCCTCCGTGCTGCACGACGCCGCCTTCGCCGAGGCCTTCGCGACGAGCAGCACCGAGGTCGAATCCGCCTGGCGGGCCTGGGCGGCCAGCCAGCCGCCGGTGCTCGACTACGGCAGGCGCTGAAGCGACGGCTCAGCGCCCCGGCGGCGGCGGTGCTCCGGGCAGCGGCGCGGGCGGCGGGCGCGGACCGGCCATCCGCTCGAGTTCGCGACGCAGCCGGGCGAGGGCCGACTGCTGCTCGGCCAAGGGGCGCGTCACGTCCAGCGCCAGGCCGGGCACGAGCGTCTTCTTGAGCACGTGCAGGGCCGCCGAGCGCACGGCCACGGCCAGCGTTTCGTCGGAGAGCAGCGCGACGGCGCGCTCGGCGACGCTGCGATCGAAGAGCATGACGCAGCCCTCGACGATCGCGGGATACACCGGCAGATCGCCGAGCTCCTGCAGCAACCATTTGCGGTTGCCGGCCTTCACGCGTTCCTCGACGATGCGCTGGCGGCGCCCGTCCGAGCGGCGGTGTTCGAGCAGGTCGCGGAGTTCGGCCCCGTAGAGCGTGCCGAAGCTCGCGTCGAGGATGCGCTCGCGCAGGCTGTCGCGGTCGGCGACGAGATCCGCGAGCAGCCCCTCGCCGGCGCGCGCGAGGCGGTCGAAGTACGAGCGCGCCTGCTGCTCCCGCTCGGTCGGCTCCGCGTCGGGATCGACGCCCGTGAAGAGCACGTTCACGGCGGAGTTGGCGTCGCGTGCGAAGCCCCGCACGAGGCCGAGCACCGCCGACTCGTCGGCGCCGTGGGGCGGAGCGTCGCCGACGAGGATGATCACGCGCCGCGCCCCCGACCGCCAGCTCAGCCCTTCCATCGCGACGCGCAGGCCGGCGTCGACGGCCTCCTCGAAGTCGCCGCCACCCTTGGCGTCCAGGTCCATCAGGAAGTTGTGGATCTGGTAG
The DNA here is from genome assembly GCA_964490005.1 of uncultured Phycisphaerales bacterium. Classification (GTDB taxonomy): domain Bacteria; phylum Planctomycetota; class B15-G4; order B15-G4; family B15-G4; genus CAZBBB01. Next base: position 37,419 of record CAZBBB010000003.1, on the reverse strand, counting down.
CGGTCGTCGGTGAGCTGCACGCTCTGCGTGAGCCAGTCGTCGGTCGTGTCGCGGTAGGCGACGAGCCCGAGGCGCAGGTCCGGAACGACCGTCGCGAGGTCGCCGATGATGTCGTCGATGGTCGCCCGCGCCCGCGTGATGAAGCGATCCATGCTCGCCGTCGCGTCGATGACGAAGGCCACGTCCATGCCGCGCGCGCGCAGGTCCTCGACGAAGGACCGGAACGGCGAGCCGCCGGCCCCCGCGGCCTCGATCGGCACCGGGACGTCGGACAGCGCCGAGCGCCTGCCGCCGCCGCCGCCCCCGCCGCGTCCCCCGAGGCCGATCAGGTCGACCGGGGCCGTGACGAGTTCGACATCGTCCCTGGCCTCGTCGACGTCGGGCTGCTCGACCACGACCTCCTCGTGCACGACGGGCGGCGGTTCGATCTCGGGCTCGGGCGCCGGCTCCGGGACCAGTTCCTCGAGCGGCGGCGGGTCGTCGAGCGTGGCGCTCAGCGTGCGCGTCTCGACCGCGTCCGCACCGGCGAGGTAGCCGGCGAACCACCAACCGATGAGGACCGCGTGCAGCCCGCCGGCGACGATCAGATAGACGGTGACCGAGCGGGCCGCCCGCGCGGCGGCGAGGCGCCGGCGATCCTCGCGCCCCAGGCTGACGACGACGTCCGCGCGACGGCGCGGCGGCGGCGAAGCGGGAGCGGGATCCATGGCGGCGGGCGGACTCGGGTTGCGGGGCGCGGCTGGTATCGTCGCGAATCGCCCACGCTACCCCCTCGGCCCGCCTCTTTTGAATCGATCCCCCCCGCCGACGGCGCCGCGCATCATCGCCGGCCGCTTCAAGGGACTGCGCCTCGAGGTCGCCGCCGGTCGGGTCACGCGCCCCACCCGCGCGATGGTCCGCGAGGCGCTCTTCGGGATGCTCGGAGCGCGCGTCGAGGGCGCGTGCGTCCTCGATCTGTACGCGGGCTCGGGCGCGCTCGGCATCGAGGCGCTGAGCCGCGGGGCCGCCGCGGCGACCTTCGTCGAACGCGACCCGCGCGCGCTCGCCGCGCTGCGCGCCAATCTCGCCGCGGCCGGCCTGCAGGTGCCCGAAGCGACGGTGCTGGTGGCCGACGTCATGCGCTTCGCTCCACCTCCGGCCGGGTTCGATCTCGTGCTCGCCGATCCGCCCTTCGCCGACCTGCACCCCGTGCCGCCGTCGCTCGCGGCGCCGGGCGTGCTCGCCGCGCACGCCTGCCTCGCGATCGAAACGCCCGTCGCGCGGCTCTCGCCGCAGCGGCTGCTTGACTTGTCAATGCTGCGTCGCCGCGAGTACGGCACGAGCGCCGTCTGCGTCTACGGGCGCTCCGATCCGGGTTGACGCGACTCGCGTGCAACGTGTTCAAGTCCGGTCGCGCGGACTTCGATAGTGTCGGTGGCCCTCGCCCCGCGATCGGCCGCGACCTCACCTGCGACGTGCACCCACGACTCAAGGCCTCGCCCCCCCCATGAGCGAACTCCCCGAGTTCGATCCGAGCGACGATCCAGACTTCCGCGAAGCACGCTGGCGGGAATGGGTTGCCGACGAGGACATCTCCGAGCCCGCGTACGACGCCGCGCTCATGAGACTGCTGGACCAGATCAGCCGCTCGCTCTAGGCTCCACGCCCGCGGCGCGCCCGGACACGGACGCGCCGGGACCCCGGAGCGATGATGAGCGCCGCCTGCGCCTTCCACCTGGCCCCCGAGCCCGTCGTGCGTCCCTGGGGCGGCACGCGCATCGCGGAGCGTTTCGGCTGGGCTCCCCCGTCGGCGCCGCGCGGCACGGCGGTCGGCGAGTGGTGGCTCGCGAGCTGCCATGCGTCGGCGCCGTCGCGTCTGCGCGACCGCCCCCTGGCCTTCGCCGACTGGCTGCGGCGGGAGGGCGCCGCGCTGCATTGCCCGGCACCGGAGTCCTTCCCGCTGCTCGTCAAGTTCCTCGACGCGCGCGACGTGCTGTCGGTGCAGGTCCATCCCGATGACGAGGTGGCGCGGCGGCAGGGACTCGCACGCGGCAAGACGGAGGCCTGGTTCGTGGTCGAGGCCGACGCCGACTCCTGCGTCTACCTCGGGACGGCCGCCGGCACGCGCTGCGCCGAGCTGCTGGCGCGCGTGGCGGCGGGTGCGCCGGACGGTGAGGTGGAGCGGCTGCTGCGGCGCGTGCCCGTCGGCGTGGGCGACGCGCTGCTCGTCCCCGCCGGCACGGTCCACGCCATCGGCCCCGGGGTGACCCTGTTCGAGATCCAGCAGAACTCGGACACGACCTGGCGCATCCACGACTGGGGCCGCGGGCGGCCGGTGCATCTCGATCGGGCGTCGCAGGCCTGCCGCGACCACGCCCCGGAAGGCGTGCGGCGCGCGCCCGACGTCGATGACGCGTGGAACGCGCTGATCCGCTGCCGGGCCTTCACGCTCGGCCACGCGCGCGTGCGCTCGGAGGTCGCGCTGCAGCCCGTGGGCCGTTGGGCGATCCTGACCGTGCTCGCGGGACGCGGTACGCTGCGCGCCGGCGCGGACGAGCTGCATCTCGCCGCCGGCGACACCGTGTTCACGGTCGGGTCGGCCCGCGTCGCGGGCCGCGACCTCGAACTGCTCGCCGTGGAGGCCCCCTGATGGCGAAGCAGCGACTGCAGAAGCTCATGGCGGCGGCCGGTGTCGCCAGCCGCCGCGAGTGCGAGAACATCATCCGCCAGGGGCGCGTCGAGATCGACGGACGCGTGGTGACGCAGCTCGGCGTGCAGGTGGACCCCGACACGCAGACGATCAAGTGCGACGGCGAGCGCCTAAACGTCCAGCGCTCGCTGCACGTCCTGCTGAACAAGCCCCGGGGCGCGATCTGCAGCGCGACGACCCGCGCCGGGACGCTGCGGGCGATCGACTACGCGCCGGCGAACATGCGCGATCGGCGCCTGTACACGATCGGCCGCCTCGACGTGGACAGCGAGGGCGCGATCCTGCTCACGAACGACGGCGAACTCTGCCACCTCGTGACGCACCCGCGCTTCGGCATCCGCAAGGTCTACCAGGTGGAGGTCGAGGGCCAACCGGAGGAATCGGCGCTCGAGAAGATGCGTCACGGCATCTGGCTGGCCGAGGGACGCACGGGAGCCATCAGCATCGAGATGGTGCGCCCCGGCCGCACGAAGAGCGTGCTGCGCGTGATGCTCACCGAAGGCAAGAAGCGCGAGATCCGCCGCGTGTTCGCGCGCTTCGGCCACGAAGTTCGGCGCCTGATCCGGCTCTCGATCGGTCCCGTCGAACTCGGCCGCCTGCGGCCGGGCGAGACGCGCCCGTTGACGGCCGCCGAGGTCGAAGCGCTCCGTGGCAGCGCGCAGACGGTCGTCCGTCTGGGCGGACGCCCGCGCGCCGAGTCGCGCCGCCGCGGCCCCCGCTCCTAAGCGTCGCTCAGCAGGCGGCGGAGCACGTCCTTCCAGCGGTCGCCCGGAGGGAGGCGCTCGAGCAGTCGGGTCGCGGCCTGAACCGCGCCGGGCGCGCGCTCGAGGACGTCGAGGGCGGCGCCCGCCTGCGCGGGGAGTGGCCGCGGCGCGTACGCGCGGCGCGCAGCGAGCAGCACCTGCCGGCCCTCCTCGTCGCGGCCGGCGTGCACGAGCGCGCTGCCGAGATTCACCAGCACCGTGCGGTCCTCCGACGCGAGATCCCGCGCCCGCAGTCCGACCTCGAGCGAGCGCTCCACGTCGCCGAGTTCGAGCAGCACGAGGCACTGCAATCCGAGCAGCCTGCCGTCGGGATGCACGCGCCCGGCGCCGTCGAGCAGCGCGGCGGCCGCCTGCCAGCGGTCATCGCGCGTGAGCCGCAGCGAGCGCTCGAGCAGCGCGTCGCGCACGTCGAGATGGCCTCCCGCGGCGGCCCACCCGGCGAGCAGCGCCGAGTGGAGTTCCGCCTCGAGCGCCGAGACGCGGTCCGGCGAGAGCGCGCCGTCGACGGCAGCCTCCAGCTCGATGCCGGCGGCCGCGGCGTGCAGCAGCGCCACGAGGGCCGCCGAGCGGGCCGTGAGTTCCGCACCGAGTCGCCGGTCGTCCTTCTCGTCGGCCGGCCGGACCGCGAGCGATGCGGTCTCCAGCGGCGCCGCCAGCGCCGCAAGCAGGCGCAGATTCCTTGCCGCCCGCTGCGGCGAGGGCTGACGACCGGATGACGGATCGCGCCAGCACGACACGACCGGCTCCTCGGCGTCTTCGCCGGCGCGCGCGGCGCGCGCCAGGCTCCAGGCGTCGGCGAGATAAACGTCATGGACATCGACCGCCGCGCTCGGGCCCGAGGGGCTCGGGCGGGCGCCCAGCAGCGCATCGACGGCTGCGGCATCCGGCAGGCCGCCGCTCAGCCCGCCGACCAGCGCGACGAGGGGCGCAGCGCCCCCGGGCGAGGCCACGAAGGCGCGCGCATCCGGGAAGACCCGGAGCCACGCGGAGGCGGCCGCCTGGAACGCCGGCCAGTCCATGTTCGCCAATGCGTACCACTGCACGGCGACGCCGTCGGCGGCCAGCGCCCGCCGTACCGCCTGGGCGAACGCCCGGCCGTGGCGACGCGACTCGTCGCGCCGCGGAGGATCGGGCGGGCCGATCACGACCAGGTCCCAGGCGGCCTCGTGCCGCGAGAGCCAGTCGAGTTCGTCGCCCCCGACGATCTCGGCGACGGATCCGCCCGCGGCGGCGGCGGCGGCCGTGCGCCGGGCTTGCGCCCAGGTCTCGAAGGCCGGCGACACCACGCAGACCTGCCGTGCCGCGCCCGTGGAGGCCAGCAGTCCCGCGACCGCCGCGCCGTCGACGGTGGACAGGCTGACGACGGACCGCGCCGCCGGGTGCATCGCCGCTGCCAGGCGCCCGGCACGGAACGCGATCGGTTGCAGTGCGCGCGAGTCCAGACCCGCATAGCCGTCGATCCGGACCTCGGAGTCGATGCTGGGAACACCCGCGGAGCCGTCGTAGCGGCCGGCGAGGTCTCCACGGGGGAACGGCACCGGCGCGGGGAGCAACCAAGGTGTCGGCAGCGCGAGCAACGACGCGAGCAGCAGTACGAGCCGCGGCCTGCGCACGGCCGTCCCCGCCCGCGGCCGACCCGCGCACAGCGCCGCGGCGGCCGCCGCGATCGTGCCGCACGCGGGCAGCAGCGCAAGGCTGCGCGGATCGCCCGCGAACAACGAACCGACGGCCATTCCGCCGAAGAGCGCGGGCCCGGCGGATCGGACGACGCACAGGCCGCCGGCGCCGCCCAGCAGCGCCGCGGCGACGTGCGGCCCCGCGCCGCGCGCAATCGACCACACGCCGGCGGCGGCTCCGAGCGCGAGCAACGCGGCCAGCGCGCCGCGCGCCTCGACGCCGCGGGTGACCGCGAGTGCGGCGCATCCGAGTGCGGCGCCGCCCGAGAGCCAAGCGACGACCTGCGCCGGCGTCGCGGTTCCGACGACCGACGCCTGCCAGGCGCACGACACGACCACGGTGCCCGCGAATCCCACGCACGCTCCGGCGAGCAGGCCCGCCAGGATCTCGTTGAGCGCGGGGCGCTCCGTACGCGTCGGTCCGTCGCACCGGGGCGTCGATGCGCTGCCGGCCAGGACCGCGGCGCCGAGCAGCGCAGCGGCGCCCAGCCCGACCGATGCGCGCGTGGCGCCGAGCACCTCGGGCCCCGCTCCCCATGCCGCAGCCAGCCCCGCCCACCACCATCCCGACGCTTGGCAGACGGCCCCCAGGCCGGCCGCTGCGCAAAAGGCCGCGGCACCCGGTGCGGCAGCCTCCAGGACGCCGCCCGAGAGGCGTGCGCCCAGCAGCGCCACGAAGGCGGCTCCCCCCCACCAGCGGCAGGCTGCGAGTTCGGTGCCGCCGCCGACGCGGCGCCCGACGAGCACGCCGAGCCCCGCGCACGCCCACGCGATCGGCACGAACGGGAGCGATGTGCTCGAGTCCCCGGCCGCGGAGCGCGCGAGGAGTTCCCACCAGGCTTCCGACCACCAGCCGACACCGAGACCGGCCGCGAGCGCGGCGAGAGCGATCAGAACGCGGCCGTTCAGCACGAAAGCCTGGACAGCAGGCTGCCGACGAGATGCAGCGAGCCGGTGACGAGCACGGTACGGTCGCGCGCCGCCTCGAGCGCGGCCGAGAGCGCCGCAGGCGGATCGGGGACCACGTGCGCGACGACTCCGGGCGCGAGCGCCGCCTGCAGCACTTCGCAGGCGATGCCGCGTCCTCCGGGGGCGAGCGTGAGCCAGACGGGTACGCCGAGCGCCTCGAGCGGCGCGAGCATTGCGGCCGGATCGCGCCCGCTCGTCGCGCCGAACACGACGGCACCGAGCGGCTCCGCGGCGAGCGACCGGGCGAGGAGCCCCATCGCGGCGACGGTGTGAGCGCCGTCGAACAGCACGCGCCCGCGCCGCTCGAGTCGGCCTTCGACGCGATGGACCGCGAGCGCCTCGTCGATCCGGGGCCCGTGGGGCGGCAGTGCGCCCTCCGCTGAGAGGGCCTGCAGCGCCCGGCGAGCGAGCGAGACGTTGCGGGACGCGGCGGAGGGCCCGCCGCTCGGCGCCATGAGGACGGGAGCCGCGAGTTCTCCGGCGATGCGCACGATCTCGTCGAGGGCCTCGCCCGGAATCCCGGCGCCAAGCACGACCGGCCGGCCCGGGCGCACGATGCCGGCCTTCTCGCGCGCGATGGCCGCCAGGGAATTCCCCAGGATGGCGACATGCTCGAGACTGATGGTAGTGATCACGGCGAGCCGAGCGGGCATGAGGCGCGTCGCATCGAGACGCCCCCCCAGGCCCGTCTCCCAGACGACGGAGTCGACGGAAGCGAGTGCGTAGAGGCAGCGCGCGAGCGCGGTCACGAACTCGAAGTAGCTCGGCTGGAGGCCCGCTCGCCTCACCGCCGCCTCGACCCGCGCCGTGGCTTCTTCGAGGAGCGCGTCGGGAGGGAACTCTCCGTCGATGCGCAATCGCTCGCGGACGTCGCGCAGGTGCGGCGAGGTGTAGGTCGCGGTCCGCAGGCCGTGGGCGCGAAGCCCGGCGGCGATGAGTTCGGTCGTGCTCGTCTTGCCCTCGCTGCCCGCGACGTGCACGCCGACTCGCGGCTCGGGCAGATCGGGCAGCGCGTCCAGGAGCGCCTGCATGCGGCCCGGCTGCAGCGCGATGCGTCCCTCGTGAAAGGCACGCGAGCGCTCGAGATCGATGAGGCCGGCAAGCAGCGCGTCGAGGCGCGATGCCGTTGTCGCCGCGGTCATGGCGACCACTATAATCGGCCCGCATGCGCCCCTTCATCGGTGTGACGAGCACGTCCGACGCCGAGGGCCGCCCCGACGTCAAACCCGCCTATGCCCGAGCCATCCTGCGGGCCGGCGGGCTCCCCGTGCCGCTCCCGTTCGTGAGCGATGCACGCGAGGCGAGCACGCTGCTCTCGCGCCTCGACGGCATCGTCTTCTCGGGGAGCGACGACCTCGACCCGGCGCTCTGGGGTGAGGCGCTGCATCCGTCCGCACGACTCATGCACCCGGCGCGGGCGACGACCGAACTGCTGCTCGCGCACGCGGCGCTCGACCGCGGCGCTCCCGCGCTCGGCGTCTGCGGCGGCATGCAGACGCTGAACGTCGCGGCCGGGGGAAGCCTGCATCAGCACATCCCCGATCTCGGTGGCGCGCTCGACCACAAGGACCCGACCTTCCTGCGACGGCATGCGATCACGGTCGCCGAGGGCTCGAAGATCGGCGAATGGCTCGGACGCGAGCTCCTGGTGAACACCGAGCACCACCAGGCCGTGAACGCGCTCGGTCGCGGCCTGCGGGCGGTCGCGGTCGCGGAGGACGGCATCATCGAAGCCTGGGAGGCCGACGGCGTGCCGTTCCTCGTGGGCGTGCAGTGGCACCCCGAGCGCATGGAGGGCGATCCGCGCCAGCAGCGCCTCTTCGAGGCGCTCGTGCGCGCCGCGACGGGCGTGAGCTGATGGACAAGGAGCGCATCCGCCGCTCGGCCCTCGAAGGCAAGTCCGGCAGCCACGCCTTGCGCCGCCTGGTCGTCTACAGCGTCGCCCTCGTGGCGCTGCTCGTGATCCTGATCCTGAACATGGATCGGCAGGTCGATCCCGACTCCGGCCAGGACGACGTGCCGCCACCCGAGGAGCCGCGGATCGTCGCGCCGCTCGCTCGCGTCGACGCGACGCAACTCGCGTCCGTGAGCGACGAGCGGCGCGAGGATCGTGTCGTGCTGGAGCCCGGACCGACGCGCCACCTGCTCGATCAGGCCGCGTTGCTGGTCTACGGCGATCTGGAGGTGCTCGGTGCGGAGCCGCTGTCCGCCGAGACGCTGGCCGTCGAGAGCGCGGCGCGACGCGGGCAGCCGGTCTGGGTGCGCGGCGAACTCGTCTGGCACGAGGCCGGCGGCCCCCCGGGCGCCGCCGGGCGCGGCGAAGTGCGCGACGCCTCCGGAAACTCATGGACGTATCTCGTCGTCACCGAGCCGGACGACTGCCGTCCGGGCGATGTCGTCCGCCTGGCCGGCTTCTACTTGAAGCAGCACGAGATGCTGCGCCCCGATCGAACCTTCGCCGTCGGTCCGATCGTCATCGCGGAGGAACTGCTGAGATCGAGCTGGCCGATCGCGCCCGTCACCGAACTGGGCCCCGGGGCGCTCGCGCGCGTCCGGGATCACGATCTGACTCAGGCCAGCCAGCCGCTCGAGAGCCCCGAGTTCTACGACGTCCTCTCCTACGTGCGGCACGCCCCGGACGAGGATTTCCTCCCAGGCGGCGCGCCGCCCGCCGAGATCACCGCCGTGCAGCTCATGCAGCACACCGAGGCGTATCGCGGGCAGGTCGTGCGCGTCTCGGGCCTGCTGGCCTGGGCCGACCAATTGCCGCTCGGGCCGCGCGGCGAGAACCCGTTGGAGGTCCCGTTCATCTGGAGGATCTGGCTGACGAGCAACCGCGGGACGGCGCTCGTCTGGTCGTTCGACCCGCCGCCCGCGGACGCCGTCTTGCGCCGCACCGTGCTCGACGTGGACGGCGTCTACTTCCGCCGCTACTCGTACGAGAATCGCTCCGGCCAGCCGCACACCGCCGCCGTCGTCGCCGCCCGACGCATGACGATCTACCACGCGCCCCCGAGCGTGCTGCCGTCCCTGCTCATCAAGGTCACCATCGGACTCGTCGTCGTCGTTGCCGGCCTGCTCGCGTGGGCGGCACGAAGGGATCGCGCATCCGCCGTCGCCGCGCGGCAGGCACGGCTCGCGCGCCAGCGGCGGCTCGCGCAAGGCGCCCGACCGGACTCGGAACACGGCGACGCCACCGGCTCGTCGCCGGCGTGAACGGCACGCAGGTCAGCGTCGATCGCGGCCTGCTGGCCGGGTTGGCGGACGCGCCCGCGGCCGCGGGCGGAACCTTCGTCCTCACGGACGCGCACGTGGCGCCGCTGCTGCCCCCGCGCCTCATGCGCCACCCCCATCTGGTGCTGGCGCCGGGGGAGGCCCGCAAGAACTGGACGCAGCTCGGCGAGTTGCTGCTCGCGCTCGACGCTGCCGGCATCGACCGCGACGGTGAGCTGCTCGCGATCGGTGGCGGGGTCGTCACGGATCTCGGAGGACTCGCGGCGAGTCTCCATCGACGCGGGCTGGAGTGGACGGCGGTCCCGACGACGCTCGTCGGACAGGTCGACGCCGCGCTCGGCGGCAAGACCGCCGTCAACCACGGCCGGGGGAAGAACTCCATCGGAACGTTCCACGCGCCTGCCCGGCTGCTCGCCGACCCGACGCTGCTGGCGACGCTGCCGCGTCGGGAACTCGCGGCGGGCATGGCTGAAGTCCTCAAGACCGCGCTGATTTCCGGAGAGCCCCTGCTCGCGCGGGTCGAGCGAATTCCACGCGCCGCACTCAAGGCGGCACGCGACGATGCCATCGACATGATCCGCGACTGCCTGGCGGTCAAGGCGGATCTCGTCGCGCGCGATCCGTACGACCGCGGCGCGCGCCGACTGCTCAATCTGGGCCACACGTTCGGCCACGCGCTCGAGTCGGCGGCCGCTCCGGATCTGCTCCACGGTGAGGCGGTGGGCCTCGGTCTGCTGTGCGCGGCGCGCCTGGGCAGCCACCTGCCGGGCGCGCCCGAAGGGCTCGAGGGCCGGCTGCGCGCCGCACTGGAGGCTTGGGAACTGCCGGTCGCCTGGTCCGTCGATCTGCGCGGCCTCGGCGACCGGCTGCGCCGCGACAAGAAACGCACCCGCGGAGCGCCGGTGCTGATCGCCGTGAAAGCCCCCGGGGCGCTCGAGATCCTCGAGCCCGCGCCCGAAGGCGCGTTCGAGAAGGGCCTGGAAGCACTTCAGGGCCGCGCCTCAACTTCCTGAAGCCGCGCAGCCGATCAGGACGGGCATGGGCGCCACGCACCTGCTGCCTCAGCCACTCTCCTCGGCCTGCGAGGCCAGGCACCCGCTCGAGTTGTGGATCCTCGTCAACGGCGAGATCGTGCAGTGCACGGGTCGTCTCCTGCCGGCCGACCCCAAGGCACGCATCCACGTCACGACGTCTCTGCCGGAGGGATTCGTCGGTGTCATGCGCACGGGCGCGGCCGTACGCGGCTTCTTCACGGACGCCGAGGGCTCCGTGCACACGTTCCTGACCTCGATCCACCAGTGGTCGCCGTACCGGGATCGTGCCACGAGCGCTCTTGTCGTGCTCGACCCGCCGTCGCTCGTCGCCCCCTGCCAGCGTCGCCGGGGTGACCGTCGCTCCCTGCCGGGCCTGCGCGTGCGGCTGGCGGTGACGATCCGCGGCGAGCGGGAACAGGTTCCAGGGCGCCTCGTGGACATCTCGCCGAGCGGGCTGGGAGTACGCGTCATCCGCAACGACCGCGGCTGGTTCCCCGAAGGCGCGCGGGTCGAGGTCGAGGTCGATGTTCCCGGACGGACGGACCCGGTCGTGCTCGGGGCGAGCATCGCGCGCGTCACGGCGCAGGCGTTGCACTACCTCTACGGCCTGCGCGCCGACTCGGCGGGCGGCGGCCGACGGGCGCTCGCCGACATTCTCGATCGCGTCGCTTCCTGAAAGTCTCCGACGGCTGCGTCGTGCGAGCGCGGCCCGCGGCGCGCCCTCAGATCCGGATCGTCATCACCAGCACATTGCTCAGGCCGAACTCGGTCACGGCGCCGAGCTTCTCCTTGGTGAGCACCTGGATGTAGAGCGGAAGTCCGTTCGCGCTCGCGGGCATGTTGTTCGGCATCGCCGTGGAGATGGCGATGGCGGGAACGCCGCCCGGGAGGCTGAAGCTGAAGACCTGATTCGTGAGACTGATGCCGAACAGTCCGCCGTGCAGCGGCAGCGGCGGGTTGGCCAGGGCCACTCCGAGGAACATGACGGCGCCGAGGGACTGCGCTCCCGCGAGATTGCCGATCAGCAGCAGGACCTGGCCGCCATTCGTGAATTGACCGCTCATGAGGGCCACTGGCGGCTTGAGCGGATCGAGACCCGGCTTCTGGTACGAGCTCAGCTCCGTGAAGTCGCTCGCCTGATACGTGAACGCGCTCTCGAGAATGCCGACGTCGGTGGAACTGATCGAGCCGGCCCGAATGTTCACGACCACGTTCTGCGGGCCCAGCAGGAAGTACGGCACGTCCACCGTGACGACGTCGCCCACGATCGACTGGATGACGGCCGGACGGTAGCCGAGCGCGTCCGTCCCGAAGGCGATCACGAGATCGGGGGGCAGCGCGCCCGAGGCCTGGACCGTCACGGCGACCTGCTGCACCGGTTCGCCCGCAAAGGGCACCGCACCGGGCACGAAGATCCCCGACGTTTGCTTGCCCGAGTTCGGCACGATCGACTTGACGACGAGCGGCAAGTACGTCATGGCCCCGGTCAGCGTCACGGATCCGTTGCCGTTCGTGATCACGACGTCGAGCGGAACATTGCCCGGAGGGCCGTCCGGCAACGTGATCGACATCGTGCCCGCGAGGCCGTCGATGGCCGTGACGGCGGCCGGGAATCCGCCGATCGTGACGGTCGTGTCGGCGATCGTGGAGAAGCCGTTGCCGGTGAAGCTGGCCGGATTGAACTCGAATCCCGTCGGCGGATTGGGTCCTGACGAAATCGAGAGCGGGTTGTACGTGAGGAAGTCCTTGTAGTTCACGTTTCCGTTCGTGGTCGTCAGCGCGATGTCGGCCGGAACGCCTGGCGGAACGAGTTTCGGGGGCGTGAACTGCAGCGTTCCGGGCGTCCCCGGAACGAGGGAGTCGATCACGGCCGGAACGCCTTCGACCTTGAGGGTCGCGCCGGCCGGAAGATTCGTCGCAGTCAGCGTGACCTTGGGGCCGCCGAAGTGCGTCGCCGTCGGCGTCATCGAGTCGATGCGGAGCAATGGGCCGTAGACCACGTGCGAACGGCCGGTCTCCAGGTTTGCGACGCCCGAGAAATCGAGCGGATTGGCGGGCGAGGACGCGCCGGGCGCGCCGATGTGCACATCGAGCGATCCGTCGCCATTGAGATCACCGACCGCCAGTCCATGTCCGGCATAGTCGCCGGTTGCTTCGCCCGAGAAGGAGATCAGCGTGAAGGGTTCGCCGACCGAGCCCAGGTTGACGGTGCCGAGCGTGGAGAGTGTCGCCAGGCCGTTCAGGACGCGCGCCCTGCCTGCGCCGACGAAGATCCCCGTACCCGCGGACAGCGTGACGTTCGGAAAGCCCACGAGCAGGTCGGGCACGGTGTCCCCGTTCCAGTCGCCTGCATTCGCGACGTAGACGCCCTGCTGGCCGCCATTGGTGACCGCGCCCTGGATGTGGATGCCGACCTGCGTCGGGGGATTCTGGCCGAGGAGGCCGAGGTCGAATCCCTGGGGATGGATGCCGATGACGGACCCGCCCACGACGTAGATCGACCCGCTGTTCGGCTTGCCGACGCCATCGCTGAACGGGGACGTGATGGCGAAGTCCTCGTATCCGTCCGCATCGAAGATCAGGTTGCCCACGCGATTCACGAAGAAGCCCGCCTGATCCCCGGCATCCTTGCCGGTGTAGACCACGCCTGCCTTGAACGGCCCCGTACCGAAATCGGAGGTTGTGTAGGACGCAGCGGGCACGCCGCCGTTCGTGCCGCGCAACGCGTACACCGCACCGGCGAAGAACTTCGTCCCCACGGTCGTGCCCGGCGCGCCGATGGCGACATCGTCGCCCAGCACCGGACTCAGCGCGTTGTTCGTCATCGGCAGGACGGGGTCGAACTTGCCGATGCCGCTCACGGAGAAACCGACGAACTGGAAGTCCGTCGCGCCGTGAACCACGGTGACCTGTCCGGCCCCCTGCGTGTCGAGATCGAGCAGGGTCATGGTGGCGAAACCCGGCTGGCCGTACAGGACCGTCGCAGTGCCGTTCTGGCTGCGGCCATTGGTCGAGTCGAGCGGCGCACCCAGGACGAGATCCCGAAGCGCGTCGCCGTTCACGTCGACGTTTCCCGAGACCGAGGACCCCGACAAGCCGAACGACCTCGCCCCCTGGATGAACATCGCCTTGTTGCCGGGCGTCGCAGCGAAGGACGAGAGCACGATCTTCTTGGGAAGCGACTTGAAGTTCGTTCGACCGAGCAGCAGGTAGGCGCCGCCTGCAGCTTCCCGAGCACCCATCGTGTGATTCGGTGCGCCGATGATCGCGTCCTGCAGGCCGTCGCCGTTCACGTCACCGGCGGCGGCGATCGACGACCCGATGCGATCACCCGGATCGCCGACGAACTCGATGGCGGCTCCGTTCGGGAAGGCGGCAAAACTGAACGTGCCGGCGGTCCCCGGCAAGCCGAGGCCCGGTCCTCCGAAGTACACGTAGACTCGCCCGGCATCGTCGAGTACCTGGGAGGCGGGATTCGTCGGCACCAGCGGTGCTCCGACGACGAGGTCGCCAAAGCCGTCACCGTCGAGGTCGACGATGGCCGAACTTCGCCCGAGGTCCATCGGGATGGGGTTCGAAGACCCCGGGAGGCCGGTGCCGGTGAACCCGGGCGGGCCGTAGCCTTGCCAAGCGCGGGTCGCCGACAGGTCCTTGAGCAGCAACGGCTGCGCCGCCGAACTGGCCGCAAGAGATGCGAGGCCGAGCAGCGCGATCAAACAGGTCTTGTACGTAAGCACTTGTCCCTCAAGCCCCTGCATTCATGCAGAGGAGTCGAAGTGTAGCCCTGCAGGTCCGGGAGGTCCACGCATCCGGCACCTATCGGCCGAGGGCGTCCTCCGAACGTAACTGCGATGTCCCGAATCCGTCCATGCCCGCGTGATCGCCCAGGTGACCCTGACCGAGGTGTGCGCTCACTTGGCCGGTGGCAGTCTGGCGGATCTTCGCCGGCTCCTGCGGGGGTTCGGCACCCGCCGGCGCTGGTACGAGTGTGCCCCTGACGCCTGGATCAGGGCGGGTCTTCCAGCGGGGTTCAGCCGCCGTCTCGTCCCGCTCCGAGACATGGTGCGGGCGAGGGCGGAATTGCAGCGCTGCGCAGCCCTGGGACTGCGCCTCGTTCCTGCGCGCTCGACCGACTATCCCGACGCGCTCCGGCGGCTGCACGATCCACCTCCGCTGCTCTCCGTTCGCGGACGCTGGCCGCCCCCGGAACGCGTCCTGGCCATCGTCGGCGCAAGGGCCGCGACACCCTACGGGCGACGAACGACGGAACGCCTCGCGCAGGCCGCAGCGCGGACGGGCTGGGCGATCTCGTCCGGCCTTGCGCGCGGGATCGACCGACACGCCCTTGAAGCCGCTCTGGCCGAGGAGGCCTGGCCCATTGCCGTACTGGGTTGCGGGATCGACGTGGCGTATCCGCCCGAGCATGTGCTGCTCCAGGAAGCGATCGCGGAGCGCGGCACCCTGATCTCCGAGTTTCCGCTCGGTCGCCCACCGGATCGGATGACCTTTCCCAAGCGCAACCGCATCATCGCGGCACTCGCGACCCATGTCCTCGTGGTCGAGGCGGGCGTGCGCAGCGGCGCCCTGATCACCGTGGATCACGCGACGGACCTCGGGCGGGAGATCCTCGCCGTGCCCGGTCCCATCGATTCGGAAGCGTCACGGGGAACCAATCGGCTGATCGCCGACGGAGCCACGCCCGTGCTCGACGAGTTCGGCCTGCTCGAGGCGCTCGGCGAGCGCGACCCGATCGACACTCGGCAGCCCCCCCGATCCGGTGATCCGATTGCCGGGGCCTTGGCGGCGGGAGCGAAGACGGCCGATGAAATCGCCGCGGAACTGGCTGCGCCACCGGGCGGCGTCAGGTCAAGACTCGTCTCGCTCGAACTCGAGGGGCGAGTCAGGCGTGCACTCGACGGCCGCTGGAGCCTCCGACGCTGACCGGATCAGAGCGACTCCTCGATGAAGTGCGAGACCACGGCGAGGATGCCCGCGCCGGCCACGAATGCCAGCCACCTCCTGAGGCCAACACGGGCCGCCACGCGGATCGACGGCGCTCGCAGCGTGTTGTAGACGAGGAACACGCCCAGCGAGAGCACGAGGAACCAGAACACATGCTCTGCCAGCGTGAGCGGACCGACACTCATCACGCCCGCCTCTCATCGCGGCGGGAAAGCTCGAACGCGTCCACGACCGCGACCAGATTCATGATGCCCGCGACCGTGGTGAAGACCAGGCCGAGTTCGAGCCGATCGATCGTCCGCCCTTGAGGCGCGAGCCCCCAGATGCGATCGACGACGACCGCGGGCAGCGCAGCGCCAAGCTGGCCATAGTAGTGGTACGGGAAGCGCGCCGCGGAGACGCTCGCCCCCTCGCCGAGAACGACACCCAGCGCGAACATGCCGAGGATGAGGCTGCCGAACCACACGGCCCGGTCCAGCCGCCCCAGGAGGGCGTGCCCGGCCCCGGGCAGGAGCCAGCCGGCGATCGCGACGAGCAGCGGCTTGATCCACATGCCCCCATGATCCGCAACGACCAGCCTTGCGCGAAAGATCCGAAATTGCCCAACTTGGCGGCCCGTGATCCCGGCCTCGCCTCGCGGGTGCTGGGCACGCTCGTGGAACCCATCATGACGACGGTCTCTCGATTCACGATCAGGCCGCGCTACGGCGAGGTCGACAGCATGGGCGTCGTCTATCACGCGCACTATCTGGTGTACTTCGAGCTCGGCCGTACCGAGCACATGCGCAACGCGGGATCGCCGTACGCGGGACTCGAGGCACGGGGCCTGAGACTCGCCGTCATCGAGGCATCGCTCCAGTACCTCAGGCCGGCGAAGTACGACGAGCTGCTCGTCGTCGAAACGCAAGTCGTCGACGTCCGCGGGGCGTCGGTCAGCTTCGCGTATCGCCTGCTGGGCCCGGAGGGCATCGTCCGCGCCCGCGGCAGCACGCGGCTGGGCTGCGTCGATGCTTCCAACCGCCCGACGCGGCTGCCTCCGGACGTACGCGAGGCACTCCGTGCGGGAAGCCCGTCGAGCGATCGGTCGTCGGAGTCGACATGAATCATCGCTATTGCCTCGTCCTGGGAGCCGCTCTCGCAGCCTCGTGCGGGTCTCCCCCGCGAACCGCCGCGGAGGCCGGAACGGCCGAAGAAACCGCCGCCTACGAGCGGGCGGCCGAGCGCGAATTCCTGCTGCGGCTGAAGGAGGGCATGGCGGCTCCCGAACGGAGCACCACGGCCGAACTCTTCATGACGCTCGAGCGCATGCTCCCCTCGTGGCAAGCCGAGCAGAGGCGGCAGAATGCCAGGACGATCGAGGAGTTGCTCACGGTCCGGGTCGTCACCCACTTCGATCAGGTCATCGGAGAATTCCAGTCCGGGACGCGCGAACGACGGCTCGTGGCTGCTTGGGCGCTGGGCTTTTCCCGAGTGCCCGCCAACGACCTCGGTCTGCGGTCACCGCACCCGGCCGCGGTCCGTGCACTCGCGGCGGCCCTCGGAGAACGGGACGACGAACTGCTGCGCAATGTGCTCCTCGCGATCTGGAAGATCGGGCAGATCGAGACGGCGACGCCCGAGCTGTGTGATCTCGGGCGACGGCACCACGATCCGGATGTGCGCGCCAACGCCATTCTGGCGCTCGGGTCGACGATCCGTTCCGCCGAGAGCACCGAGGTCAGGGCCGCGCTGCTCGACGCGCTCCGCGACAGCGAGCCGCGTGTGCGCCTCCACGCGGCGGATGCGGCCGCGCGCTCTCCGAGCGCGCAGGTCACCGAGCAGCTTCTGCCCGCTCTCCGCAGCGAACAGATGCCGCTCGTCCGGGCGCGCATCGCGCTCGCGCTCGGCTCCGCCAAGCATCGGTTTGCGGCGGAGACCATTGCGGAGATGCTCGAGAGTTCCTTCCCCGTCGAGTCGGAGGCCGCCCACGCAGCCCTGATCGAGATCTTCGGCGTCGATCGCGGCCCGCTGCCCGCCGACTGGGTCGACCTGCTTCACTGACGTCACGGCCCGCGCGCCGGGCGCGGGAATCCCTCCGCGCCCGAACCGAGGCGGCGACGCGGCCGCGCCAGGATCCCGCAACCGCGAAAGGCGCGAGGCCTCCGAGTCTCCCGACTTCGGGAGACTCGGAGGCCTCTACGATTCCTTGCGCCCGCCACGGGCGCCCCACCAAGGTCTCCCTTGAGTGGGGACGCCCGCAGCGAACGTCAGGTCACGGAACGTTGGCCCGCAGAGCGTTGCTGAGAGCAACGCCGTTGACCGCGCCCGCGTCGGCGATCGCGTACTGGAAGTACAGGCTCTGACCCGACAGACCCGACGGCCACGACGCCCAACCCAGCGGGATGCTGCCCGGGTTGCCCGCCGTGAACAGCGTGAGCTGCAGCAGGATCGGCACCGGGACGAGCGTGCCGCCCTTGAACGGCGCCGGCGTGCTCGAGAGCGAGACGAACAGGATCGCCGTCGCGCCCGGACCGGCCGCGTTGCTGAGCGTCAGCGTGCCGGCGCTGCCCGTGGTCAGCGGGCCGGTGCCCACCAGCGACGGGTTGCCGTTCACGCCCGGCAGGGCGAACCCGAGGTTCGTCCACGGGCTGCCACCAGCCTGGGTGTAGTTGTTCGTGGCGGAGATACCGGTGTTGCCGGCCATGTCCGTCACTTCCCAGTGGTACGCAACCGTGCCGCTCTGGGCGGGGATCACGGCGCGGAACTGCTGGCCACCCTGCTCGTACGCATCCACCGTCTGCACCGCGCCGCCGTTGACGGTGTACTTGAGCACCGCCGGGTAGAAGGTGAAGAGGTAGTACGGGGAGTTGTCGCGCACGGCCGCGTGCAACACGACGGGCTGACCTGCCGGCGGAGACGTGACCGTCTGCAGCTGGTAGAAGGTCGGCGCGTGCGTGTCCGGGACACCGAGGGCGTTGCGATAGAAGTAATTCTGCTGGTTGGCGTCGTTGGCCACCAGGATGTCTTCATCGCCGTCGCCGTCCATGTCGGCCCACTCACCGTCGAGCGACGTGCTGCCGCCGCCCGTGGTCGGGGTCTCGGGGAACGCCGCCGCGGCGCTGCCGCCGCCACCCGTGCGGTGGTAGAGACCGCCGGCCGGCGTGAACCCCTGCGCGAGACCGCTCTGGTAGATCCAGTTGGTGCCGCTGAAGTTCGCCGCGAAGGCGTCGAGGTCTCCGTCGCCGTCGTAGTCGCCGAAGTCGACTTCGTTCTCGTCGACGTTCGGGTCACCCACGATGAACGAGTTCACCTGCGTGAACTTCCAACCGCCAGCCACGGGGCCGTCGTTGCGCAGAACGCGGTCGAGGTTGCCGTTGTAGTTCTTCGCCCAGACGTCGAAGTCGCCGTCGCCATCCAGATCCGCCGGTTCGGCTTCGTAGTTGTTGACACCCGTCAGCGTCGCGCCCTGGTTGATGAGCGCGGTCTGCGTGATGTCGGCGAACGGAGCCGTGCCGAGCGGGGTGCCGTACAGGTTGTTCATGAACACGCGCGCCTGGCTGTCACGGCTCGAGTTGAAGATGTCGAGGTCGAAGTCGCCGTCGAAGTCGACGAGATCGATGTCGAGCGCGTGCGTGCGGATGTCCGCGCTGGCGTTCACCCACGGGAACAGCTCGTTGAACACGCCCGCGCCATTGTTGGTGAACACGCGGTGCGGCTCGGTGCCATTGATGTTCGGGCCGTAGCTGCTGTGGAACAGATCGAGGTCGCCGTCGTCGTCGATGTCGGCGAACTCGCAATCGCACGAAAAGTCGCGCCACGAGCCGACATTGCCGCCGGAGACCTGCTGCGACAGCGGCACGGAGCCGAGGGTGCCCCACCGGGCGTCCGTCTGCTCGACGTAGAAGCCGACGTTCGGGTTGCCCTGCAGGCCCGCGTTGTTGATGTGGAAGCGGCTGACTTCGCCACCATTGGTGGTCGTGCCGCGGTTCGACACGTAGACGTCGAGGTCGCCGTCGTTGTCGAGATCCATGAACTCGATGTCGCGCGACGTGTCGGAGGGCAGGCCCGCGAAGCGCGTGGCCGAACCGTCCGTGAACGCACCCGTGCCGCTGTTGATGTAGATCTTGTTGGCCTGCGCGGTGCCGTCGCCGCCGTTGCCGACGATGGCGTCGAGGTCACCGTCGTTGTCGGCGTCGCCGACGTCGATGTTCTCGGAACGGAACGTGCCGAAATTGGCCTGGCCGATGAAGTTTCGGCCGGGCTGCAGGTCGGTGAGGACCTGGGCGCCGACGGTATTCGTCAGCGCGACCAGACCCGCGCCCGCGAGCACGGTGATGAGCGTGAATCGCATGATGTCTCCGGGGAAACGAGGGATGCCGTAACAGGGAAAGCTCGAAGGAATCCGAGGGGAGGTCATCGGCTGCGCACCGAGTCGGCCTTGTGAGCCCGTCCAGAATCGGCGCACGACGAATGGCCCCGGGGATCAGATCCGCCGGGCGAGGGCGCAAGTCTACCGCAACGCGCCGATCCGACAAGATGCATATGCAACGGTCGAGGCGGAATTATGCATCAACTGCTGACACCCATGTCATCTTATGAGGCGCCCCCACGTTTGCCCGCGAATTCCGAGGGTTTCAGAGCGTCCGCGCCTGCTGGCCCCAGGACCACCGGTGGCGCGCGACCGCACGCGCCGTGGTCCGCAGGATCTGTCGCAGCGCCGTTCGGTGGGACGGTCCCAGCGCCTGTCGGGCGAAGACCAGGCACAGACGCAGATCTCGCCGCCGCCCCGAAAGATCCGCGGGGAGGACGCCCTGCTTCACCAGCGACCGGGCGAAGCGCGCCAAGGCCGCCATTCTCCGCCCGGCGCTGAGGGGAGGCCGTACGCGGCAACGATCGAGGTCGATGATCGCCAAGTCGCCGTACGGCTCGGGCCCGACGAGCAGGTTGCGCACCTGCAGGTCGCGGTGATCGAGGCCCGCATCCTGCACGCGACGCAAGGTCCGGCCAACCGTTTCCGCGAGACGCTCGGCCTCCGCCGGGCGTCGCTCCAGGGCGTGCAGCAGGTCCACGGCCCCGTGCAGGAACTCGGTGCCGATCTCCAGTTCCCACAGACCCCCGAGGGTACGTCGACCCCGCGCGACGACCACGCAGGGAGTGCGGCAACCGCGCCGCGCCAGTTGTTCCGCGACCCACGCCTCCCGCAGCGGCCGCTCGGGATCGCCATAGCGATGCCGGAGCAGCCCGCCCAGCACGCCGCCGCGCTCGTACCGCTTCGCGACCACGACGCCCCGCGCCGTCCGCACGAGATGGATCGGGCCGCGGCCCCTCAGGCCGTGCGCCTGGACCTCCCCCCACGCGCCGACCGGAGCGCCGTCCAACAGCGCGCCCACGGGCAAAGCGGCCTCCCAGTCACGCCGCACCAGCACCCAATACGCACCGCGCTCGTGCAGCAGGTGGGTCGCTTCGAGACCAGGCGGCAGGGCGGGCCGAAGCATGCAGCCGAAGACCTTACATGCGAGCGATGGCAGGGTCCACGCACAGAGACCCTTTGCTAGCCTGCGGCCGCCTTGGATCGCCTGGCTTCGGTGCTCGTCGTCCGCCTCTCCGCCATGGGCGACATCCTGTTCGCCTTGCCGGCCGTCCAGGCCCTCGCCGGCAGCGGGATCGCCGAGCGCGTGAGTTGGCTCGTCGAGGACCGCGCTGCTGCGCTGCTCGCGGGCCAGGACTTCCTCGAGCGGGTCGTGATCTTCCCGCGGCGGAGCCCGACGCGCTGGCCCGCGCACGCGATCGCGATGCGCCGACGCCGCGACGACGTCGTCCTCGACCTCCAAGGCAGCCTCAAGAGTCGCTTGCAGTTGGCCTGCCTGCGCGCGCAGCGCAAGCTCGGGTTCAACTCGTCCCTGGCGCGCGACGGAGCGGAAGCCGCGCTCACGCAGGCCATCCAGCCGCCCGTCGGTGCGCGCCACCGCGTGGCGCAGAACATGGCGCTGGTCGCGGCCCTCGGCGTCCCGGTGCCGGCCGCGATCCCGAGGCCGCGCCTCCCCGACGACCCCGCGGCCCGCGGCCGCGCGCGGCGGCGCCTGCAGGAGCAGCCCGGCCGCGGCCCCGTGGTCGTGCTGCACCCCGGCACGAGCGCCTTCGGCCGCCTCAAGCGCTGGAGCGCCGACCGCTTCGCGGAGGTGGCCGCGAACCTCACGCGCGAGGTGGACGCGCGGGTCGTCGTCACGGCCGGCCCGGGCGAGGCGGCGCTCGCCGACGAGGTCGCCCGTCTCGCGCGGGTGCCGGTCCTGCGCCCGCCCGGCGGCGGCATCTGGGACCTGGCCGCGCTGCTCGCCGAAGCGCACCTCGTGATCGCGGCGGACTCCTTCCCGCTGCACCTGGCGAACGCGCTCGGCACGCCCGTACTCGGCCTGTACGGCCCCAAGGACCCGACCGTCACCGGACCGGCCTACGACCGCTCGCGCGTCGTGCGCGCCGGAGTGGCCTGCAGCCCCTGCACCCTGCGCCGCTGCGACGATCGCATCTGCATGGAACGGCTCGAGGCGGCGCGCGTCACGTCGGCCGCGCTCGCGCTGCTGGAGGACGCGGCCGCGTGACGCCGTACACCGTCGACCGCCTGCTGGTCGACCGCCGGGCCGGCGATCTCGACGACGGTGCCTGCCGCGCCGCGCTCGCGGGCCTCGGTTTCGAGGACGGCGGCGCGGCCCTGCAGGCGCTCGACCCGTTGATCGCCCTCCCGCCCGACGACCTCTCGCTGGAGGCCGTGCTCGCCGGCGCGATCGATGCGCCCGATCCGGGACGCGCACTGATCAACTGCTCGCGCCTGCTCGCGGGCACCGAACGGCCGCGCTCCCCCGTCCCGGGCCACGCGCTGGCGCGGTTCCTCGGTTCGAGCCAGCACATGGCCGACGTGCTGCTCGCCCGCCCCGAGCTGCTCGGCGAACTCGGACGACCCTTCGCCGTCGAGTCCGCCGCCGCGCGCTATCGCGCCGCCGCCGCCGGCGAGGATCGCGAATCGGCGCTGCGGCGGCAGCTCCAGGTCGACCTGCTGGCCATCGCCTGGGAAGACCTGATCGAAGGGCTCGACATCGAGCAGGTCACGACGCGGCTCTCGCGGCTGGCGGACGCCGTCGTCGCGGGGGCGGCCTTGGCCCTCGGCGTCGAGCGGCACTTCGCGATCATCGCCCTGGGCAAGCTGGGCGGCTCGGAGCTGAACTACAGCAGCGACATCGACCTGATGTTCGTGCGACCGGACACCGCCGCCGACCAGCCTTCCGCCGATGCCGTGGCGCGCGCCTTCGTGCGACTGCTCTCGTCGCAGACACCCGACGGACACCTGTACCGCGTCGACATGCGCTTGCGCCCCGAGGGCGGCTCGGGGCAGCTCACGCGCACCGTGTCCTCGTGTCTGCAGTACTACCGCGAGGTCGGGCGGCCCTGGGAGCGGCAGATGCTCACCAAGGCGCGCGTGGTGTTCGACGCGCAGGGCGCCGGATCGGCGTTCCTGCGCGGCACGCGCGAGTGGATCCTCGCCTGCGGCCTGGACGCCGGCGCGATCCGGCAGTTCAAGCGGCTCAAGGCCGCCACCGAAGCGCACCACGCCCGCTCCGAGGAGCGCGCCGACGTCAAGCAGGCTCCCGGCGGCATCCGCGACATCGAGACCATCGTGCAGTTCCTGGGCCTGCTGCACGTGGGCAGCCAACCCGGCCTGATCTCGCCGTCGACGCTCCGCGGCCTCGAACGGCTGCGCGTCGCCGGCGCGATCGACACGCTCGAGGCCGCCCGGCTGCGCTCGGCTTATCGCTTCCACCGGCGCGTGGAGAATCTGCTCCAGGTGATGCACCGCGTGCAGACGCATCGCCTCCCGGCCGACCGCGGTCCGCTCGCCCGCCTCATGCACATGCGCAACGTGCAGGCCCTCGACGACGAGCTGGCCGAGCATCGTCGTCGCGTCCGCGCGATCTTCGAGCGCCACTTCTCGGAGGCCTTCGGCGACCTCGAGGGGCCCGCCGCGGCCGTCGCCGCCGCGCTGCTCGACGAGCGCCTCCCGGCCGACGCCGCCCTGGCCGCCCTCGCGGAACTCGGTTTCGCGCGCCCCGAAGCCGCGCTCGCCGCGCTGCGCCGCGCCGCCGCGCCCGTCTCGCGCTTCCTGCCGGCCAGCCCGCGTCTCGCCGCCGCGCTCGCGAGCTTCGCGCCGGCCCTGCTCGAACGGCTCGCCCTGGCGCACGACGCCGACGCGGCGCTCGATCGATTCGAGGCCATGACCCGCGGCGTCGGGGCGCGCGAGATCCTCTACGACCGACTGACGCGCGAGCCGCGCCTGGCGGCGATGCTGCTCGCGCTGGCGTCCGCCAGTTCGTGGCTGACCGAGATGATCGCCGGCGAGCCCGCGATCCTGGACGACGTCATCGACGCGCTGCTCACCGGCACGCGCGGGCGCAACCTGCGCCGCCAGCGGCTCGAATCGCTCGGTCGCGACAGCGACGAGGATCCCTGGCTGGTGCTCTCCGACCACAAGAAGCTGGAGACGCTGCGCATCGGCGCCCAGGACCTGCTCGACGCCGTGCCCGTGCGCCAGACCCTGGCCGAGCTGTCGCAGGTCTGCATCGACGTCCTGCGCCACTCCTACCGGCTCGTGCTGGCGGCCGCCGAGCGCGACTCGGGTACGCCCAGTTCGCTGCGCGGCGTCTCGGGGCGCGTGTCGGCCGGCATGGTCGTCGTGGCCATCGGCAAGCTCGGCGGGCTGGAGGCCAACTACGCCAGCGACGCCGACGTCATGTTCGTGTACTCGGCCGACGGCGAAACCGACCGCGGCACGCCCAACTCGGTGTTCTTCGCGCGCGTCGCCGAGGAGTTCATCGCGCGCGTCACCGGAGCGCGGGGATCGCCGCGGCTGTATCGCGTCGACACGCGGCTGCGCCCCGAGGGCGCCAAGGGCCCGCTCGTCACCAGCCTGCGCGCGCTCGAGGCCTACTACCGCTCGCCGCGCGCGGCCCTGTTCGAGCGCCAGGCCCTGCTCAAGGCGCGCATCGTCGCGGGCGACGCCGAACTCGGGCAGCGCGTGCTCGGCCTCGTGCGCACCGTCGTCCGCGGGCTCGAGGGCCGCGAGACCGGGGACCTCGCCGCGCAGCTGCGCGAGATGCGCGCGCGCATCGAGGCCTCCGCGCAGGGCCACGACCTCAAGCGCGGAGCGGGCGGCATGGTCGACATCGAGTTCATCGTGCAGTACCTGCAGCTCAAGCACGGCGCCGAGCGCCCCTCGCTGCTCGCGCCCGAGACGCCGCGCGCCCTCGAACTGCTCGCCGAGAGCGAAGTGCTCCCGGCGCACGTCGCCCACGGCCTGCGCGACACCTACCTCCAATTGCGCCGCATCGAGACGCGACTGCAGGTCGCGCTGGGGCTCGACACCAAGGAGATCCCCCATTCCTCGCGGGAGGCCCGCTCGCTCGCCCTGCGGCTGGGATACGCCGACTCCGCGCAGGGGGACGCCGGCCACGAACTGCTGACCGACCTGGAGAACGCCGCGGCCGAGACGCGCCGCCGCTACGAAGAGCTGCTGGCCTGACCCGCCCGGGGCCGCGGATCAGCCGCGGCCGAGCAGGCGCATGACCTCGGCGCAGCCGGCGTCGTGGACGGGCGCGCGCCGCGAGAGCGCCCAGGTCACGTCGCCGCGCACGGAGATCGAGTACTCCAGGCGCCAGTCGACCCCGCCCACCAGCCGGTCGTCGGCGTCGAACACGGCCGACTGCACGTCGAGTTCGATGCGCATGTCGCGCAGCTGATCGAACTGCGGCGAGTCGCGCAGCAACCGCGGCGCGATGTCGCTCGCGACGAGCCAGCGCTCGTGGACCTCCGTCGGCAGCACCCCGGGATCGCCCGCGCCGGTCGCCGCGAGCTGCCAGGCCCCCGTCGTGACCACGGCCGGCCCGCGCATGATGCGATGACGCGTCGCCTGCACCACGCGGTGCGCGGCCGGACCGGGCCCGTCCGAGTCGTCGCGGAACGCGAGCAGGACGCGCGGCCGCGTCGCCTGCGATTCGCCTCCGAGGTGGAGCGAGATGCGGCCCTGCATGGCCTCCTCGGCCCCCGCCGCCGAGAACGACGAGTAGGCCTCGAACAGCTCGGTGCGGGCCTCGAGCTGCTGCGCCCGCGCCATCGCCAGCTGGTCGAGGCCGAGCGCGCCGTCGAGCACCTCGGTGAAGGTCTCGAGCGTGTCGTCGAGCACGGGGTCGCCGGTGATGCCCGCGTCGAGCGGCGCCGGCGCCGCCGCGAGCTGCAGCGCGCGCTCCCGCGCCGCCTGCAGCCCGACGGTGCGCATGGCGTCGAGGCGCCGCGCGGCTTCGTCGTACGCGTAGTCGACGTTGCCGCGCCAGGCGGCGCGCGCGCCCGCGCCCCAGGCGCGCAGCGAGGCATCGGAGGTGCCGACGAGCAGCGGCGGCTCCCAGCGGGCCGTGAGCGCGTCGAGATCGGCGAGCAGCCCCGTCACCTGCGGCAGCACCGAGCGCAGGATCGCCTCGAGATCGGCGGCCAGCGTGATGAGCCGCTCGCGGCTCGTCGCGCCGTGCGTGATGCGCGGCGTCTCTTCGGTCGAGACCACCTTGCTCTGCACCGGCTGCCACAGCGAGTCCTCGACCGGGCGCGGCGAGGAGCAGGACGCGGCCGAGAGCAGACCGAGGAGTGCGATCGCGCCGCGCATCGGCGCTTGGACGCCCCGTCGGCCGCTCACCTTCCCGCTCCGATCAGTCCCTGCGCGCGCATCCAGTCGACCGTGCCCGGCAGGCCCTCGTCGAGGCGCCGGCCCGCGTAGCCGAAGTCCTTGCCGGCCATCGCCGAGGAGTAGGCCCAGGCGCCGGCGTCGAGCGCCTCGCGCTCGGCGCTGCGCGCGCCGCCCGCCGCACCGCCCCCGAACAGCCGCTTGAACAGCCCGCCCTTGGGCCCGCCCACCGGCGGCGCGGCCACGCCCGAGAGGCGCGCGAAGCGCGCGAACAGGTCCGCCACCTTCACGTTCTCCCCTCCCAGGATGAAGTGCCAGTGCCCCCAGCGATCGGGCGGCCAGCCCGGCGCGTCCTCGGCGTCCATCGCGGCGAGGTGTCCGGCGACCACGTCGTCGACGTGCACGAGATTCCAGAGCTGCTCGCCCGTGCCGGGCAGGCGCGGCAGGCCGCCCGCGGCGTGCTGCGCGAGCAGCGCGACGATCCGGTTGCCGGAGGAGAGGTCCTCCACGCGCCGCACCGGCCGCGCCTCGGGCCCGTAGACCATCGTGGGCAGCAGCGCGAGCACGGGCTCCTTGCGCGAAACGCACTGGTTCACGGCGTGCTCGGCGTCGTACTTGCTCTCTTCGTGCGGGCCGGCCATGTCGTCGGGATCGTGCGTCCAGTACTCGTCGGCCACGTGATCGGGCGGCATGCGCGGCGGCCCGGTGCGCCCGAGCGCCAGGTAGCTGCTCGTGTGCACCACGCGCCTCACACCGTGCTCGCGCGCCAGGTCGAGCAGCGACACGACGGCGTCGAAGTTCACCTTGCGGTAGACCTCGCGCGGCTGCCCGTCGCGCGTCTCGGCGGCCAGGTGGAAGACGCGCTCGGCGCCGCGCAGCGCGGCGCCGAGATCCGCGGCGTTCGTCACGTCCCCGCGCACGATTTCGGCGCCCTCGAGCCCGGACACGTCGCTGCCCGGCCGCGCCAGCACGCGCACCGGACGCTGCCGTCCGAGCAGCGCCCGGACGAGCGGCCGCCCGAGATAGCCCGTCCCGCCCGTGACGAGCACGCAGCCCGTCACGGAGAGGCCTCGAAGCGCAGCGGCGTGCCGTCCATCTCGGTGTTCGGAGGCGCGGGGTCGATGCCGTAGCGGGTCAGGATCGTCGGGGCGATGTCGAGCAGGCTGGGCCGCAGGCCCTCGGCAAGCGGCCGGTTGCTGAACAGCACGCCGGGCACGTGACTGGGGTCGACCGAAACGTGGTCGCCCGACCAGTGGTTGTCGTTGTCCGTGATCGCCGCCGTGTCGAGCCCGCCCAGCGTGTTCCCCCACGCGACGCGGTAGTACGGCGCGTAGCCGAGGAAGATGTCGGCGTAGCCCTCGTGCGTGACCTCGCGCGGCACGCCCTGCACCTTGCGCGTGGCCGTGCCCTCCTTCCACCACGGGCCCGAGTAGAGCACGTCGCGCCGCTCGGCCGAGGTGACGACGCGCGCGCCGTCGCGCGGGTCCTTCAGCGCCAGCAGGCCGGCGCGGATCTCGGCGACGAGCGCGTCGTACTCGTCGGGGGGCACCGTGCCCTGCGGCTCGCGCCCGATGAGGTTCACGTACACCTCGCCCAGACCCAGCGAATAGGCGCGCGTGTTGGGCCAGTCGACGAACTGCAGGTAGTCGCGCGGGGCGCCCGACGCGAAGATCTCGTCGACCGTGAGACCGTCCTTCAGCGCCAGATAGCCGAGGTCGACGAGCACGTTGTTGAGGTTGACCTGCCGCCGGAACGACGAGAAGCCGTGGTCGGAGACGATGAGCAGCAGGCAGTCCTCGCCGAACTCGCCGCGCTCGACGCGCTCGAGCACCTCGCCCAGCCGCCGGTCCTCCTCCATGTAGACCTGCCGCACGGCGTCGGAGAGCGGGAAGCTGCGCCCGAAGGCCGTGACCTCGGTCGCCGCCAGCTTCGCGTCGTGGGCCGGGTGGTCGGGATCGGTCTCGCGGAACATCATGTGGCAGATGCGGTCGGGCGTGGAGAAGACCTGGAAATAGACGTCCCACTCCTCCGCGCGGTCGAGGCTGGCGTTGAGCAGGTCTTCCCGCAGCGCCTCGGTCGTGACCATGTCGTCCATGAAGGACTGCTCGGTCAGGCGGCTGTCCTCCCAGTCCTTGAGCGGGTTGGTGATGCAGGCCCAGCCGAGCGTCTCGTAGAAGTGTCCGGCCTCCTCCAGCAGCTGGGCGGCGAACTCGGGCGGCGCCGAGATCGGCATCGCGGGCGCGGGGAAGCGCGGGTCGAGGTTGATCGGCGGCACGAAGACGCGCGTCTCCTCCTCGTCGCAGCGCAGCACGTGGAAGGTCACCAGGCCGTGGGCGGCGTAGCGCTCGCTCAGCCGGAACTCGACCGGGATGAACTCGCTCCAGCCGCCCTGCGGCACGCGCACGCGCTGGCCCGCCACGACGAAGGTCACCGCGTGTCCGGCCTTGTCGAGCTCCATCGTGAAGGGCACGAAGGTCTTGTCGTTGTCCTTGCGCTGCCAGGCCGACTTGTCGCGCTCGAGCGTCGCGATGCGGGCGTCGAGGTCGGCCAACGCCTGCGTCGACAGCGCGGCGTCCGACTGCCGCCGCTCGCGCAGCTCGGCGAGTTCGACGTCGAAGCGCGCCGACTGCTCGAACCAGTTGCGCGGCCCGGTCAGGCGCGCCTCGAGCCGGCCCGGCTCGTCCTCGTACAGCTTGATGATCTTGCCGGCCGTGACGGTGGACTTGTCGGCGAAGCTGAACGAATCGTTGGTGTAGACGAACCAGCTGCCGGGCGAGCCGCTGACGTCGGGCACGCCGAGCCCCGAGAGCAGTTGCGTGTTGGGCCCCTCGGCGTCGGGCGGGTAGGTCGAGGCGACCTGCACGCCGCGCGTGCGGATGCCCCGCGCGTCGAGGTAGTGCCAGAAGCTGGTGCCCTGCATGGGATTGACGACGTAGGGCAGCTGGCCGTCGGCGGGCAGGCTCGCGGCGTGCGCGTCGGCCCACCACCAGCCGCCGAAGCCCGCGCCGAGGCCCAGCACGAAGGCGAACACGGCCGCGAAGCGCAGCACGAAGCGGAGCAGGACGAAACCGCCCACGAATCCGGCCAGCGCGCCGAGCCAGGTGAACAGCGCCCGGTTGCCGAGCGCCAGCGGAAAGGGCACGTACGGCTCGGCCGAGACCTTGTCGGGGAAACCCAGCATCGACTGCGGCAGCGGGCTGCCCGGACCGCGCGCCGTCGTGGGCGTGAAGGTCCGGCTCACGAAGCCCGCGACGCCGGTCTTGCCGGGATTGCAGCCGGTGTTGAACACCGCCCAGCTCACCGGCGACTGCGCCGGGTTGCTCGTGTCGAGCGGCAGGAAGTCGCCCTGCCGGGCCAGCTTCGCGAAGTTGGGCAGGTCGCCCGCCTCGATGAAGCGGCGCGTCAAGGCGTAGTCCATGCCGTCGAAGCCCAGGATGATCGTCTTGGGCGGAGCGGCCTGCTGCCCCTGCGCGTGCGCCGCCAGGCCCGTCAGCAGCAGAGTGAGGAGGACGAGAGAGCGCGTCATGCGGGACCCCGGGCGGCCAGTGAAGTCGCGCCGCAGGTCGCGCGGAGCGAAGCGGTAAAGTAAGGAGAAGCCCGACGCGGTTCCAGCCATGCCCACCCGACGATCGCTCCCGCCGCTCGCGCTCGGCGCCGCCCTGCTGGTCGTCGGGGCGCTCGCCATCGTGCTCCTGCTGCAGCCCGGCGACGCGACGGACGACGACGCGACGCGCCGCGTGCTGCCCGTCGGGGCAGCCGAACTCGCCTCCGCCGCCCCGTCGGCCGCGGCGCCGCCGACGGCTCCCGCGGCCGACAGCCGCCCGCTCGTGGCTCCGCCCCTCGACGCGCAGGCGCGTCGGCTGGGCTCCGACGAACTGACCGTGCGCGTCTTCGACGAGACCACGCGGGGGCCGGTCGCGCAGATCAGCCTCGCGCTCATGCCCCATACGGGCGAGGACCCCGCGGCGCGCCTCGCGCGCAACGAGGAGCGCCCCGTGCCGCTGGCCTCGAGCGGCGGCGTCTACCGCGTTGCCGCCCAGGCCGGCCGCCGGGACCTCGTCGTCGCCGCGGCCGGCTACGAGACGTTCGTGCGCACCGGCCTCGAGCTGCCGCTGGCGTCCGCCGACCCGCTCGACGTGCCGCTCTCGCGCGGCCGCTCGATCACCGGCGCGGCCTACGACGCCGCGGGCCGCGGCGTCGCCGACATCCCCGTCTTCCTCGTGCAGACCGAGCGCTTCGACGACGCCCCCCCGCCGTCGGCGGCGGTGACGCGCACCGACGGCGAAGGGCGCTTCCGCTTCTCGGCGCTGCCGCCCGGCGAGTACGCCGTCGCGCTGCTCGAACCGGACAACCCGCTCGACCGCCGCGGCGGTCTGCGCCTGCGCGAGGGCACGCTCGACATCAGCATCGAGCTGGCGCCGCGCCACCAGCTCGTGGTCTCGGTGAGCGACACGTCCGGGCGCCCGCTGCCGGGCGCGCGCGTCGAGCTGCGCGGCCCTTCGGGCATCGCGAGCGCGACGAGTCTGGCCTCGGGCCAGGCGATTCTGCGCCACGTGCTCCCGGGGCCGTACACGCTGCGCGCCGAGCGCGAGGGGCACGAGGCGTACAGCGAGGAACTGCTGCTCTCCGGCCTGCACGGCGAGTCGCTGCGCTTCTGCACGTTGCGCCCGACGCGCGGCCCCTGAGGCGGCGCGCCGACGCCGGCCGACTGTCCGCCGGGCCGGACGTTTGCCTAGAATCCGCCCTCCGCAACGGACTCGACGGGAGGCGAACGGGCATGCACGGCGACCTGTGCGATCCACGCGCGTGGACCGACGCGAAGGTGGTCTACGACCTCGCGGCCGTCCACGAGCGCATCCCGCAGCGCCACGAGATGGGCCTGCTGCACGGCGTGCTCCACCACGACCCGGCGCAGCGCCTCGCGATCGGCTTCCACCAGTCCACGCCGGACGACTTCTGGGTGCGCGGGCACATCCCCGGGCGCCCGCTCATGCCCGGCGTCGTGATGGTCGAGGTCGCGGCGCAGTTGTGCTCGTTCCTCGGCACCTTCGACCTGCCCACCGGGCCCGGGCACTTCATGGGTTTCGGCGGCATCGACCACACGCGCTTCCGCGGGCAGGTCAAGCCGGGCGACCGCATGATCGTGGCCGCGCGCCTCGACCGGCTGCGGCGCAACCTCGGCACCTTCTCCGCGCAGGCCTGGGTCGGCGGCGACCCGGTGTACGACGGCCAGATCCTCGGCGTCGTCGTCTGAGGCCCGCATGCATCCGATCCTGTTCAAGCTCACGCTGCCCTGGATCGGCGAGATCCCCATCCGCTCCTTCGGGCTGATGGTGATGATCGGCGTGCTCGTCGCGAGCGGCTGGCTCGCGCGCGCGGCGCGCCGGCAGGGCCTGGGCGACGGCAACATGGTCGGCGACCTGGTCACCACCGTCGTGATCACGGGCTTCATCGGGGCGCGGCTCACCTATCTCGCGATCCATCCCGACGCCTACCGCAACCTGATCTCGCTCGTGGCGCTGTGGGAAGGCGGCCTGGTGAGCTACGGCGGCTTCTTCGGCGGCGCGCTCGGCGGCTGGTGGTTCGCGCACAAGCGCGGGCTGTCCTTCCTCAAGCTGGGAGACGTCACGCTGCCGGCGCTGCTGCTCGGCCAGGTCTTCGGCCGCATCGGCTGCTTCCTCGTCGGCGACGACTACGGCCGCCCCTGGGACGGCGCCTGGGCGGTGCGCTTCCCCAAGCCGGAGGGCGGGCTGATCCCCGATCATCTCGTGGGCGTGCCGCTGCACCCCAGCCAGCTCTACCTCTCGGCGATGAACCTGCTCATCTTCGGAGCGATGGCCCTCGTCCTCGCGCGCAAGCGTTTCGACGGGCAGGTCCTGTGCCTGACGATGATGGCCTACGCCACGGGCCGCTTCCTGGTCGAGTTCACGCGCGGCGACGATTTCGAACGCGGGTTCGGCGCCGGCCTCTCGACCGCGCAGTGGTGGTCGATCGCGACGCTGGCCATCGCCTGCCTGAGCTACGCGCGGCTGAGCCGGCGCGCGCGCCCATCCCCCTCGACCGCGCGCACCGCGGCGGCCTGAGCTTCGGGCCGTGGC
The DNA here is from genome assembly GCA_964490005.1 of uncultured Phycisphaerales bacterium. GTDB lineage: Bacteria > Planctomycetota > B15-G4 > B15-G4 > B15-G4 > CAZBBB01. Next base: position 5,300 of record CAZBBB010000003.1, on the reverse strand, counting down.
GATCGTCGCCGGAATCGACGAGGCCGGCTACGGGCCGCTGCTCGGACCGCTCGTCGTGGCCGCCTCGGCCTTCCGGCTCGAGGATGCCGCGAGCGAGGCGGCCCTGCACCGGCTGATGGCGCTGCCCTCCTCGTCCGGCGGGCTGCCGATCGAGGACAGCAAGCGCCTGTATCGCGCCCGCGGCGACCGCGCGCGCCTCGAGGCGGCGGCCCTGGGGCACGTCGCAATCGCGCGCGGCGAGTTGCCGCTGCGGGCGCGCGCGCTGCTGCGCGATGCCGTCGACTGCCACGTCGAGGAACTGCTCGAGCTGCCGTGGTACGGCACGCGACTGCTCGACCTGCGCCTGCCGCGCGCGGCCGCCGTCGACGAGCTGCTCGCGCGCGCCGCACGCCAGGAGGAGCTGTTCGCCGACCGCGGCCTGGCGCTCGCGGGCCTGTGGTGCGCGCCGGTCGTCGAGCCGCGCTTCAACCAGCTCACGCGTCAGCGCGGCAGCAAGGCCTGGCCGCTGTTCCTCGCCACCGGACGCCTGCTCGACACGCTCATGGCGGCCTTCCCGGACGAGGAACTCGTCGTGCACGTCGACCGGCAGGGCGGGCGGATCCACTACGGCGAGCTGCTCGCCGGCTTCTTCCCGCTCGCGCCGATCCGCACGCTGCGCGAGCGCCGCTCGGACAGCGCCTACCGGCTCTCGCTGCCCGGCCGCCCGCCCGTCACGGTGTCGGTGCACGTGCGCGGCGACAGCACGCGTGCGCCGGTCGCGCTGGCCTCGATCCTCGCCAAGGCGGTGCGCGAACTCTTCATGGAGTCGCTCAACGCCTTCTTCGCCGAGCGGGTCGCCGACCTGCGGCCCACGGCCGGCTACCCGCAGGACGCCCGGCGCTTCCTCGCGGACGTCGCGCCGGCGCTCGCCGAGCCCGACGTGCGCGCGCGCCTGGTCCGCATCCGGTGAACGCGCCGGCGGCGCCCGAGCCCGAACGCCACGCGCGCCAGATGCGCCTGCCGCAGGTGGGCGCGCCGGGGCAGCGTCGCCTCGCGCGCGCGTCGGTCGCCATCGTCGGGCTCGGCGCGACCGGCTCGCACCTGGCGCAACTGCTCGCGCGCGCCGGCGTCGGCCGCCTGACGCTCATCGACCGCGACGTCGTCGAGTTGAGCAACCTGCCGCGCCAGACGCTGTACGTCGACGCCGACGCGCGCGCGGTGCGCCCCAAGGCCGAGGCCGCGGCCGCGGCGCTCCTCGCCATCGATCCGGGCCTCGACGTGCGGCCGCGCGTGACCGACCTGGTCCCCGACAACTGCGCGGAGCTGCTCGACGGCGCCGACCTGGTCCTCGACGGCACCGACAACTTCCCGACCCGCTTCGTCGTGAACGACTGGTGCGTCCGGCAGGGCACGCCCTTCCTCTACTGCGGGGTGGTCGGCACCGAAGGGCAGACGCTGCTCGTGCGCCCGGGCGGCCCCTGCCTGCGCTGCTACGTCCCCGAGCCGCCGCCGCCCGGCGCGCTCCCCACCTGCGACACCGCCGGCGTGCTGGGCACCGCCGTCGCGCTGGTGACGGCGCTGGCCGGAACCGAAGCGCTGCGCGTGCTGCTCGGCGCGCCGCCGCGGCCGGCGGGCGAGGTGTTCGTCGTCGACGCCTGGGAGGGCGAGTCGCGGCGCGTGCGGCTGCGCCGCGAACCGGCCTGCCCGTGCTGCGTGCGCGGCGAGTACGCATTCCTGCAGGGCGGTCCGGCGGTGGTCGCCGTCGAGCTGTGCGGCCGCGACGCGGTGCAACTCCCGCCCGAGGGCCCGCCGCCCGACCTGGAGCGGCTGGCCGAGTCCTGGCGCGGCCTCGGCACGATCCTCACCGGCCGCTTCCTCGCGCGCATCGACCTCCCCGAACGGCGCGTGCTGGTCTTCGCCGACGGCCGCGTGATCGTCGGCTCGACGCGCGACGCGGCGCTGGCGCGCTCGGTGCGCGCGCGCCTGCTCGGCACCTGAGCGGCGGCCCCTCCTAGCGCGCGTTCTCCGCGCGCCAGGCCCGATACGCCTCGAGCGTCTCGGGATCCTGCGCCACCTGCGAAAGCTCGGCAAGCAGTTCGCGGTCGACCGAGTTGATGCGCATGCCGGTCGTGCGCGCGAAGTCGTCGTTGAGGATGTCGATGGTGGCGAAGCCGAGCACGGCGTCGACGAGTTCCACCGGGTGCAGGTCGAAGTCGACGCCGACGAACACGACCGTGACCGCCGCGCCGATGGCCCAGTAGTCGCGGTACTGCTGGTAGAGCGGGTTGCTCGGGCGGTGCAGGCCCGCGAGGCCCTCGCCGCCGGACACGATGCCGGAGGTGCCGGCCAGCGTGCCGCCGTAACCCTCGGCGCCGAGCCCGACGGCCACGATGCCGGCCTCGGCCTGCGTCTGCAGACCCAGCGAGCGGTGGTCGTGCCAGCCGAACCCGACCACGCCGCGGGCGCCCGCACCCAGTTGCAGCGCGCGCGTCACGTGCACGTTGGCGAAGGCGCCGAGGCCCACGTGCACGTCGAAGGACAGAACGTCGAGCAGGTCGAGCACGCGGTCGGGCAGGTACAGCAGCGCCGCACCCAGGACGGAGCGATCGGCCGGCATGCGCCGCCTGAAGTTGCTGCCGAGATACGGGTGGTAGAACAGATCGCCGTGCTCGGCCAGCGCCTCGGACTTGAGCGCCAGCAGGCGCTCGTCCTCGGGCCGGAAGCGGATCGCGAGCGCCCCGAACGTGTAGGCCTCGGCCAGGTGCTCGAGTTCGTACTCGGTCTGGGTCCGCCGGATGATCTGTTCGACCTGATCGTCGATGCGCCGCAGGTCGGGCGGCGACGCACAGGCCAGGGGCGCGCACAGCAGGGCCAGCAGCGGCAGGCAACGCGGCGACATCGGAGCACTCCGGCGTGGGCGGCCTCCGGCGCGCACAGGCGCCGTCAGAGCCGGAACGGCAGCCACGCCGCCCACAGGCGCGGATGCGCACTCTCGGGGTTGTCCGGCGAGAGCGACGCGGCCAGCAACTCGCGCTGGGCCGTCGCCACCGCCTCTCCGAGGTCGACGCCGCTCGCGCAGGCCGCCCGGATGCGGGCAACCATGCCATCCCGGAGCAGCCCGGGCAACGGCCAGCGCGCCAGCAGCACCTCGTCGGCGCGCTCGAGCAGCGCGGTCGCGGCCAGGCCCGGTCCGCGCGCTTCGGGCCGCGCGTCGAAGCGCGATCCGTCGAGGATCAACGTCGGCGGCAGCGGCAGTTCGGGGAAGCGATGCCAGGGCAGGAAGCCCGCCCCCTCGTCCTGCCAGTCGCCGGCCGCGGAGGGCGCGAGCGCCAGACCGCCCAGCCGCGTCGCGCCCGCGGCGGGGACCGAGAGCCGCAGACCGGCCAGACCGCCCAGTCGGGCCCGCAGCGCCGCCGCGCTCGCTTCGGCGCCCTCGAGCACCTCGCCCGGCCCCGTCGGCGCCGCGTGGTGCACCGAGAACACGCCCAGGCCGTAGAGGTCGAGCCAGCGCCCCGCGACGAAGGGCAGCCGCGTGGTGTCGATCGTCGGCGCCGCGAGCGTGAGCCACGGGCCGGGCTCGGGCGACGCGCGCGGCGCGCGCGGTGCCACGTGCGGCGCGAGCGTGAGCACCACGTCGAGGCCCAACCAGCGCGGGGGAGCGCCCGGCACGGGTTCGTCGAGCAGCCACATCGCGGGCGGCACCGCGAGGAGCAGGTCCGGCGCGAGGATCGTCCAGCGCACGACGCCTTGGAGTTCGTTCCGGGCCGCCTGCGGCACGAGCAGCGAGGTCAACGCGTGCGCCTCCCCCGCCACGAGCGCGACGTCGTCTTCGCGCAGCGCGCCCACGGTCTCGGCCGCCTGACGCTCGAGCGCAGCGGCCGGCGGCAGCGTGAACGTGGTCGCCGGCCGCCCCGCCCGCGCGACGATCAGGTAGCTGCCCTGTGGCGCCGGCAGGATCGCGAGCACGGCCTGCCCGGACGGCACGCGCCCCGTCGCCAGCGCCTCGGCCTGCTCCGCGAGACGCGCGAGCGCCGCGTCGTCCGTCCGCAGCGCGTGGACCTCGCGACGCCGCTCGAGCGCCTGCCAGACGAGCGCGTCGGCGACGCCGGACGCGACCAGCCGGGCGGCGGGCGCAGCCAGTTCCTGCGCGCGCAGACGGCCCGCGTCCGAGAGCGCGACGTCGAGGGCCAGCGTCGAGGGCGGAGGCAGCAGATCGCCGAGCGCGCGCCGCAGCCGGTCGAGCGAGCGCTCGTCGTCGCGCCAGCGCGCGGGCGCAAAGCCCGCGGCCAGCACCGAGGCCGGCTCGGTCGGGTCGGGCTGCCGCGCGAGCGCCCAGGCTTGCAGCGTCGCGCGCGCCAGGCTGTCGGACGCCCGCGCCAGCGCCTCGCGCGCCTCCTCCGGCCGGCCCGCGAGCAGGTGCGCGGCCGCGAGCAGCAGGCGGGCCTCGTCGACATCGTCCGGCAGGCCCGCGAGCGGCACGACGGCCTGCAGTTCGGCGACCGCGTCGTCGGGACGCCCTTCGCGCAGCGCGAGCTGCGCCCGCAGCGCGCGGAAGGGCGCGGCGGCCTCGGGCCGGGTCGCGGCGTCGACGAGCGCGTCGAGCTGACCGCGAGCGGCGGCGAACTCGCGCGCCTCGATGAGCGCGGCGGCGCTGTCGACGAGCGCGACCTGGCGCTCGACCAGACGGCCGTCGCCCTCGCCCTCGAAGCCGGCGGCGGCCTTCAGGGCCAGCGCCGCCGCCTCGGCGTGCAGCCCGACCAGGCCGAGATGCCGCGCGCGATTGGCGAGCGAGGCCGGCGAGTCGGCGCTGGCGCGCCAGATCGCCCAGGCGCCTTCGTCGTCGCCCAGCGCGGCGCGCACGTTGGCCTGCTGGGCCAGCAGCGCGGCCCGGCGCCGATCGGCGCCCTCGAGCCGATCGTCGCGCTGCAGGGCCCGCGCGAGACGCTCGAGCGCGCCGCGCGGCTGGCCCAGTTGCAGGGCCGCCGCCGCCGCCTGCTCGAGCATGCGCACCTCGAGCAGCGGATCGTCCTCCTCGCGCGCGAAGGACACCAGTTCGTCGGCGTAGGCCAGCGCCTCGGCCGGGCGTCCGAGCAGGGCCTCGACGCGCACGAGATTGCCGAGCGCCAGGCCGACGGTGCGGCGTTCGCCGGCGGCGCGCGCCTCCGCGAGCACGGCCTCGAGCAGCGGGCGCGCCTCGGCCGGCCGCCCGTCGAGCTTGAGGCACACGGCCGACTGCGCGCGATACTCGCGCGCCAGGCGCGCGTCGCCCGCCTCCTCGGCCAGCCGCGCGGCGGCGGCGAAGGCCGCCACGCCCTCGGCGT
>CAZBBB010000002.1:0-102613 GCA_964490005.1 uncultured Phycisphaerales bacterium | reverse complement strand
GCCGTCGGGCTGTACCTGCTGCTGCTGCTCGCGGCCCGCCGCCCGGCGCGCGCGCTGCCGCTGTTCGCCGCCGTCGCGCTGGGGCTGCTCGTCCCGCTGCCCTTCGCCGGCACGCTGCTCGCGCTGGCGCTGACGGCCGGCGTGCTCGCCGGGCTGGGGGCGCTGCCGCCCGCGTCCGCCGACGCGCCGACCCGCGGAACGCGGGCCGACCTGCTCGTCGGCACGCTGGCCGTGCTGCTGGCCGCCGCGCTGGCGGCCGTCGCGCTGCACGCGGGCGCCGCGACCGACGCCGAGCTGCTCGCCCCCGTCCTCGAGCGGCTGCCCGGCGGCGAACTGCCCGGCCCCGCCACGCGCGCGCTGGCCGCCGCTCACCTGCGCGGCGTGCTCGACCGCGCCGCGCTCACGAGCTTCTCGGCCATGGCGGTGCTGCTCGTCCACCTCAAGGAGCGGCGCACCTGGTCGCTGCTGCTGCTCGTCGCCGTCGCGCTCGGCGACCTGGCCCTGCCGGTCTGATCTACGTCGTCGCGGCCAGCAGCCGGGAGCGCGCGAGCAGCAGCGCGCCGCCGCTCCACGCCAACGCGAAGCACGCGCGCGGCGCGTCGCCGGGCGCGCCCAGACCCGGCAGCAGGTAGGCGACGGGCGTCTGCGCGTAGTAGGGCCGCAGGTAGCCCGCCACGAGCAGGCACCACAGCGCCGGCACGAGCAGCCGGCGCGGCAGCAGGCTGCCGAGCAGCAAGCCTCCCGCGCAGAGCAGCGACAGGTCGAGCAGCAGGCCGAGCGGATCGTCCGGGAACGCGCCCCCCGCCAGCGCGCACAGCGCCACGGTCGGCAGCGTCGCGAGCGAGATTCCCAGCCAGCGCGGCACGAGCGCGAAGCCGCCCGTGCGCGCCGCGCGCAGGCGCAGCATGCCGCGCTGCGCCTCCGAGCGCAGCGCCAGCGGGTCGGCCAGCGAGAGCACCAGCGCGGCGGCGAAGGGCAGGCAAGCCGAGCGCACGTCCGCGACCAGCCCCTCGTCGGCGCCCAGCCCCGCGCGCGCCATCTCGACGCCCAGCCAGGTCAGGCCCATCGCGAACAGCGTCAGCGGCAGCAGGGCCGGCGTGAGCAGCGTGCGACGCAATGCGGCGAGCAGGGGGAGCACGGCGTCATTGTCACGGCGCGTCCGGCGCCGGCACAACGGGGCGAGGCCCGCTCAGGGGGCGCGCGGGCGGTCGAGCGCGGCCACGGTGGAGATGCCGCCGCCGCCGAAGCGCAGCAGCACGCGCCCGAGGATCTGCGGCGCGCGCACCGGCCCGAACTCGCGGCTGTCGACCGAGACGGCCCGGTGATCGCCGAGCAGGAAGAACTCGTCGGGCCCCAGCCGCACCTCGGGAAACGAATCGCGGCAGTCGAGCGCCGCCGGGATGTGCTCGACGACGAGGCGCCCATCGCGCACGACGCGCCCCTCGACCATCGCGATGCGCTCGCCGGGACCGGCCGCGACGCGCTTGACGAGCGTCTCCCCGTGGATGCGCGCCACGACCGTGTCCCCCGCCCGCGGCGGCCCGGCCGGGAAACCCGCGCGCAGCACCAGGATCTGGTCGCCGTCCTGCAGCGCCTCGCGCATCGAGGTGCCCGAGATGCGCCAGCTCTCGACGACGAGCACGCGCACCGTCACGGCCAGTGCCAACGCCAGGCACACGATGCGCAGTCCCACGATCCAGCGGTGTCGGGTCGTGCTCATGGTGCTCCGCGGCGCCCCGCGGCGACGGGTAGCGCCGCTATCGACGCGCCCGGCGTCCGGGGTTGAGTCGCGTGCCGGCTTGGAATCGCCCGGTCCGGCCGCCACACTGCGGCCATGGCCGCCCCGGCCCGCTCGCGTGCACTCGCCGTCGCGCTGCTGCTCGCCGTGCCGCTCGCCGTCCTCGCGCCGACCCTGGCGGGTCCGCGGGTGCTCGGGGGCGTGCACCGCGCACAGCTCTCGCCGTGGGCGGCCGGCACGCCCGCGCCCCTCGCGACGCAGCTCCGGGACGCGGGCTGGCCGCTGGCCTCCGACCGTGCGCTCATGTTCGAGCCGCAGCTGGGCGTGGCGCTGGCGCGCCTGGCGCGCGGCGAAGCCCCGCTCTGGAACCCCGACTCGCTCTGCGGGGCGCCCCTGCTCGGCCAGGCCGTCCACGGCGCGCTCTCGCCGCTCAACTGGCTCACGCGCCTGCTCGATCCGGCGCGCGCCTTCGGTTGGATCGCGCTGCTGCAGGCCTGGATCGCCGGCTTGGGCCTGTACGCGCTGGCGCGGGAACTCGGCCTGCCGCGCGCAGCGGCCGTGCTCGGCGGACTGGCCTTCGCGCTCTGCGGCTACTTCGCGACACGCTGGTGCTGGTACCAGATCCAGGGCGCCTCGATCTGGCTGCCGTGGGCGCTGCTGGCCGTCGAGCGGCTCGCGCGCGGCGCGGGCTGGGGCGCCTGCGCGCTGCTGGGCAGCTCGGTCGGGTTGTCGCTGCTCGCGGGCTTCCCGCAGGGCAGCCTGATCCTGCTCTACGCGGCGGGGGCGCTGACGCTCGTGCGCCTCGGACCGGCGCTGCTCGGGGAGCGCGAGCGGCGCGCGCGCGCGACCGGCGCGGCGGCCCGCGCCGCGCTCGGCGTCGTGCTGGGGCTGGCTCTCGCCTGGCCGCAGCTCGGGCCGTCGATCGAAGTCGCCACGAGCGGCGACACGACGCGCCCGCCGGTCACGCCGCAACTCGTCGCGACGCTCGGCGCCGCGCCGGCCACGCTGCTCACTGCGCTCGCGCCCGACGCCTTCGGCGAGCCCGCCGACCTGGCCCGGCACCCTCACGCGCAGCTTCGCGCGCGCGGGGCGCTGGCCCATCTCGCGCTCAAGCCCACGGCCAACCACGTCGAGTCGGCGAGCGGCTTCGGACTCGTCGCGCTGCTGCTGGCCTGCGGCGGCCTGCTGGCCGGCGGCGCGCGCGGCCTGCGCTTCTACGCCGTGCTGGGCGCGCTCGGCGCGCTGCTCTCCATCGACACGCCGCTGCTTCCGGCCGTGCTGCACCTGCCCGGGCTGAGCACCGGCGATCCGCGGCGCTTCGTGCTGCTGTTCGCCTGCGGCGGCGCGCTGCTCGCCGGCGCCGGGCTGGCGCGCGTGCTCGGAGGACGGCGCCTGCCGGGCGGACTCGTCGCGGCGCTGCTCGTCGCCCTCACGGCCGCCTGCGCGCGCGCGCTGCTCGCCGCGGCCGGGCCCGAGGGCTGGGTCGGATTCGTCGTGCCGCGCCTGGCCGCGGTCCTCGGCGCGTCGCTGCCCGAGGTCGCGGCCCACGCCGCGGCGCTCGACTTCGACCGCGTGCTGCTGCTCGTCGCGCTCGACCGGGTGCTGCTGTTCTCCTCGCTCACCGGACTGCTGCTGCTGCTCGCCCCGCGGCGCCCGGCGCCGGCCGCGGCGCTGCTGCTGCTGGCGGCCGCGCTCGACCTGGCGCACGGCGCCCGCGCCGGACGGCCGCTCGTCCCGCGCGACGGCTACGACGCGCCGCCGCCGTCACTGGCCTCGCTCGTCGACCCGCAGGGCGGGCGCCTGGTGCGCTTCACCGCCGGCGAGGCGCGCGACGCGCTCTCGCTGCCGCTGCCGCCCAACCTCGGCCTGGGCTTCGGCATCCGCGACCTGTCGGGCTACATCACCCTGGGCCCGCGGCGCGTCGAGGCGCTGCACGAATTGCTGCAGCCGGGCACCGCCTCGGGCGTGGGCACCGCGGCGCTCTCGCAGCCCGGCGCGCTGCGCTCGCCGCTGCTCGACCTGTTCGCGGTCAGCCGGGTGCTGAGCGACGTCCCCCTCTCCGAACCGCATCTGGCGCCCCTGCCCGCGCCACCGGGCGTGTACGCCTACCGCAACGAACGCGCCCGGCCGCGCGCCTGGCTGGCCCGGCACGTGCGATTCGTGGAAGACGAGGCCGGCGCGCTCGCGGCGCTCGCGGCTCCCGACGCGGGCGACGGGGTGCGGTCCGAGACAGCCGTGCTCGAGACCGGCGCGGACGCGCCGAAGCTGGGCGGCGACGCCGAACGTCGCGCGCTCGATCCGGGCACGGCCCGGATCGTGGCCGAGACGCCCGAGCGCGTGGAGCTCGAGGTCGAGGCGCGCACCGACGGCGTGCTCGTGCTCGCCGATGCCTGGATGTCGGGCTGGAGCGCGAGCATCGACGGACGGCCCGCGCGCGCGCTGCCCGCCAACCTGGCCTTCCGCGGCGTGCTCGTGCCGGCAGGCAGCCATCGGGTCGTGTTCAGCTTCCGCTCGCCGGCGTGGGAAGCGGGCCTGCTGAGCGCGCCGTTGGCGCTGCTCGGACTGCTGGCCTGCGCCGCGGCCGCGCGGCGAGGCGCGCGCGCTCAGCCCTCGGCCGCCTGCTGAGCGACGAGGTCGGCGCCCACCTCGGCGGCCTGCCGCGAGCGGCGCACGAGCAGCCAGGAGACGATCGAGACCGCCACGAAGAGCAGCGCGCCCGACAGCAGCAGCGGCGTGGAACCCTCCTGCGCGCTGCTCCCGAACAGGGCGAACACCAGCGTCTGCGGCGCCGCGCCGAGGGCCGTGCCCGCCGCGAACTGGCGCAGGCTCATCGGGCACAGGCTGAAGGCCACGTTGGTCGCGAAGTTGTTGCCCACGGGCAGCAGGCGCACGACGACGATGCTCGACACCGGGTGCTGCTCGACGTGGCCGACGAGGCGCGCCAGGCGCCCGCCGGCCGTGCGCCGGGCGTGCCCGCCGCCCAGCCAGCGCGCCCAGCCGAAGGTCAGCACCGCACCCGCCACCGTCGCGAGGTGCGCCAGCACGAAGCCGGCGGCCCAGCCGAACAGCACGCCCGCGAGCGCGGAGAAGGCCAGGCGCGGCGCGCCGATCGAGATCAGCCCGGCGGCCAGGCCGACGAAGGCCAGCGGCCCCCAGCCGCCGTAGCCGGCCAGGCGCGCGCGCAGCGCGTCGAGCCCCTCGGCGACGACCAGATCGTGGAGCGGCGAGAGATACACCAGCAGCAGCGCCGCCACCGCGGCCGCCGCCACCAGCAGCGGCCGCCCCCCGCTCAGAGCAGGTTGAACTTCACGATGCACCACAGCGCCTCGAAGCCGTCCTTCACGCCGATCTTCTTGCCTTCGGCGAAGTCGCGGCCGAAGTAGCTGATGGGCACCTCGTACACGCGGCACTTGATGCCGTTGAAGGTCATGCGCGCGACCTTCGCCGTGATCTCGGGCTCGACGCCGAAGCGGTTGCTCTCGATCTTGAGCTGGTCGGCGACCTCGCGGCGGAAGACCTTGTAGCAGGTCTCCATGTCGGTGAGGTTGAGGTTCGTGAGCATGTTGCTGAACAGCGTCAGGCCCTTGTTGACCACGTAGTGCCAGAACAGGTGGCAGCGGTGCGCCCCGCCGCCGAGGAAGCGGCTGCCGAAGACGACGTCGGCCAGCCCGTCCTGGATGGGCTTGATCAGCGCCGGGTAGTCCTCGGGCGTGTACTCGAGATCGGCGTCCTGGATGATCACGATGTCGCCGCGCACGTTCTGGAAGCCGGTGCGCAGCGCCGCGCCCTTGCCCTGGTTGACCTCGTGGTAGATCACGCGCACGGCCGGGTTGTTCTCGGCCTCGATCTCGCGCAGCACGTCGCGCGTGCCGTCGGTGGAGCCGTCGTCGACGAGCAGCACTTCCTTGTCGTGCGGCGTGGCGAGCACCCGCGCGAGGATGGAGCGCACGGTGTGCCGTTCGTTGTAGACGGGCACGACGACGGACAGCTTCATCAAGGTCCCCGCGAGTGGCGCAGGATTATCGGCGCGCCGGCTCCGGCATTTCAAGGAAGCACGGGCCGCCCCGCCCTCCGCGCCGGACGCGCCTCAGCGGTCGCTCGCCACGCGCGGGTCGACGACGACCTCGCGGGTGCCGAACAGCTCGTCGAGGCGGAAGCCGTCCATGAGCGCCCGGATCAGGTGGGCGAACTCGGGATGCACTTCGACCGCCCAGAACGGGATGCGGAACAGCTTGACGATGTCCTTGTCGGCCCGGCGCCGCCGGGCCTGGATGCCGCGTCGCTTGGCCGCCATCGCGTCGAGCTGCATCGAGAAGTCGTTGACCGCGAGCATGTCGGCCTTGGCCGGCGGCGGGATGCCGACCGAACGCTTGCTGGCGCGCATCTTCAGGAAGACCTCGTGCAGCCGCCCCCGGCCGCGCGCGTCGTGCGCGTCGATGCGGTAGCCGCGGTCGTCGAGGTGCAGCACGTAGGCCATGCGCTTCTGGTGCACGAGCAGCGCCGCCGGCAGCACGCGCGAGAGCGTCGCGTCCTCGTAGTTCTTGTAGATCAGCCAGAGCGGGTTGCGCATCTGCAGCAGGCGGATCTTGTGCACGTCGATGCGGCGACTCGTCGACATGTGGTGGTGGTAGGCCAGGCTGCTCGGCACGTACAGCACGCGGTAGCCCAGCACCCACAGCCGGAAGCCGAGATCGACGTCCTCGTAGTAGGCGAAGAACTCCTCGTCGAAGCGGCCCGCCTCCTCGTAGACCTCGCGCCGGATGGCCATGCTGCCGCCGCAGGCGAACAGCGTGTCGCAGGGCTTGCGGTACTTGTCGAGGTCGGGATCGTCCATGCCGACCTGCCAACCGATGCCGTGGAAGTTCATCGCCGAGCCGCCGAAGTTGACGACCTTGCCGTTCCAGCTCAGCGTCATGCTCGAAGTGCAGTCGGCCTCGTGGCCGGCGATCGGCGCGACCAGCTCGCGCAGCCAGTTGGGCTCGACGCGCATGTCGGTGTTGAGGAACACCAGCACCTCGCCCGCGCTGGCCTCGACGCCGACGTTCACGCCGCCCGCGAAGCCGTGGTTCTGCCGGCACTGCACCACGCGCGCGTCGGGCGCGTGCCGATCGAGCCACTCGACCGAGCCGTCGACCGAGGCGTTGTCGACCATCACGATTTCGAGCAGTTCGGCCGGGTAGTCGACGCCGCGCAACGACTTGAAGAGCTGCTCGAAGTGGTGGCGCCCGTTGAGGTTCACGAGCACGATCGAGACCGAGGGCAGGCTCATCGGCGGGCCCCGCGGCCGGAGAGCACCTGCCGGTAGCGCCACTCGAGTTCGACGGCCTCCTGCGCGTCGGTCCTCACGGGCGGGGCCGACGCCGCCAGCCGCGGGCCGAGCCCCGGCTCGTCGAGGAAGCGCGCCAGCGCCGCGGCCAGCGCGCGGGAGTCGCCCGGCGCGAAGACCAGCCCGGTGCGCCCGTGCTCGATGCCCTCGGCGATGCCGGCGATGTCGCTGCCCACGACGGGCGTCCCGGCCAGCTGCGCCTCGCGCACCGTGAGCCCGTAGGCCTCCTGCCAGACCGAGGGCACGACGAGCACGTCGAGGCGACCGTGGATCGTGGCCAGTTCGTCATGGTGGAAGCGCCCGTGGAACGTGATGCGATCGCCGGCGATCCGACGCGCCTGCGCCGCCTCGGCGCGGCACGCGGCCGCCGCCACCGGGTCGGCCCCGCCCTCGTGATCGCCGTGGACGTGCAGGTGCGCGGCGCCCGCCGGCAGCGACGCCACCGCGCGCGCCAGCACGTCCAGACCCTTGTACCAGACGAGGCTGCCGATGAACCCGATGCGCAGCGGCTCGCCGGGGGCGCGCGGCACGCGCGGCGGCGCACCGTCCCGGCACCAGCGCGTGTCGAGGCCGTACTCCGAGATGGCGATGCCGCCGGCCGGCAGCCCGGCCTCGACGAGCCGCCGCTTGAGCGTCACCGAGGGCACGAGGCGCGCGTCGGCGCGCGCGAGCACCTCGCGCATCCAGGTCTCGCGGCGCACCAGCGAGGCGGCGTCCTCGCGGCTCTTGGCCCAGCCGGGCGGGTGCGCGGGGATCGTCTGCGGCACGCGCGAGGCCCAGCGCGCCGGCAGCCGCCCGAGCAGGCGGTCGAGCCGCGCGAGCGGGTCGATCAGCCGCGGCTTGTCCTTGACGCAGGCCGCGCAGCCGAGCCCCGGCGGCGCGACCGTGCAGTTGCTCCGATCGGGCCGGATGAGTTGCACGCGCGGACAGCGCGCCCAGAAGTCCGACAGCGTCACCACGCTCGGCACGCCCGCCGCGCGGCAGCGGTCGATGATGCCCGTCGAGAGGTGGATCAGGTGCTGGATGTGCACCACGTCGGGCCGGACCTTCGCCAGCACGCGGTCGAAGGCCGCCTCGGCCGGCGCGAAGCGGTAGGTCTCGTCGACGCCCGAGAAGGCCAACCGGTTCACGAAGCGGTGCACCTTGAACCCGTCGAACTCCGCCTCGTGCAGCGAGCGGTCGGCCTCGGCGGCCGTGCCCGGGCTGCGCACGAAGAAGACCACCTCGTGGCCGCGCTCGCGCAGCGCGCGCGCCAGCGTGAGCGAGAGCACCTCGACGCCCGCCCAGCTGTCGGGCGGAAAGCCGTGCACGACCATGAGCACGCGCAACGGACGCGGAGGCAGCGGTGCGGGCACGACGGGCGGCGGCGCCGCGACGGCCTTCGCCGCGCGCCCGCCCCGCCAGAAGCCCCAGAACTCGGCGAAGTGGTACACGGGCGAGAAGGCGCCCCACTTGAGTCGCGCGCCGAGCGGCAGGCCGCGCTCGCGCAAAAAGCGGCGGTCCTCGGCCCAGGCGCGCCGCGTCATGACGAACACGTGCGCGAGCTTCTCGACGCAGGTGCGCCCGAGGAAGCGCTGGTTGAGTTCGGCGTCCACGTGCGTGCGCGCCGCGACCGTGAACGCGTCGTACTCGTGGCTGTGCAGCACTTCGCTGCGCGGGTCGAAGACGACCGTCCAGCCGGCCTCGAGCGCCGCCCGCGCGAACTTGATGTCCTCGCCGAACATGCCGCGCTGCAGCGGCATGCGCTCCCAGACCGAGCGGCGCACGACCGACGAGACGTCGTTGAAGTTGCAGCGCACGCGCAGGGCGTGCGGGTCGAGGGCGCGCAGTTCGGCCGGGGTCGTCGCGCGGGCCTCGACGCGCAGCGTGCCGTAGCACAGATCGCCCTGGCAGCCGCGCTGCACGAGCGGGCCCGCGTCGGGCCGCGGCAGGATGCGCGAGAAGGCGCCCGCGACCTGCGGGTCGGCGAGGTTGCCGACGAGCTGCGCCAGCCAGCGCCGGCCCACGGGCTCGGCGTCCTGCACCAGGAACACGATGGCCTCGCCGCGCGTCAGGCCCGCGCCGAGGTTGCGCGTGTCGCCGTGGTCGAAGTTCGAGGGCGGGATGCGGTGCAGCCGCACCGACGGACGCGCCGCGACATCGTCGAGCGTGCCGTCGGTGCTGCCGCTGTCGATGACCAGCACGTCGAGGTCGCCCTCGTACTCCTGCGCCAGCACGGCGTCGAGGCAGGGCCCGATCGTCGGGCGGCCGTTCTTGGCCGGGATGACGACCGAGACGGAGAGCGGGCCGTTCATCGCGGGGCCGCCCCGGGCGCGGGCAGCGGCCGCGGAGCGGGACGCCGTCCGAGCGGCCCGCGGCTGCCTTCGCGCTGCGCCGCGAGCTGCGCGCGCCGCAGCCGCGCGCTCTCGCGCCGCGCGCCGGGGCGGTCGTGCTCGGGGTGGCGCGCCAGCCAGGCCCGATCGGCGCGCGTCTCGGCCAGGTAGCCCTTGAGCGCCGACAGCGCCGTCGGACGCACGCGCAGCCCGAAGCGCTCGCGGAAGAAGGCCGCGTCGTCGCGGTAGCGGGCGCGCACGCTGCGCGCATCGTAGGCGTGGCCGTGCTCGACGAGCGCGCGCGGCTCGTGCACCAGCGCCCAGCCGGCGCAGAGCAGGTCGTGCGCGAACAGCACGTCCTCGCCGTGCGAGGTCGGCACGAAGCCCCCCGCCGCCCGGAACAGCGCGCCCCGCACCGCGCAGGCGACGTCGTCGAGCAGCAGCCGCCCGCGCCAGGCGCGCGGCGAGAGCGCCTCGAGTTCGGCGCGCGGAAAGGGCCCCGTGCGCCGCGGCGTCCCGCTGGCGAAGGGCGAGCGCTCGACGGTGCACGCGGTCAGCCAGCCGGCTTCGGGCGGCGCCGTCTGCCGCGCCGTCGCGGCGCCGGCCTGCGCGTCGCCGAGCGCGGAGACCAGCGCCGCCAGGCAGCCCTCGCCCTGGGGCACCGCGTCCTGCACGAGGAACACGAGCGCGTCGACCTCGCCGACCGCGGCCGCGCCGCGGTTGCGCGTCTCGCCGTGGTCGAACTCCTCGCGCCGGACGCCGAGCACGCGCGCGCCGGCCGCGGCCGCCGCCTCGGGCGTGCCGTCGTCCGACTCGCTGTCGATGACGACGAGCGCGCCGACGGACGGCCGCTGGCGGGAGAGGGCCGCCAGGCAGGCGAGGAAGCGCGCGCCGCCGTTGCGCGTCGGTACGACGACCCCCGTCCTCAGGAGGGTTTCCCCCGGCGAAGGGCCCGGCGCAGGGCCGAATACGCTCGGTACGGACGGCTCTCCCACAGCTTGCGCAACTGCCCTTCGAGCCGCTGGATGTGCGTGGTCTTCTCGTTGAGCGACTTCCACAGCTCGTCGATGTTCTGCTCGAGGCGCGCGGCGCCGTCGACGATGGAGTCCTTCTCGCGCCGCAGCAGGTCGAGTTCGCGCGTCTGCTCGTACAGGAAGGCCACGGCCTGTTCGGCGGCGATCAGCCGGCCGCGCACGTCGGCCAACCAGTCGGGGTCGGGTTGCGGACCGCGGCCGTCGCCCGGGTCGACGATGCGCGGCTCGGGCAGCGCGAAGGTGTCGGGCGTCAGGCCGCGCTCGCGGAACAGCCCGGCGATCGCCGTGACCTTGGAGAGCCGGTCGACCTGCTCCTCGAGGCGCTGGTTGGCCTCGATCAGGTGGTAGATCTGCGCCACGAGATGCGCCTCGTGCCGCACGCGCTCCTCGTCGGCCCGCGTCCTGCCCGCCGCGCCGCTCACGACGCGCCTCCGTGCACGAGGCGGCCCCCGCTCACGACGCCGCCCCCGCCCCGACGCGCGCGGCCTCCCACAGGGCCACGAAGTCGCGCACGTTGTCGTCGAGCGTGCGCACGGGGCCGATGCCGTGCGCGAGACGGGCCACCAGGCCCGGGTCGCGTTCGAAGTCGCTCAGGACGTTCATCAGGGCTCCGGGGTCGCCCGCGCGGAAGGTGCGGCCGTTGCTGCCGTCGCGCACGAGTTCGGACAGGCCGCCGAGATCGGACGCGATCACCGGCCGTCCGGCCGAGAAGGCTTCCAGCACGACGAAGGGCGTATTCTCGTACCACACCGAGGGCACGACGAGAACATCGATCGAGGAGAGCGCGTCGGCCAGTTCGCCGTGACCGTAGGGGCCGCGGAAGTCGATGCGCGCATCGAGTTCGGCGAAGGCCCGCACGCGCTTGGCGTACTTGGGGAAGTGCGTCATGTTGCCGCGCACCACGAGGCGGAAGGCGGGCGCACGGTGCTGCCGGAAGGCCGAGATCAGGATCTCGAGGCCCTTCTGCGGATTGACGCTGCCGAAGAACCCCAGCGTGAGCGTGCCCGGCCCGGCGACGGGCTGCGGGCGCACCGAGCCGCCCGTCGGATCGACGCCGTAGGGCAGGTGCAGCATCTGCGCGTCGGCGTAGCCGTGGCTGAGGAACAGCTGCTTGAGGAAGCGGCTGGGCGCGACGAGCCCCGTGGCCCTCTCGAGCACGCGCCGGATGAAGCGCGCCCGCCCGTGCAGCGCCGCACGCTGCAGCGCCAGGTCGGCGTGGCTCACGTCGACCATGGCCGCGTCGGGCAGCGCCGTCTCCACGAAACCTTCGCGCTTGGCGAACAACCGCTGCAGCGAGTAGCCGTAGTTGTCGGGCGCGAGGCACTCCAGGCACACCGGCGTGTCGGGGCCGTCGCACAGCGAGCCGTCGCGGCGCAGCAGCTGCACCGTCGGGCACAGGAACCAGAAGTCCATGAGCTGCACGTGGACGGGGATGCCGCGCCGCGCGGCCTCCTCGACCAGCGAGAGCCCGAGGCCCATGAGATGGAACACGTGCACGGCGTCGGGCCGGTGCCGGTCGAGCCACTCGCCGAAGAGCTTGCCGGTGAAGACGTCGTAGTAGTCGCGCAGCGCCGGGTTGGGCGCGAAGCCCTCGAACAGCGTGAGGCGCGTGACGGGCACGCCGTCGACCTCGTCGTCGACGCGGCGCAGGCCGGTCGTGTGGGTGACGTCGGGCTCGTGCGCGAACACGCGCACCTCGTGGCCCTGCTCGCGCAGCCGCACCGCGACGCGGTGGGCGTAGATCTCCGTTCCGGTGTTGAAGCGCGGCGGGTACTGGTGGACGACGAAGGCGACCTTCACGCGCGCTCTCCGGCCCGGCCGGGGGCCCGCAGCCGATCATAGAGATCGAGCAGTTGCCGGGCAGCCTCCTCCTCGCCGCGCACGCGCCCCGCGGCGGCGAGCGCCAGCCGCGCGCGCAGCCCGCGGTCGTCGACCAGCCGGCGCAGGACCGCGGCCAGCGAGGCCGCGTCGCCCGCCTCGAACAGCAGGCCGGTGACGCCGTCCTCGACGGCCTCGGCCATCGCCCCGTGGTTGGCGGTGATGACCGGCACCCCCGCCAGGAAGGCCTCGCGGATCGTCAGCCCGAAGGCCTCGTACCAGATCGACGGCACGACGAGGATGTCGAGCCGCCCGAGGATCTCGGGCAACTGCTCGTTGCGGTAGGCGCCGTGCAGCGCGATCGAGGACTCGTGGCCCGCCCGCAGCGCCGCGAGGCGGGCGCCGTAGCTGCGGTCGTTGTGGAAGGGCAGCACCTCGCCCCACACGTCGACCCGCAGCGCGCCCGGATCGCCGAGCCGCACGGCGGCCTCGAGCAGCAGGTGCACGCCCTTGCTCGGCAGCACGCTGCCGATGAAACCGACCCGCACGGGCCCCCCCGCCGGCGGCGCGGCCGGCCGCCGCCCGCGCCAGGGGCGCCGGTCCAGGCCGTTCTCCACGACCGTGATCGCCTCGGCCGGCACGCCGTAGTCGACGTACATGCGCTTCATGAAGGCGCTCGGCGTGACGAGCGCGTCGAGTTCGCCGAGCACGTGGCGCATGGCGGCGTGGTAGGTCTCGAGCGCCGCGCGGTCGCGCGCGTCGCGCTCGCCGGCCGGCAGGTCCTGCCCGCCGAGCAGGTGCGGCCACAGCTCGCGCAGGCAGGGCACGCACTTGTCGAGGCGGATCGTCGGGCACACGTCGAGCGCGGCCGTGATGCGCTGGCCGCGCGGACAACCCATCCAGAAGTCGTGCAGCGTCATGAGCACCGGCACGCCGGCCTGCCGGCAGCGCCCGACGATCGCCGTGCTCAGGCAGGTGAGGTGATGGATGTGCACCACGTCGGGCCGCACGCGCGCCAGATGGCGGGCGAACGCGTCCGCGATCGCGGGATGGTCGTAGATCAGCTCCAGGCGCGTGGCGTCCTCGAAGGTGTTGCCGAGGCGCGTGACGGGCACGTCGTCGACGAGCTCGTCCACCGTCGCGAGGTGCGCGACCCCGGGCCGGCCGGCGCGCGCGAACACGCAGGGTTCGTGCCCCGCCTCGATCAGGCGCCGCGCGAGGCCCGCCACGTGCAGTTCGACGCCGCCGACCGAGTCGGGCGGGTAGCTCGCCGTGACGAACAGGACGCGCACCGCCCGCCTCAGGCCGCGAGCCAGGCTTCGAAGGCCGCGTCGCTCGACGGCCGGCCGAGGAAGGCGCGCACGAGGTCGGCCGCGTCGCGGCTGCCGCCGGGCGCGAGGATCGCCTCGCGATAACGGCGCGCGACCTGCTCGTCGAGCAGGTTGCCGCCGAAGGCGCCGAGCAGGTCCTTGGCGAGCACGAGCGACCACATGTACGTGTAGTACAGCGCGCTGTAGCCCTCGAGGTGGCCGAAGGAGGCCTGGAAGGCCGTGCCCTCCTCGAGCGGGAAGGGCACGTAGCGCGGCTTGAGTTCGGCCACCAGCGCCGAGGTGTCGAGCCCCGCCGGGTCGCGGCGGAAGCACTCGAGCGAAAGCGCCGCGAAGAACATCTGCGTGCGCGTGTTCAGCCCCTTGCCGTACTCGCCGGCCGCGCGCATGCGCGCGACGAGTTCGCCGGGGATCGGCTCGCCGGTCTGGTGGTGCCGGGCGAAGCGCTGCAGCACGACCGCCTCGTCGGCCCACTCCTCGAAGAGCTGGCTGGGGACCTCGACGAAGTCCCACTCGGTGGCGATGCCCGAGACCGACAGCCAGCGCTGCCGCCCGGCGAGCAGGTGGTGCAGCAGGTGACCGAACTCGTGGAAGAAGGTGCGGACGTCGCCCGGCTCCATCAGGCCCGGGTCGTCCTCGTCGGGCCGCGGGAAGTTGCACACCAGCGTGGCCTCGGGCACGCGGCGCCCGGCGAGGCCGGAGACGGCGTCGAACATCGCGGCGTGCTTGTACTTGTCCTCGCGCGGGTGCATGTCGAGGTAGAAGCGCGCCACGAGCTGCCCCTGCTCGCGCACGTCGAAGGCCTGCACGTCCGCGTGCCAGAGCGGGACCTCGGCGCGCACGAACTGCAGGCCGTACAGGCGGGCCGCCGTGTCGAGCACGCCCTGCTGCACGGCGGCGTACGGAAAGTACGGCCGCGCCTCCCGCGTGTCGAAGGCGCAGTGGCGGCGGCGGCCGAGTTCGGCCAGATACATGCGGTCCCAGTCGCGCACGCGGCGCGCCTCGGGATGCTCCTCGAGCAGCAGTTCCTCGAGCTGCCGGGCCTCGCGCTCCATGCGCTCGCCGGTGAGCTGCGTCACGCGCTCGATGAAGGCGGCCGCCTTCTCGGCCGTCTTGATCATCTTGTCCTCGGTGACGTAGGCGGCCCAGTGCGGGTAGCCCAGCAGCCCGGCCAGCTCGTGGCGGCGCGCGATCATGCGCTGCAGCACGTCCAGGTTCGCCGGCGCGCCGCGGTTCTGGTACTCGAAGAACAGCGCCTGCCGCAGGTCGCGGCGCGCGGCGTACTTCATGAAGGGCACGTAGTCGGTGGGATTGGTGGTGACCGTGACGGCGCCCTCGACGCCCGGGCGGTGCGCCTCGATCCAGTCGTCGGGCAGGCCGGTCAGGCCGTCGCGGCCGTCGGCGACGGTGATCGAGCGCACGTCGGAGGCGATGTTGCGCGAGAACTCCTGGGCGATCGTGACCAGCTCCTCGCGCAGCGCCCGCACGCGCGTGCGGACCTCCTCGTCGCGGTCGACGCCCGCGCGCCGGTAGTCGCGCAGGGCGTGCTCGACGATGCGCCGGGCCACCGGATCGGCGTCCTGCGGGATCGCGAGCGCGACGAGCCGCTCGAAGGCCTGCCGGTCGAGCGACAGCTCGGTCGTGAAGCGCTGCAGCTCCTGTTCGGCCTGCGCCGCCGCCTCGCGCACCTTGGCCTCGGGGTGCACCTGGAAGAACAGGCTCGCGAGGCCGGCCGCCGGGTTGAGGTCGTGGCCCACGGCATCCCAGGCGTCGACCACGGCGAGGAAGGGCGTGTCGGCGGGCAGCGCCTTGAAGCGCGCCAGGGCCGCGCGCGCCGACGCGAGGGCCTGCGTGCAGAAGGCGGTGAAGCGCTTGGCGTCGGCGTCGAGCAGCGTGTGGAGCGTCGTGTTCATCGGCGCGATTCTAGCCTCGCGGAGCCCGCTCCCCGTCGTGCTCGATCGCCGTCGGCGCGTCCTTCGGCGGAGGGGCGCTCCGCGGCGCCCCTCCCGTTCACCTTTCACTCCGGAAATTCGGGTCGAGCGCGTTGCTGAGTCCCGGGCCGAGGGGCACGTCCGGCGAGGGCTGCGGCATCCGGAGCACCCGCTCACCCGTACGGCGCGCTCGGCTCCGGACGGTGCAACCGCAGCTCAGGCGCCGCGCCGTGACGCGCCGGCGCGGCGCCGGCGACGAGGCTGTTCGCCGAGAAGCGCGTGGCCCGGGTCCTCATCGAGGCGCACCTGCTCAGTTGCCCTGCAGCCGCAGGCCGTTGGTGAGCGACACGTCCTGCACCGCGTCGCCGTCGACGAAGCCGGCCTGGAGGTAGAGGTTGACGCCGGTCAGCACCGGGTCGGAGAGCAGGGCGGGAAGCGCCAGTGAGCCGGAGTTCCAGGCGCCCGGTGCGCCGCCCAACGTGATCGGGACCTGCAGAGCGACCGTCCCCACGTGGAAGATGCCGCCCTTGAAGGGCAGCGCCGCCTGCGAGAGCCCCACGAACAGCAAGCCGCTCGCGCCGCCCACGGCGCCGTTGATGGCCAGCGTGAACGGGCTGCCGATGTCCGGGCAGCCGATGATGCCGAGGTCCGGCACGTAGCCGCCCGCGCCGGCCAGGCCCGCGCCGTACTTCAGCAGCAATCCGTCGCAGGCGGGGCCCGCGAGGTCCACTTCCCACAGCCGCGTTCCCGGACCCCAGCCGCCGGAGCTGGGCTCGGTCCAGGTGAGCGGGATCCCCGCGCCGTAGCTGGCCACGCCCGGCGCGTAGGCGAACTTGCGCAGGCCGTCGACGGGCGGCGCGGCGTTGCCGTCCACGACGGTCACGGCCGTGCCGGTGCGGTCGCTCCAGACGCCGCCGTCCATGTTGGCCTGCTGGAACTTGGCGAAGGGCGCGTGCGCTCCCGTCAGCGGGTCGTAGCTCACGATGCGGTCGAAGGCCGCCGCGAACTGGCCGTTCGCGGTGACCAGCACCTTCCCGTCCGGCAGGTTGTCCAGGCCGACGATGTCGCTGGCCCACGCGATGACGGTGCAGCTCACGGGACCGGCGACCCGACTGCCGTCGGTCGAGAGCGGAATGCGGTAGATGTCCACGGTCGTGCCGCAGGAGAGCGTCGAGTACCAGGTGCTGGCGCTGCCGATGAGCGAGTTGGTCTGCGGGTGCCACAGCAGGAACTCGACCTCCAGCACGAACGGAGCAGTCCCGCTCTCGTCCAGCAGCGTGTGCAACGCGTTGCCCGCGTCCAGCCACTCGATGGGCTGCGGTCCGGCGAGGTCGCGCTGCAGGAAGACGCGGCCATCACCCGTGGGCGCCAGGCCGCGCGCGTAGGTGCCGTTCAGAGCCGGGATGGCCGTGCCGGTTCCGTCCGGGCCCACCAGCCACAGGCGCGGCATGAAGTACGGGTCGGGCAGCCGCACGGCGCTGAGCAGCAGCCCGCCGCGGAAGCTGTCGAAGGCCGCCGGGTCCTCGAAGTGCGGCAGCGCGTTGAAGTCGTTGAGCAGCACGGCGCTGGCGCCGGTCTCCGGCACGACGCGGTAGACGCTCCAATTGTCGTGGTTCAGGACCAGCAGCTCGCCATCGGTCCAGGGGCCGGTCTGGGCGGCGGCGACGGGGAGGAGGACGAGCAGGGCGAGGGTGACGAGCGGCTTCATGCGAGGGTTCCGGACGAGGAGGCGGGCGCCCGGACGGGCGTCCTGGAGGGAGGAGCCGCAAGCGCCGGGGCGCGTTACGAGACGCTCCCGGCCCTGGCCGCGCGCCCTTCAGGAATCGTGCGGGAGCCGACTGAGGAGCGCCCGGAACTCCGGCTCGTCGCGGAACGCGGACAGCGACGGCGTGCTCTCCAGCTCCCGCCGATCCCCGTAGCCCGCCTCGATCGCGCCCTGCAGCCGTTCATACATCCTGCCCCTGGCCTCCTCCTCCGCCGGGGGACTCGCCGCCGGCGGCACCGCGCCGCCCGCATCACCAGCTGCCGCCCGCACCCGCCGCTGTGCGAGCACCAGCTCGTTCCACAAGTCCGCCGCGTACCTCGACGCCAACGCCCCCGTCCCCGCCTGTCCCTCGAACTCCAGGATCGCCCCCCGCGCCTCTTCCAACCGATCCGCGAAGCACGCCATCCGCGCCCGGTTGTAGCGCAACATGAACTCGATCTCGTCGACCAGCGCCAGCGGCTGCGGCGTCGAGCGCACGAAGGCGACTCGCGCGAGCCCCCGCTCGACCAGCAACGCCGCCTCGTCGAAACGCTCGCGCGAGTCGATGAGCGCGGTGGCGTAGTTGTTCAGCGCCTCGGCGCCGTGCACCGCGAGGTCGGCGCGCTCCGGCTCCGCGAGGCAGGCCGCGTCGGTCTCGGCCACGCGCTCGGCGAAGACGGCCACGGCCTCGTCCGAGCGCCCGCGACGCCCCGCGCTGATGCCCAGCAGGTCCGCCAGCCGGCTGCGCTCGTCGCGGTAGTGCCGCACGTCGGGGTAGTCGCGCAGCAGGGCGTCGAGCACGGCCAGTCCCGCGCGCGCCGCGGCGTCGCCCTCGTCGAAGCGGCCGTTGTTGATCAGCGACTGCGCGACGGCGTGGTACCCGCCGGCGACGGCGGCCGCGAAGGCCCGCTTGCCGGGTGCCGCCGCCGCCGCCATCTCGCAGGCCGCCAGCGTGCGCTGCGCCCAGGGCACGGCCTCGGCGTACTGGCTGCGGAAGTCGAGCAGGCGGTACATCTCCGCGCAGACACGGGCCTGCCGGGCGAGAGCGCGCGCGTCGTCGGGCCGGGCAGTCCGCTCCGCCAGCACGACGGCCTCGTCCAGCGTCGCGCGCGCCGCGTCGAAGAGCCCCGTGTCGCGTTGGGTCTCCGACAGGTCGGCCAGCGCCTCGACCAGCGCGCCCGAGCGCGCAGCGTCGTCGGGCGCCGCCGCGCACGCCGCCCGCAGCAGCGAGAGCGCCTCGTCGTAGGCCGGCAGCGCGCGCTCGTTGCGGCCCAGCGCGTGTTGGGCCTTGGCCTCGCCCAGCAGCGCGCCGGCCAGCGCGACGCGCCGGTCCTCGCCGGCGCCCTCCGCCAGCCGGCGGCGCAGTGCCACTTCGTGCTGGAACTCCGCCAGCGCATCCGCGGTCCTCCCGAGGTCGCGCAGCACCGCGGCGCGCGCGGCGTGCAGCTCGGCGCGCTCGCCCAGCACCAGCGGGTCGTCGGGGCGGTCTCGCTCCAGCTCGGGAAACAGCTCGAGGGCGCGGTCGATGGCCACCAGCCGCGCCTGCTGCATGCGCGGCACGTCGTGCAGCTCCTCGGTGGCGATGTCGCGCAGGACGTGGCCGATGGCGGAGAGCGCCGCGCGGAAGTTGCGCTCGGTCTGGTCGCGCGCGGCACTCACGACCTCCAGCGAGCGGCGGCGATTCAGCTCCCAGCCCAGCGGGCCGGCGACGAGCAGCAGGGCGCCCAGCACGCAGGCCGTGGCCAGCGCCGGACGGCGCTGCGTCCAGCGGCGCAGGCGCAGCGCGGCGCCGGGGGGCCGGGCCTCGATGGGGCGCAGCTCGAGGATGTTGGACAGGTCGCGCGCCAGACTCTCGGCGCTCGCGTACCGCCGCCGCGGATCGAGGTCCATCGCGGCCTGCACCGCGATCTCGACGTCGCGTGGCACCGCGGCGTTGACCGCGCGCAGGGCGAGCGGGCGCGCCGCCAGCACGAGCCGGCGCGTCCGTTCGGCGTCGTCGGTCACGAACGGCTGGTGCAGCGTGAGCGCCTCGTAGAGCGTGAGTCCCAGGCCGTACACGTCGGCACGCGCGTCGATCTCGCCGCGTTCGCCCCGCACCTGTTCGGGGCTCATGTAGGCGGGCGATCCCAGCGGCTCGCCCGAGCCGGTCAGGCGCAGGCTGCCCTCGGCCGCCGCCAGTCCGAAGTCGAGCAGCAGCACGCGGCCGTCCGGCGTGAGCATCACGTTGCTCGGCTTGATGTCGCGGTGCAGCACTCCCTGCGCGTGCGCGTGCGCGAGCGCCTCGGCCAGTCGGAGCACGAGCCGCACGCAGGTCGTCACCCAGCTCTCGGCGTAGAGCCGCGCCGTCTCCGGGCCGCCCGAACCGCGGGCGCTCGAAGGCGGAGGGGCGCCCGACTCGGGTGCGTCGACGCGCGGAACGCCGGCCGCAGCCAGGACCGCATCGCGACGCGCCACGACGGCCTGCACGGCCGCGAGCAGGTCGCGCCCGGACAGCCGCGCCGGGTCGGGCGTTCCGCCGCGACGGCGCGAGAGTTCTGCGAGCGCCTCGTCGAGGGTCGCGCCGCGCACGAGTTCCATGGCCATGAACGGGACGCCGTCCACCTCGCCGCCGGCGTGCACCGGCACGATGCCCGGATGCGAGAGGCGCGCCAGCACGCCGACCTCCCGCCGGAATCGCTCGCGCGCACCCTCCAGGTGCAGCGTTCCGGGCCGCATGAGCTTCACCGCAACCAGTCGATCGAGACCCGCCTGCCGGGCCGCGTGCACGACACCCATGCCCCCGCCTCCGAGGCGCGCCAGCAGCGAGAACTCGCCCAGGCGCTCGGGCGCGCTTGCGGTCGGCTCTCCCGAGAGCCCGAGCGCGCGCAGATTGCCGACGCGCACTCTCAGCCGCGCCGCCTGCTCGGGGTGCTGGCGACACAGCGCGTCGAGCGCCTGCGGGCCTTCGCGCTCCATGCGCTCGAGGCAGAGCGCCACCAGATCGCGTTCCGCGCTGCGAGCGTCCGGAACCTCCGCCTCGTCGCGCGCGCCGGGTTGCAATGGACGATCGGCGCTCATCGGGTTCCGGCCGGGACGGGCGGGGTGCGGACGCCCGTCGAGTCTACCGACGCGGGCCGCCGGTCCGGCCCGGGACGACCGGCGCGCTGCGTTATCATGGCCGGACACGCCTCCCGAGCCTCTCTCCCGATGGACTGCCAGGACAGCCGCGTGCTGGTGACGGCCGCGACCCGAGGTGACGGCCAGGCGCTCGACGAACTCGTCGCGCGGCACCTGCCTGCGCTGCGCGCCTACGTGCGCCTGCGCTGCGGACCGGAACTGCGGGCGCGCGAGTCGGCCTCCGACATCGTGCAGTCGGCCTGCCGCGATGTCCTTGCCGGACTCTCGCGGTTCGAGTGGCAGGGCGAGGCCGCCTTCCGGGACTACCTCTACACCGCGGCGCGCAACAAGATCGCCGATCGCGGCGCGCACTGGGCGACGCTCAAGCGAGACGCGCGGCGCGAGGTGCGCCCGCAGGCGCCGTGGGGCGGCGCGGGATCGCCGTCGTCGGCGCTCTCGGAGGTCTACGCCACGCTGGCCTCGCCGTCCGAGCAGGCGGCCGGCCGCGAGAGCCTCGAGCGGATCGAGCGGGCCTTCGACCGGCTCGACGAGCGGGACCGCGAGATCATCGTGCTCGCGCGGCTGGTCGGCCTGCCCCACGAGGACCTGGCCCGGCGCTTCGAATGCAGCGTCAATGCCGCCAGGCAACGGCTGTTCCGCGCGCTGGGCAACCTGTCGCTGGCACTCGACGACGACGCGGCGGACTGAGCGCGCGCGTCGTTCAGGCGCCGATCTCGCGGCCGAGCCGCTCGAGCAGCTTCACGTCCTCGCCGATCGGGCGCACCGGGGGAATGCTCGCCGCGAGGCGCGCGAGCCAGGCCGGGTCGGTCGCCGCGCGGCGCAGGGCCGCCGCGAGCGCCGCCTCGTCGCCCACGGCGAAGGTCGCGCCGCCGCCCTGCGCGAGCAGTTCGGCCATGCCGCCGCGATCGGAGGCCAGCACCGGCACGCCGTGCTGCCAGGCCTCGTGGATCGTGAGCGGGCTGTTCTCCCACCACAGCGAGGGCACGACGAGCACGTCGAGGCCCGCGAGGATCTCCGGGAGTCGCGCGCGCTCGAAGGGGCCGGGCAACTGCAGCGTGCCGGGGCAGCGCGCGGCGATCGCGCGCAGCTCGGCGGCGATGTCGGGGAACCAGTCGAGGTGGCCGTGCAGCGCGACCTGCACGGCGGCGCCCTCCGGCGCGGCGTCCGCGAGCCGTGCGGCGGCGCGCGCGAGCACGAGCGCCCCCTTGTAATCGGAGAGCGTGCCGACGAAGCCGGCCCGCAGCGGCGCGCCGGGCGCGCGTTGGGTGCGACGCGCGGGCGCCGCCGGCGGAAAGCCGTAGTCGGCGTGCAGCATGCGCTCGCGCGGGAAGCCGGCCGCCACGAAGCGCTCGAGCAGGAAGTTGGACGGCGCGATGTAGCGGCCGATCCGCGCGCGCGCCGTCTTCAGCACCTGCTCGCGCTCGACCAGCGCCCGCGCGAACCAGCGCCGGTCGCCGAGTTCGGAAAAGGCGTTCGCGTGCCGCGCGTCGCTCCAGCGCTCGCGATCGATGGGGTAGACATCCACGCAGCGCGCGCAGTCGGTGGGCGTGGCGCGCTCGCAGGCGCGGCCTTGCAGGTCGTACATCAAGCCGCTGCGCGGGCACAGCCACCAGTACTCGTGCAGCGTCATCACGATCGGCACGCCGCGCGCGGCCGCCGCCTCCAGCGCCGAGACGCCGCCGACGAACTGCAGGCCCTGCACGTGCACCAGGTCGGGCTTCCAGCGTTCGAGCACGCCCGCGAACACCGCCCCCATCTTCGGGTCGTCCCAGTGCTCGGAGACATCCGCGTAGATGCGGTTGTAGATGCCCTCGAAGACATGGACGCCGTCGTGCTCGCGCTCGCGCAGCGACCACTGCGGCAGCCCGCGCTCCTCCTCGCAGGTGAAGACCGCGACCTCGTGCCCCGCGCCGCGCAGCGCCGCGCACAGATGCGCCGTGTAGATCTCGCTCCCGGCCGCGTGCCGCGGCAGGTAGTCGTGGATGACCTGCAGGACCCTCACCGCGCGCGCCGGGAGGCGTTCACGTCGCGCGGGCCTCGGCGACCGCCTTGCCGACCCAGGCGGCGGCATCGGCGAGCGGTACGGTGTGCTTGGTGGCATCGGCGCGCTGCTCGATCTCGACGTTGCCTTCGGCCAGCGCGCGGCCGCAGAGCACGCGGAAGGGGAAGCCGATGAGTTCGCCGTCCTTGAGCTTGGGGCCCGGGCGGCCCTCGCGGTCGTCGAGCAGCGTCTCGACGCCGGCGCGCTGCAACTCGACGTAGAGCTTTTCGGCGGCCTGCACCACGCTGGTGTCGTCCATCTTCATCGGCACGACGACGCAGTGCATGGGCGCGATCGCGACCGGCCAGACGATGCCGTTCTCGTCGTGGTTCTGCTCGACGCAGGCGGCCGCGATGCGCGAGACGCCGATGCCGTAGCACCCCATCACGAAGGGTTTGCGCTTGCCGGCCTGGTCGGTGAAGGTCGCCTTCATCGCCTCGCTGTACTTCGTGCCGAGCTTGAAGACGTGCCCGACCTCGATGCCGCGCAGTCCGCCCAGCGGGCCGCCCTTGCAGCGCGCGCACGTCTCGCCCTCGCGCGCCGCGCGCAGGTCGGCGAACTTGGGCGTCGGTACGTCGCGCTCGAAGTTCACGTCGAGCAGGTGCCGGTCGGTGACGTTCGCGCCGCACAAAAAGTTCGTCATGCCCGCCACCGAGTGGTCGGCGAGGATGCGGCAGTCGTTCAGTCCCTTCGGGCCGGCGAAGCCCGGCTCGGCGCCGGTCACGCGACGCACGGTTTCCTCCGACGCGATCTCGAGCGCCAGCGCGCCGGCGGCGTTCTGCACCTTGACCGGGTGGCAGTCGAGATCGCCGCGGATCAGCACCGCGAGCGCCTGCACCTTGTTCTTGTAGGTCGCCTCGAAGAGCACGGTCTTCACCATGCGCGCGGCGGGCAGGTCGAAGAACTTCTCGAGCGCCTCGACGCTGGTGATGCCCGGCGTCGACTCGTCGCGCAGCGGCCGCGCCGCCCCGCCGCCCTCGGCGGCCGGCAGCACCGACTCGGCGCGCTCGACGTTCGCTCCGTAACCGCAGGCCGCGCAGGTCAGCAGCGCGTCCTCGCCGGCCTCGGCCGTGACCATGAACTCCTCGCTGCGCGAGCCGCCGATGGCACCACTGTCGGCCTCGACCACGACGTAGCCCAGACCGCAGCGATCGAAGATCTTCACGTAGGCGTCGCGCATGGCCTTGTAGCTGGCGTCGAGCCCGGCCTCGTCGGCGTCGAAGGAGTAGGCATCCTTCATGATGAACTCGCGCCCGCGCATCAGGCCGAAGCGCGGGCGGAACTCGTCGCGGTACTTGTTGCTGATCTGGTACGCGGTGACCGGCAGCTGCTTGTAGCTGTCGATCGTGGCGCGCACGAAGTCCGTCACGGCCTCTTCGGCGGTGGGCCCGAGGCAGAGTTGGCCGTCCTTGCGGTCGGACAGATGGAACATGATGCCGGCCTTGAGGTACGCGTCGGCGCGGCCCGACTCCTGCCACAGCTCCATCGGCTGCAGGATCGGCAGCAGCAGTTCCTGCGCGCCGGCGGCGTTCATCTCCTCGCGCACGATGGCCGCGATCTTCGACAACGTACGCTGCATCAGCGGCGCGTAGCTGTAGATGCCGGCGCCCACGCGCTTGATGAGCCCCGCCCGCGCCATGAGCTTGTGGCTGCGCAGTTCGGCATCGGCCGGGTCGTCGAACAGCGTGCGGTGCAGCAGGCGGCTGGCGCGCATCGGCGGGGAATCTCGTGCGGGGATCCGGGCGGAAAGGGTCGATTGTACGGATCGCCGGCCGGATGGGCGCCGCCCGCGATCCGGGCTAGGATGTCGCCGCGGCGAGGACCGCAGCCCCATCGTCCGGATCCCATCGATGCGTTCGGCTCCCCGTCGTTCCCGCACCACGTCGGTCCTCGCTGCACTCGTCCTGCTGGCCTTCGCGCCGGTGGTCTTCGATTGTTCGCTCACGAGCCTCGGCATCACGCCGCTGCCCGACCTCGGGCCGGGGACCTACCTGCCCGGATACGTCGGCGGGCTCTACCCGAACGGCAGCAATCAGCGGCCGGCCGGGCATCTGGCGGCGGGCCTCGCGATCGCGGGCGGCGAGATCCTGCCGCGCAACGCGAGCGGCGGCGTCGATCTCGTCAACGGCAAGATCGTGCTGATCTCGATCGGCATGTCGAACACGACGCAGGAGTTCAACGGCGGGCCCTGGGCCTTCAAGGCGCGCGCCGATCTCGACCCGACGAAGAACCCGCGGCTCGTGATCGTGGACGGCGCGCAGGGCGGCAACGACGTGAGCGAATGGGCGCAGCCGACCTGGCCGAGCTGGGCCGTGCTCGCCAACCGCCTCTCGAACGCCGGCGTCAGCCCCGCGCAGGTGCAGGTGCTGTGGATGAAGCACGCCGAGGCCGGCGACGGCGTGGCGTTCGGCCCGCCGCCGGCGAACGTCGACGCGCTCGCGACCGACCTGACCTCGGTGCTGAATCTCGCGACGGCCGCGTATCCGAATCTGCGCCTCGCGTTCCTGAGCAACCGCACGCGCAGCTACAACCCGACGCGCGAACCCTTCGCCTTCGAAAACGCGCTCGGCGTGCGGCAGGTCATCGCCGCGCAGCTCTCCGGCTCGCCGGCGCTGCAATACGCGCAGCCGGGCGCCGTGGCGCCATGGCTGAGCTGGGGCCCCTATCTGTGGGCCGACGGCACCACACCGCGCAGCGACGGTTTCGTCTGGAACTGCAGCGATCTGGACGTCGACTTCACGCACCCCGCCACGCCGGGCGAAACCAAGGTCGCCGACCAGTTGCTGGCCTTCTACAAGACCGACCCGCTCACGCGCGGCTGGTTCCTGCGCGGCACGACGGTCGGCAGCGCGCCGGCGCTGTCGGTCACGCCGAGCGTCGCGAGCGGCATCGCACCGCTCACGGTGAACTTCACGGCGAGCGCGAGCGATGCCGACGGCAGCGTGACGCAGATCGCCTGGAACTACGACGACGGCCTGTACGCCTGGGGCGCCTCACCGACCAAGATCTTCCCCGCGCCCGGCACCTACGACGTGCGCACGACCGCCAGCGACGACGACGGCAACACGACCACCGTCTCGACCACGATCACGGTCGGCGCCGGCACCAACCCGTGGACCGACCTCGGCTTCGCCCTCGCCGGCACCGCCGGCCCGCCCGCGCTGCTCGGCACGGGCTCGCTGCTGGGCGGCACGCCGGTGAAGCTGGCGCTGATGTCGGCGCGCGCCTCGGCGCCGGTCGCGCTGATCCTCGGCCTGTCGCAACTCGGCGCGCCCTTCAAGGGCGGCACGCTCGTGCCCGCGCCCGACGTGCTGATCCTCGGCCTGCACACCAACCCCGCCGGCAATCTCCAGCTCTCCTCGACCTGGCCTTCGGGACTGCAGTCGGGCCTCTCGCTCTGGTTCCAGGAGTGGATCACCGACCCGGCCGGCCCCGCCGGCTTCGCCGCGAGCAACGCGCTGCGCGCCGTCACGCCGTAGCGCGCCGCCTACTCGAAGCGCACGATCACCGGCGCGTGGTCCGACAGCGAGGCCTTGGTGTCGACGCGCGCGTCGACGGCGCGGGCGGCGAGCGCGGGGCTGCAGAGCACGTGGTCGATGCGCCAGCCGAGGTTCTTGGCGCGCGCGGCGCCGCGGTTGCTCCACCACGAGTACGGGCCCTGCACGCCGGGATGCAGCGCGCGCACGACGTCGACCCAACCCTGTTCGAGCAGCCGCGCGAACCACTCCCGCTCGGCCGGCAGAAAGCCGCTGTTCTTCGCGTTGCTCTTGGGGTCGTGGATGTCGAGCTCGGTCGGCGCGACGTTGAAGTCGCCGCAGATTGCGAGCTGCCGGCCTTCGGCGAGCAGCGCGGCGCTGCGCTCGAGCAAGTGATCCATGTACGCGAACTTGAGCAGTTGCCGGTCGGGCGAGGAGCTGCCCGAGGGCGCGTAGAGATTCACGATCGAGACCTCGCCGAAGTCGCTGCGCAGCGCGCGGCCTTCTTCGTCGCTCCACGACAGCCCCGTGCCCTGCGCGTGGCGGTCGGGCGGCAGGCGCGAGAAGGTCGCGACGCCGGCGTAGCCCTTCTTGCCGCCGCTGACGTAGCGCGTGTTGTAGCCGTCGGGGCAGCGCAGCCCGGGCTCGATCTGCTCGGGCCAGGCGCGCACCTCCTGCAGGCAGAGCACGTCGGGACGCGCGGACGCCAGCCAGGCCAGAAAGCCGCGCCGCTCGGCCGAGCGCAGGCCGTTGCAGTTGAGCGACGCGAGCGTGAAGGGTCGCTCGTGCAGCGCGTGGCTCGGCGCGGGCCCCAGCGCCTCGCGCGCAGCGAGCAGTTGCGCGACGCGCCGCGGGTCGGGCTCGGTCGGCGTGATCAGCCGCGCCGGCTGCGCGCGCACCGTCGGCGCACCTTGTCCGGACGCACTCTGCCTGGATGCGTTCTTCTTCGGCTCTGGTTTC
The DNA here is from genome assembly GCA_964490005.1 of uncultured Phycisphaerales bacterium. Taxonomy (GTDB): domain Bacteria; phylum Planctomycetota; class B15-G4; order B15-G4; family B15-G4; genus CAZBBB01. Next base: position 75,788 of record CAZBBB010000002.1, on the reverse strand, counting down.
CGGGACGCGGCGGGCGCCCGGCGCCTGGCCTTGCTCACCGCGCTTCGAACCAGCGCAGTTCGGGCGCGGCGCCGGCGACGAAGTTCGCCGCGCCGGCGAAACCCTGCTGCTGCAGCTCCTCGTACTGCTTGCCGGCCTTCTTCCTGCGCGCGATGACCGAGACGGCCAGGCCCTCGGCGCGCAGCCTCGTGGCGGCCACGAGCACGGCACGCAGCTCGTCGGCCTCGTCGTGCAGCAGCGCCACGCGCTGCTCGCCGCCGTCCGGCACCCAGCCACGGTGGGTGAGTTCGAGGACGAGCCGCTCGAAGCCGATCGAGAAGCCGCAGGCCGGCACCGCGCGGCCGGAGATCGCGCCGATCATCTCGTCGTAGCGGCCGCCGCCGGCGAGCGAATAGCCCACGCCCTCCATGCCGATCTCGAAGATCGGGCCGGTGTAGTAACCCATGCCGCGCACGAGCGTCGGATCGAAGCGCAGCGTGTTGCCGATCGGTGCGGCGTCGGCCAAGGCACCGAAGATGCTCTCGAGGGCCGCGATCGAGGCGCCGTGGCCGACCCGCGCGGCGAAGGCCCGCAGCGCGGCCAGGCCCGACTCGCCGCGTCCCGCGGCGCCGGCGCCCGGCGCGCCGGTCATGATCTCGAGCAGGCGATCCGCCGACGCCGCCGGCAGGCCCTGCGCGACGAGTTCTCCGCGCACGCCCTCGGCGCCGATCTTGTCGAGCTTGTCGAGCACGACGAAGAGGCGCTCCTGCGCGGCCGGCTCGCTCACGCCGCAGGCCTGCGCGACGGCCCGCAGCAGCCGCCGGTCGTTGACGCGCACGACCAGGCCGGGCAGCCGAAACGCAGCGAGCGCCTCGACGGTGGCCGCGATGAGCTGCGCCTCGGCGGCGGGCCCCGCCTCGCCGAGGATGTCGATGTCGCACTGCGTGAACTGCCGGAAGCGGCCCTTCTGCGGGCGCTCGGCGCGGAACACCGGCCCGAACTGGATGGCCTTGAAGGGCGCGGGCAGCTCGGCCTGGTGCGCAGCACAGTAGCGCGCGAGCGGCACCGTGAGGTCGAAGCGCAGCCCGCAGTCGACGAGATCGTCCTCGCTCAGCCCCGCGCGCGAGAGGTCGAGCTTCTCGCCGCGCTTGAGCACCTTGTAGATGAGCTTCTCGTTCTCGCCGCCGCCGCTGCCCCCGAGCAGCTCCATGTGCTCGAGCACGGGCGTCTCGATGCGCGCGAAGCCGTGACGCCGATACACGTCGAGGATCTTCGCCGTCGCGGCGTCGCGCAGCGCGCACTCGGCGGGCAGCAGATCGCGCGTGCCGCGCACCGGTTGAGTGGGTTTGCTCGCCGCCATCGTCGGCGCATCCTAGCCAAGCTTGACGCGCCGATGCAGCGCGCGCGCCCGCGCGCCCCGCGTCAGTCGAGCAGGATCCACGAGGGGTTGGTTGCGCGCCACGGCGGACTGCCCCCCACCTGACTGAAGGCCTGGAAGACGGCCGAGGTGCCGAGCAGCGCCGGCGCGCTCGGCAGCGGGAAGCTGAAGTTCACCGGGTCCTCGAGCCCCAGCGCGATGACGGGCGCGATGAGGAAGGCCGTGCCCGGGTCGAGCCAGACGAGGCCGTCGACCAGCGCGGGCGCGGTGATGGCCGCCGGCACGAGCGAGGCGAGCACGAGCTGCGGCTGCCCGGGCGTGCCGAACAGCTTGAGGATCTCCTTGCGCCCCCCGTCGTCGCTCTCGATCATCCGCAGGAAGGCCTGTTCGGGGACGGGGAAGCTCGCGGCGAGCGCCGGATCGATCGCCGCGGGCACCATCGTGATGCTGCTGAGCGTGACCGTGCCGCCGCCATCGACGGTGTAGGTCGCGGCGGCGCCCGGCGGCGACCCGAGGCCGCCCGCTCCCCCGGCCATGCCGTGGTCGGGGTGCGACACGGCCCGCACGAGGCAGCCCGGCAGGATGCGCATGGCCGGCGCGCCATCCCCGCCGGGCAGGCCGGCCAGCCCGTTGCCTCCGGCGCCGCCGATCACCAGCGAGTGCGGCACGTCCACGACCGCGCCGGCCTCGACGAGCAGGCCCGGCCGGCCGTCACGCCCGCCCGCGGGGTCGCCGCGGTAACCCTTGCCGCCGAAGACGTTGGTGTCGGAGACCACGACGTACGCGCCGCGCACGACGAGGCCCTCGGTGTCGCAGGCCGCCGTGCCGTCCTGCCCGATGAAGAAGCAGGACTCGAAGACGACGCGCTCGCTGTCCTGCACGAGCGCCGAGGGACAGGCGCCGAGCGTCGCGTCGAAGACGAAGACGTTCTCGAAGCGCAGCGTGCCGAAGCTGTTCAGCACCGCGAGCCGCTGCAGCTCGAGATTCGCGACGAAGGCGCCGGCCGGCACCGAGACGACCGTCAGCCCCGCGACCTTCGGCCGGGGCCCGGTCGAGGCGCCGAGCAGCACGACGTGGCGGTCGAGCGTGAAGGCCGCGTAGTTGCCGGCCGCCACGAGGATGCGGTCGCCCGGCGCGGCGGCCGCGATCGCCGCGCCGATGCTGGTGAAGTCGGCGCCGCCCTGCGCGTCGACGGTGTGGAAGACCTGGGCGGTGGCCGGGCCCGCGAGCCCCAGCGCGAGAACGAGACCGGACAGTCGACGCGCGCAGCGCATGGCCCGACGCTCCCAACAAGGCGTGCGAGCCCGAGAGGATAGCACCGCCGGCGCGGCGCGGGGCCGCCGGCGCCACGGCGCCGCCCCCCGGTCGCCGGAGCGGCCGCTCAGCGCGAAAAGCGCAGCCAGCGGCGCGCCAGCGCCGCGAGGCGGGGCGTGAGGCGCGTGCGCGCGTACTGGTCGGCGCAGCGCCGGAGGGCCTCGGCCTGCGTGGGGTAGGGATGGATCGTGGCGCCGATCGCGGACAACCCCTTGCCGGCCGTCATCGCCAGCGTGATCTCGGAGAGCATCTCGCCGGCGTGACGCGCGACGATCGTGGCCCCCACGATGCGATCGCGGCCCTTGGCCACGTGCACGCGCACGAAGCCCTCCGTCTCGCCGTCGAGCAGTGCGCGGTCGACGCCCGCGAGCGGCTGCGTGAAGCTGTCGATCGCGAGGCCGGCCCGGCGCGCGCCGTCCGCCGTGAGCCCGACCTGCGCCAGCTCGGGGTCGGTGTAGGTGCACCACGGGATCACCAGCGACGAGGTGCGCCTGCGCCCCAGGAACAGCGCGTTCTGCACGACGAGGCGCGCCATGAAGTCGGCCGCGTGCGTGAACTTGTGCCGCGAGCACACGTCGCCGGCCGCGTAGATGGCCGGGTTGCTCGTGCGCAGACGCTCGTCGACCGTGACGCCCATGCGCGGATCGAAGCCGACGCCCGCCGCCTCCAGCCCCAGGCCCTCGACGTTCGGCTGCCGTCCGACCGCGAAGAGCAGTTCGTCGACGACCAGCTCGCGCGGGACGCCGCCGACAACGAGCCGCAGCACGCGCTCCGCGCCGTCGGCTGTGGCCCGCCTCTCGACGCGCTCGGTCGTCGTGCCGCAGAGCAGCTGCACGCCGTCGCGCGCCAGCGCGGCCTGCACGATCGCGGCCGCGTCGGCGTCCTCGCGCGCCAGCACCTGCGGGCCGGCTTCGATGAGCGTGACCTGGCTGCCGAAACGTGCGAAGGCCTGCGCCAGCTCGCAGCCGATGGGGCCCGCGCCGATCACGGCCAGCCGCGCCGGCAGCTTCGTGAGCGAGAAGATCGTCTCGTGGGTGTGCGCGCCCGCCTCCGCCAGCCCCGGGATCGGCAGGGCCGCGGCCCGCGCGCCGGTCGCGATGACGGCCCGCTTGAAGCGCAGCACGCCGTCGCCCACCGCCAGCGTGTCGCGCCCGGTGAAGCGCCCCTCGCCGAAGTACACGTCGACGCCCAGGTCGCGGAAGCGTGCCGCCCCGTCGTGCGGCGCGATCTGCGCGCGCAGCCGGCGCAGGCGCTCCATGACGGCGAAAAAGTCGACGGCGGGCGGGCCGCACCTCACGCCGAAGGCCCCCGCGCCGCGCACGTCGGCCACGGCCCGCGCCGCGGCCAGCAGCGCCTTGCTCGGCACGCACCCGGTGTTCAGGCAGTCGCCGCCCATGAGGTGCCGCTCGACGAGGGCCACCTTGGCGCCGAGCCCCGCCGCGATCGAGGCCGAGACCAGCCCGGCCGTCCCCGCGCCGAGCACGACGAGGTTGTAGCGGCCGCTCGGCACGGGATTGGTCCAGTCCGGCGGGTGCACGGCCGCGAGCAGCGCGCGGTCGTGGGCGTCCGGCGCGAGGCCCTGCACGTCGTGCGCGCTCACGCGCCCGCTCCCGCGCCGGGCGCGGCCGGCGCGGCCTGCGCCAGCGCGCGCCGCGCGAGGCGCGTCACGAGCACCGTCACGATCACGGTCGCGAGCAGCCCGGCGCCGTACAGCACCCACTCGGCCGTGCTCCGCTCGCGCTCGGCGGCGCCGGCGACTTCGCCGAGCGCCGCGCCGATCCACACGTACATCACGGTGGCGGGCGCCATGCCGATCCACGAGGCCAGCGCGAAGTCGCGCACCGAGACGCGCGTCAGGCCGTAGGCGAAGTTGAGCAGGTTGAAGGGAAAGACCGGCGAGAGCCGCGTGAGCAGCACGACCTTGAAACCCTGCTGCGCGACGGCGGCGTCGACGGCGGCGAAGCGCGCGTGGCCCGCCACGAGCCCCGCGACCCAGCCGCGCGCGAGCGTGCGGCCGACGAGCATGGCCGCCGTCGCGCCGAGCGTGCTCGCGATCGAGACCGTGATCGAGCCGACGAGCACGCCGAACAGCCCGCCCGCCGCCAGCGTCAGGAGCGTCCCCGGCACGAACAGCACGCAGGCCAGCACGTACAGCCCGCCCAGCGCCACCGGGCCCAGCGGCCCCAGGCCGCGCACCCAGTCGACGCCCTGCTGCAGCGGCAGCCAGCGGATCGCCGCCGCGACGACCGCCGCGAGCAGGACGAGCGCGAGCAGCCGCGATCGGCCCGAGAGTCGGTCGGTCATCGCGTGCTCCGCAAGCCACAAGAGCCAGGGCGCAACGCGCCCCCGCGCCACGGCGGGACGATTGTGCGCGGGCGGCGGCCGGCGCGCCAAGCGATCGTTACACTCTCGCCGATGCGCGCCGCGCCCGCCCTGCACCCCTTGCTCGCCTCGCTGCTGGCGGCGTGGCTGGCGGCCGCGCCCGCCGCCGCCGCGCCGCCCGCCTCCGATCCGGCGGTCGGCTTCGCGACGATCACCGAGGACGAGTTGCGCGCCGATCTGGTCGCCCTCGCGAGCGCGCCGCTCGAGGGGCGCGACTCGCCGAGCCTCGGCCTGACGCGCGCCGGCGACTACCTGATCGGCCGCCTGCAGCAGGCCGGATTCACCGGCGCGGGCGAGGGCGGGTCCTTCCGCATCCCCTTCTCGCGCAAACTGCCCGCGCCGCTGCCCGCGCAGTGCGCCCTCGCGCTGCAGGGCGAGGGCGAAGCGGCCCGCACCTTCGCCTACGGCGAGGACTTCGTCCCCGTCTGGCTCGCCAACGGCACCGGCGCGGGCGAGGCCGTGCTGTTCGGCTTCGGCATCGACAGCGACGCCGACAAGTACGACGACGTCACCGGCGAGGTCGCCGGCACCGTGGCCGTGATCGTCGAGGGCGAGCCGCGCCACAAGAGCCGCTTGCAAGGGCCCGAGGTCTCGCCGGCCGCCGAGCTGTACTCCAAGCTCGTGCTGCTCGAGTCGGAGAAGGCCGCGGGCGTGCTCGTCGTGCGCCGTCCGCCCGAGCCGCCGCCGAAGAAGAACGGCTGGACCGACCCCGAGCCCGCGCGCCTGGGCTTTCGGCACACGTGGGCGAGCTGGGCCGACGGACGCCCGCCCGACGCGCCGAGCGCGGTCGCGATCCCGGTGCTCGAGATCACGCCGGCGGCGGCGCAGGCCATCCTCGGCGTCGACCCGCTCGAGATCGCCGCCGCCGCCGACAAGACCGCCAAGCCGCCCAGGCCCGTGCGCAGCGGGCGGCGCGTGAGCCTGTCCTCGGCGAGCGAGGTCGCCGAGGTCTCGATCGACAACATCGTCGGGCGGCTGCCGGGCGCCGACCAGGCGCTGGCCGCCGAGCACGTCGTCCTCGGCGCGCACTACGACCATGTCGGCGTCGACGCGCGCTCGCGCATCGGCTTCGGCGCCGACGACAACGCCAGCGGCTGCGCCGCGCTGCTCGAGGTGGCCGGCGCGCTGGGCGCGCAGCCGCCGCGCCGCTCGATCCTGGCCTGCTTCTTCGCCGCCGAAGAGGACGGCCTGCTCGGCAGCGCCGCGCTGTGCGACCAGCCGCCCGTCCCGAAGGACGCGCTGATCGCCATGATCAACATGGACATGGTCGGCCGCGGCGAGGCCGACGAGGTCGCGATCCTCGGCGTGCCCGAGAACCCGGGCTTCGAGAAGCTGCTCAAGGCCGCCAACAAGCTGCAGCCGACGAAGATCAGAAAGCTCGTCACCGACGAGGGCCGCGAGCTGTTCGAGCGCAGCGACCACTACTCCTTCCACCGCATCGGCATCCCCGTGCTGTTCTTCTTCGAGGGCCTGCCGATCAGCAGGAACGCCGACTACCACACCTGGCGCGACACCATCGACCTGGTCGACGTCGACAAGTGCGCCCGGACCGCGCGCCTCGTCTACAACACCGCCTGGCTGCTCGCCAACGACGACGAGCGCCCCCCGCCGCCGCGCGCGGCGAAGTAGCGTCGACCTCGAGGGCGCCTGCCTCGGGGGTCTTCTCGCCTCCGGCCACGTGACGCCTCCGGCTCGAAGACCCCCGGGCGCGGCGCCCGGGCGATCCCCGCGAAGCGGTCGATCTCAGCGCGGCGCGGCGACCCAGCGCAGGGCCTGCGCGACGAGGCGGCGGTAGCGCGGGTCGGCGTGGGTTTCGGGCCCGTGGCCGAGGATCGTGGCGACGACGCGGCCCTCGCCGTAGGTCTTGGCCCAGGTGACGGGGCGGCGCGCGCCGCCGGCCGGCGAGATGCCCGTCATGAGCACGGCGGCGTCCTCGAGCTTGACCTTCTCGAGGTGATAGAACTCGTCGCGCAGCGACCAACTCGTCGGCAGGCCCGCGCTCACGGGGTGATCGCCGATGTCGACCGTGACCTCGATCTCCCCGAAGGGCGGGTGGGACTGAAAGCGCGCGCCGAGCAGCATGTCGCCCGCCGGCCAGTTCGGGTGGCTGTCGAGCGCGCAGTGCAGCGCGACGACGCCCAGGCCCTGCGACACGGCGCGCGCGATGTTGAGCTGCTGCGCGTCGGTGAAACCCAGCTCGCCCTGCGTGTAGAGCAGCAGCGCGTCGAAGCGGTCGCCGAGGTCGGGCGCGGCGAGCAGCGACAGCGCGGCCGCCGCGTCGGGCGCGCCCTCGCCGAGCTTGGCGCTCGTGTCGAAGTGCAGGTCGGTCTCGGCGCGCAACCCGTCGAGCAGCAGCCGCGGGTTGCCTTCGAAGTCGTGGTAGCCGCCGCCCGTCACGAGCAGCACGCGCACGGGGCGCGGAGGCACCGATCCGCTCGGCGAGCCGCCGGGCGCGGGCGAACAGGCCGCGAGCAGACTCAGCGCGAGCAGGCCGACGGCAAGCTGCACGACACGACGCGGGGATGTCATCCTGTGGGCCTCGCCTCAAGAGGGTTTCGACGCATGGCATCTTCGCAGACCGGGCCGCTGCGCGTCGCGCTGCTCGGCCAGCAGTTCATGGGCCGCGCGCACGCCAATGCCTGGGGGCAGGCCGGGCGCTTCTTCGAGACCCGCCGCAAGCCGTCGCTGGAGATCGTCGCCGCGCGCGACGCCAAGCGCCTGGCGGCCTTCGCCGCCACCTGGGGCTTTGCCCGCCACACGACCGACTGGAAGGCCGCGGTCGCCGACCCCGACGTCGACCTCGTCGACATCGGCACGCCCAACCACCTGCACGCGCCGCAGGGCCTGGCCGCGCTGGCCGCCGGCAAGCACGTCGCGATCGAGAAGCCGCTGGCCGGCGCGCTCGACGACGCGCGCGCGCTGCGCGATGCCGCGCGCCTCGCCGCCCGTCGCGGGCAACACAGCTTCGTCTGGTTCAACTACCGCCGCTGCCCGGCCGCCGCGCTGGCCTGGCAACTCGTGCGCGAGGGGCGCCTCGGTACGCTGCACCATGTCCGCGCGCGCTACCTGCAGAGCTGGGGCGGCCCGGGCACGCCGCTGAGCTGGCGCTTCCAACGCAAGCTCGCCGGCAGCGGCGCGCACGGCGACCTCAACGCGCACCTGATCGATCTCGCGCGCTTCCTCACCGGCGAAGAGATCACCGAAGTGCACGGCGCGACCGCGCGCACCTTCGTGCCGCGCCGGCCGCTCGCGGGTGCCGGCGACGGCGTCGGCAAGCGCGGCAAGGGCCAGGCCGCCGGCAAGCGTACGCGCGTCGCGACCGGCAGGAGCGACGTCGACGACGCGCTGCTGTTTCTCGCCGGCTTCTCGGGCGGTGCGGTCGGCTCCTTCGAAGCCACGCGCAACGCGCCGGGCCATCTCAACGGCAACGAGATCGAACTCAACGGCAGCAAGGGCAGCCTGCGCTTCTCCTTCGAATCGCTCAACGAACTGTGGCTGCACGACGCGCCCGACGGCGCGCGCAGCGCCGGCTGGCGCCGCATCGTCGCCACCGACCCGAGCCACCCCTGGGTCGCGCGCTGGTGGCCCGAGGGCCACATGCTCGGCTACGAGCACGGCTTCGTGAACATGGCCGCCGACATCCTCGCGACGCTCTCGGGCGACAAGCCGCCCGTCCCCCTGCCCGACATCGCCGACGCGTGGGAGACGCAGCGCGTGCTGGCCGCCGCCCTGCTCGCGGCGCGCGAGAAGCGCGCGGTGAAGCTCGGCGAGGTGCGCTGAACGGTGGCGGTCAGCGTGAGGCGGCTGGCTCGAGGGCCTCTTCGCCTCCGGCCACGTGACGCCTCCGGCTCAGAGGCCCTCGGCCGCGCCGCCCAGCACCCCCTCGCCCCGCCTCAGAAGTCCGAGGCGACGCCATGCAAGCCGTTGGACCACTTGAGACCCGACGGTGTGGAACTCGTCAGCTCCCAGGTCTGATACCAGGTCGAGAACCCGGCCGGCAGGCCCGGCGGCCACGTTCCGCTCAAGGCGACGTGTCCGTCGGCGTCGGCACTGAACGGGCCGAGGATCAGGTCCGGGTTCGGCAAGAGCGTGCCGCCTTTCCACGGGAGGGCCAGCAGCGAGGTGCCGACGATGAGGAACACGCGATTGCCGGGCGTGTGCTTGCTCGAGTCGAGACCGACCGGCTTCAGCGGGAGCAGTGGGGTCGTACCCACGAGAAAGTTCTTGAGACTGAAGTCCGAGAGGAACACAAGAGTCCACGGCGACTTCATCCCCGACATCACGCGAACCGGTTGCGAGGCGCCCGTCACCGCGAAGTCGGGCACGCCGTCACCGTTGGCGTCGCCGATCGTGTCGACCGACTCTCCCCAGTAGGGCCAGGAAGTGCCGACGAGGTTGGGCGCTGATTGAGTCGGGTAGGCCTTGAAGAGCACGTCGCCCGAGGCGCCCGAGACGACGTGGACGGAGGCGCTGCCTTCCGGGTGTTCGGCCCACAGGCCCAGCAGAAAGTCTCCTACGCCATCCTTGTCGATGTCATCGGCTCGCCCCAGGCCCATGAGGAAGGTGGTGGATTCGGCGGCCGGGTCGCCCAGTTCGAGCAGCGTCGCTCCGGTCGCCCCCGAGACGAGGCGGACCGTGCAATCGATGTAGAGGCTCGGAACGATCACGTCGCCGTGTCCGTCCCCGTCCCGGTCGCCGGCGGCGACCAGCACGCGCGCGGCATCGGTGATCGGAAACTCGCGGAGCAGCGCGCCGCTCACGCTGGAGTAGACCCGCAGGCTGGGGTCTTCCCAACCGACAGGAGCGGCGAAGATCGCGACGTCGTCGGCACCATCGGCGTCGAGATCCCCGGGCGCGAAGACTCGATTGCCGAAGGACGTGTCGAGCGGACCGCTCGTCCACTGGCGCAGCAGCGCTCCCGTGGCGCCCGAGTAGAGGATCACGTCGGCGTTCTGTTTCGGCGGAATGAAGCGCGTCGCCACGAGATAGTCGGGCGTGCCGTCGAAGTCGGCGTCGCGGATCATGACGACACGCCAACCCAGTTGCTGGTTGGGCGCACTGCCGACGAGGAGCCGCAGCGTCGATCCATCGACGCTGGACACGATGCGCACGCTGCCCGCATCGATGCCGCCGAGATCGGACAAGGGCGATGCCACGATCAGGTCGGCCGCGCCGTCCTGATCGAGATCGCCCGCTGCGGCCAGCTTCACGGTCGAGTTCGGACCCGCATCGCCCGTGATCGTCAGCAGGATCGAGTTGTGCGCCGACGAGACGATCCGCACGACTCCCGCATCAGGCGCCGGAAGCTGCACCGCGAGATCGGCCCATCCGTCTCCGTCGCGATCGCCGACGGGAGCGAACGCGGTCCCCTCGGTCGCGAACAGTTCGAACTGAGCCTGGACCGCGACGCACACGAAGCACGCCGCGACAAGGCGCCACCCGAAGCGCAGCAAGGCCATGCAAGTCTCCTCTCGCCGGGCCCCCGATCGTAGCACCGTTCGCCGACGCACCCGATGCGGCCGCCGCTTGAAGGGTCTGCCGAGCGGCCTCGCCGCGCTCGTCGCGGGCCCGCACGGCCCCACGGAGCCGCGCGTCGCTCAGGGCGTGCGGCCGAGCAGCGCGTTGCTCGCGGCGAAACCCAGCGGGCCGGCCGGGTCGACCTGCCAGCCCTGCATGCGCAACCTGACCGTGCCCGGGATGCCGGCCGGCCAGCTCGTCGAGAGCGTCACGGCGCCGTCGCCGTCAGTCGCGAGCCACAGCAGGACATCGACGGAGGGCACGAGCGTCCCGCCCTTGAAGGGCGCCGACAGGTCGGCGAGGCCGACGACGAGCGTGACGAGCTGGCCCGCGCGCAAGCCGTTCAGCGTGACGGCCAGCGGCGTGCCCGGCAGCAGGTCGCCCTCGGCGTGCAGGTTGGGCGTGCCCCACGTGCCGTGCAGCGCGTGGCCCAGGCCCGAGAAGGCCGGCCGCACGCCGCGATGCACGAGCACGAGACCGGCGTCCTTGCCGGGCACGTCGGCGCCGGTCGCCGTCGCGACGATCTCGGAGTACGCGTCCCCGTCCAGATCCGGGACGAAGCTCACGCTGGCGCCGAGCTTGGGGAAATCGCTGCCGTCGTCGCTCCATCCCAGAATGCGCAGCACCGCGCCGTCGCGGCCCGAGTGGACGCGCACGCCGCCCGTTCCGGGGCCCGCTTGCCCGTTGGAGGGGTGGCCCACGACGGGATCGAGGAGACCGTCGCCGTCGAGATCGGTGTCGATGCGCATCGGCACGCCGAGTTCGAAATGAGTCGGCGAGGGCGTGACGCTCCAGAGCAAGGCTCCGTTCACCCCCGAGTAGGCGCGCAACGAACCCTTGACGTTCAAGTTGTCCTGCCCGCCGGCGCCGGCGACGAAGTCGGGAACGCCGTCGCCGTCGATGTCGCCGACCGTGCCGAGACCACGCCCGAGTCGATCGACGAACTGCGTTCCGCCGACGGTGTAGAGCACCGAGCCGTCCAGTCCGCTGTGCACCCAGATCCTGCCGGCCCCTCCGAAGGCGACGTTGTCTGCCGGCGCTCCCACGAGCAGGTCGGCATGACCGTCGCCGTTCACGTCACCGGCCGCACCGACGGCCTCGCCGTATTGCGTGCCGTTGATCTCGGGGTACCCGGGCGTCGGGCCGTGAAGCGTTCGCACGATCGCGCCGCTCGCACCCGAGATCACGAAGGCCGCGCCCCAGTCGTGGCCCTGTGTATCGTCGTCGGGCGCGCCAGCCAGCAGGTCCACGAAGCCGTCGCCGTCCACATCGCCCACGGCCCGCAGCGCGCGCCCGAATTCGCCCCCCGTTCCCGTGACCACGTGAAGGATGCCGGCGTCCGCGCCGGAGTAGACGCGGACGACGCCGCTCGGGTTGCCGAGCACGCCCGAGTTCGGAGCGGAGACCGCGAACTCGTCGACGCCGTCGCCGTCGAGGTCGGCCAGGCGGGCCATCCCGCTGCCGAGACTCAGCGTGTGGCCGTCCGGTGGCGTGAGGTCGAGGATCGGGTCGCCGCTGAGCGACCCGTACACGCGTACGCCCGTCGCGTCGCTCACGAGCAGATCGTCATGCGCGTCGGCATCGAGATCCGGAATGCCCAGCACGTTGGCGCCGAGTTGCTGCAGCGAAGCCGCGCCGCGGATCGCGAGCAGCGGCGCGGGCGGCAACCGACCAGCCAGCACGCGCACGACGCCGTTGCCGAACTCGGGCGCGCCGGCCGCCAACTCGTCGAAGCCGTCGCCGTCGAGATCCCCGATCCGCGCGAGCGAGTAGCCGAACCAGGCCCCCGCGCTCTGCCCCGTCCAAGCGCGCACGATCGATCCGTCGCGACCCGACACGACGCAGGCGCGTCCCTCGCCGACCAAGGTCGCGTCCTCGAAGGGCGCGGCCGCGGCCACGTCGGGCCGGCCATCGCCATCGACGTCGCCGGCGAACGAGAGCGCGCTGCCGAGGCGGCCGAACGCCGCTGCGCCCTCGATCGCATGCAGCACCGAGCCGTCGAGGCCCGAGCGGATCTCGACCCGGCCGACGTCGAAGCCCGCAGCACCGTCGAATCCGGGAGCGGCGACGGCGAAGTCCGCGTACCCGTCGCGGTTGCCATCCCCCGCGCCCGCGACGCGCTCGCCCGTACTGTCGCCCAGTTGCGTTCCGATGACCGTGTACAGCACCGCGCCGCTCGCGAGCGACCAGACGCGGGCGTAGTCGGCGCCTGCGCCGAACTGGTCCTCCGTCCCCGCCATCAGGTCGGGCCTTCCGTCGGCATCGACGTCACCGGCGCAGGCCACCGAGCCGCCGAGGTGGTCTCCGGACGAGAGTCCCGCGAACGTGTGCAGCGTCGCGAACGTGCCCCCCGACACGACGACGACGAGTCCGGTCTGCGAGAAGAAGCTGTCCCCGTCCGGGATGCCGACGGCGAAGTCGGCCGAGCCGTCGCCGTTCACGTCGCCGAGCCCGGCAACCGACACTCCGAAGCGGGACCCCGGCGATGGCCCGACGAGCTTTTCGAGCGTGACTCCGTCCGCGCCCGACAGGACGTGCACCGCGCCCGCGCCGCCCATCGAGAACTCGGGTGCGCCGACGACGAGATCGGGCACGCCGTCGCCGTCGATGTCGCCGAGCGCGTCCAGCGACCAGCCGAAGTCGTCGCCCGTGCCGTCACCGACCGCCGTCCAGAGCCTGAGCCTCGTCGCACCGGAGTAGGCGTGGACCTCGCCGGGTTGCGCCGGGTCCTGATGCGCGATGACGAAGTCGGGCACGCCGTCGCCGTCGAGATCACCGACGCCCGCGAGGGCGCGGCCGAACTGCGGCTCGCTGAACTGGCCGGTGATCGTCGCGATCGCGCCCTGCGACGCGCCGTACGGCGCGGCGGCGCACGCGGCGACGAGCACGAGCAGGGCACGCATGGTTCGGCATCCTACACGCGTTTCGCTATCCTGCGCGGCCTCGCCGTCGGAGCCGCGCCATGCCCCGTCCCGTCTGCCTGTTCACCGGCCAGTGGGCCGACCTGCCGCTCGAGACGATCGCGAAGAAGGCCAAGGGTTTCGGCTACGACGGGCTCGAGCTGGCCTGCTGGGGCGATCACTTCGACGTGCCGGCGGCGCTCGCGGACAAGGGCTGGGCCAAGCGGCAATGGGAGTTGCTCGGCGACCACGGCCTCGGCGCCTACGCCGTCAGCAATCACCTCGTCGGGCAGGCGGTCTGCGACCGCATCGATGAGCGCCACAAGGCGATCCTCCCCGAACGCATCTGGGGCGACGGCCAGCCCGAGGGCGTGGCGCGCCGTGCGGCGCAGGAGCTGATCGACACGGCGAAGGCCACGCGCCGCTTCTTCGACGCGGCGCCCGGCCCCGTGAAGGCGCTGCTCTCGCGCACCGGCAAGACCGTCGTGAACGGCTTCACCGGCAGCTCGATCTGGACGTATGTCTACGCCTTCCCGCCGCCGCCGCCCGGAGCCATCGAAGAGGGCTACGCCGACTTCGGCCGCCGCTTTCTGCCGATCCTCGACGCGTACAAAAAGGAGGGCGTGCACTTCGCGCTCGAAGTGCACCCCACCGAGATCGCCTTCGACATCGCCAGCACGCGCCGCGCGCTCGCCGCCGTCGGCCACCACGCGCACTTCGGCTTCAACTTCGACCCCAGCCACTTCGGCTACCAGGGCGTCGACCACCTCGCCTTCCTGCGCGAGTTCGGGCCGCGCATCCTCAACGTGCACATGAAGGACGTGTGGTGGTCGGATCGCCCGCGCGAAGCCGGCGTCTTCGGCGGGCACGCGCCCTTCGGCGCCGACGGCCGCGTGTGGGATTTCCGCTCGCCCGGCCGCGGCAGCCTCGACTTCGAGGCGCTCGTGCGGCAGCTCAATCACGGCGGCTACGCCGGGCCGCTCACGGTCGAGTGGGAGGACCCGATGATGGACCGCGAGGCCGGCGCCGCCGAGGCCTGCGCCTTCGTGCGCCGGCTCGACTTCGCGACCAGCGGGCGGGCCTTCGATGCGGCCTTCTCGGAAGGCCGCGGTTGAGCGCCGAGCTGGCGGCGCTCGAGGGCGACGGCGAGCGCACGCCCGCCGGCGTGCGCACCGCGCTCTCGGCGATGATGTTCCTGCAGTACGCGATCTGGGGCGCGTGGCTGCCGATCCTGTGGCCGTATCTGGCCGGACACCTGCAGTTCAGCCCCGAGCAGATCGGCAACATCTTCGCGGTCGGCGCGATCGGCGCGCTGCTCGCGCCCTTCATCGCGGGGCAGCTCGCCGACCGGACCTTCGCCACGCAGCGCTTCCTCGCCGCCAGCCACCTCGTCGGCGCGCTGCTGGTCTGGAATCTCGCGCGCATCGACAGCTACGCCGGCTTTCTCGGCTTCAGCCTGGCCTACTCGATCGTCTACGCGCCGACGCTGTCGCTGACCAACTCGCTGGCCTTCCACCACCTGCGCGACCGCGACCGCGAGTTCGGGCCGGTGCGCCTGTGGGGCACGATCGGCTGGATCGCGGTCGGCATCGCCGTCGGCCAATGGCTGCTGCACCACTGGACGCCCGCCCACGGCGGCGAGGCCGAGGTGCTCGCCGCGCAGGCCGCCGGGCGCGCCGACGCCTTCCGGCTCTCCGCGGCCCTCGGCCTCGTCATGGCCGGGCTGTGCTGGATGCTCCCCCACACGCCGCCGTCCGGCGCGGCGGGCGACAACGCCGCCTTCAAGGCGCTCGGCGCGGTGAGCAGGAACCCGCTGCTCACGCTGTTCCTGGTCTCGATCCCGGTCTCGTGCGTGCACCAGTTCTACTTCGTGCACACGGCGGGCTTCCTGTCGGTCTACCAGACGCGCGCGGAGGGCGCCGTGCAGGCGATCAACTCGGTGCTGGGCGTCGGCGGCGGCGGCCTGATGACGATCGGCCAGATGGTCGAGATCGGCGTGCTGGCGCTCATCCCGTTCGTCGCGCGCGGGCTGTCGCGCAAGACGCTGCTGCTCGTGGGCCTCGCCGCCTACGCCCTGCGCATGGCGCTCTTCGCCTACGTCGACGCGCTGCCGGTCGAGCCGATCGCCGCCCTCGTCGCCGGCGTCGCCCTGCACGGGCTGTGCTTCGGCTGCTTCGTCTTCGTCGCCTTCATGATCGTCGACGAGGAGTGCCCCGCCGACGTGCGCGCCTCGGCGCAGAGCCTGTACAACGTCGTGCTCGTGGGCATCGGCATCATCGTCGGCAGCAAGTTCGCCGGCTGGGTCGCCGACCAGGCGCGCGGCGCGGCGCCGGCCCTCGACTACGCCGACCCGGGCCACACGCGCGTGCTCTTCGGCGTGCCGATGTGGATCGCGCTGGCCTGCCTGCTCATCGTCGCGCTGACGTACCGGGGCGGCCGCCACGAGACGGCGCGCCAAGGGGCGCCGTGAGCGGCCGCGTCTGGCGGGCGGCGCGAGCTGTCGGCCCTGCCCTGCTCGCCTTGCTCCTGCTCGGCGCGGCGTCGGCGCAGGACGAGAGCGTGCCGCAGGCGCCGGCTCCGGCGCCCGGCGAGGCGCCGCTCGTGTTCCGCTCGGTGCTCGACGGACGGCCGCGCATGCTCACGATCGCCTTCGCGCCCGACGTGTGGATCGCTTTCGACACGGGCAGTTGCGTGCTGACGCGCATCTGGTCGGGCGGCGTGGACCTCGACGGCCCGGTCTACACCTCGCGCCACGGCCCACAGCCGATCGGGCACGGCCTCGACTGGAACGACCCGCGCCAGGGCGCGCGCTGGCGCCTCGTGCAGCGCGGGCTGCCCGTCGCCGACTGGCCCGTGCTCAAGGCGAGCTGGCGCGGACACGAGCGGCGTGGCCGAGAGGTCGCGCTGCGCTCCACGCTGCATCTGCCCGACGGCGGCCGCGTCGAGATCGAGGAGGTGCTGGCCGGCGAATCGGCCCCCGGGTCGAAGGCCGCGCCGGCGCTGCGCGTGACGACGGCGCGCCGGGCCGAGCTGCGCGTGCCCGACCTCGCGCTCGTGCACGAGGCGAGCGACGGCGCGCTGCAGCTCGTGGCCGAGTTCCGCGGCGCGGGACGCGACACGGCGCGCCTGCCGTTCGACGCGCAGCGCGCCATCGCGTTTCCTCCGCCGACCGACGATCCGCCCGCCGAAGAGCCGCCCGCGGCGCCTGCGCCGGACGATGCCCCCGTACCCGTCGTCCCCGACGAGCCGCCGCCGCCGCTCGCCGAGGGCCTGCCCACGCCATCGCTCGCGGGCGAGACGGGGCCGCGCGAGCCCGGCGTCGCGCTGCGGCTGTGGTCGATCGAGGGCGGCCTGGAGCAGCTTTCGCCGCTCGTCCCGGGCCAGACGCCCAACGTCAGCAAGGTCGTGCCGCAGCTCGACCTCGATGGCGCGCGCGACGACTTCGCCCTTCCCGGCGGCGGCGACGACGCGCGCTTTCTCACGCTGGCGAGCGGCTTTCTCGACGCGTCCGTCGACGGCGTCTACGGCTTCCGGCTCATCAGCGACGACGGCAGCCGCCTGTGGCTCGGCGGCGTGCAGCTCATCGATCACGACGGCCTGCACTCGGCGACGGCGCTCGACGGCTGGGCGCTGCTGGGAGCCGGTCGCTACGCCTTCAACGTCGAGCACTTCGAGAACGGCGGCGACGAGGTGCTCGCGCTGCAGTGGCGCCCGCCGGGCGCGGCGCGCTTCGACGTGGTGCCGGGTTCGGCGCTCTCCTGCACGGCCGACGAGGTGCGCGTGACCTCGCCGGGCCCCAAGGCCGTCGTGCGGCCGCTGCGACGCACCCGCCCGGGCGACGGCGAACCGCTCGCCGGCGTCCACCCCTCCTTTCAATTGGCGCAGGCCCGCCCGCCGGACTTCGAGCCGAAGGTCGGCGGGCTGGCCTTCCTGCCCGACGGGCGCCTGGCCGTGAGCACCTGGGACGCCGAGGGTGCCGTCTGGTTGCTCTCGGGCGTGCAGGGCGGCGACCCGGAGGCGATCCGCGCGACGCGCTTCGCACGCGGACTGGCCGAACCCTTGGGCCTGTGCGTCGTCGACGGCCGCATCTTCGTGCTGCAGAAGCAGGAACTCACCGAACTGATCGACTACGACGGCGACGATGTCGCCGACGCGTATCGCTGCGTGGCGGCCGGCTGGGAGACCTCCGGCAACTTCCACGAGTTCGCCTTCGGCCTGGTGCGGCACGAGGGCGCCTTGCTCGCCACGCTCGCCGTCGCGATCGACCCGGGCGGCGCCTCGACGCAGCCGCAGGTGCCGGGCCGCGGCTCGGTGCTGCGCATCGCGGACGACGGCAAGCTCGACTTCGTCGCACACGGCCTGCGCACGCCCAACGGCATCGGCCACGGCGCCGACGGCCACGTCTACGTCACCGACAATCAGGGCGACTGGCTGCCGGTGAGCAAGCTGCTGCGCGTCGAGCCGCGCGCTTTCTATGGCAGTCGCGACGTGCTCGGGGAGGCGGCGGCGGCGCTGCCCGTCACGCCGCCCGTCGCGTGGCTGCCGCAGGGCGAGATCGGCAACTCGCCCAGCCAACCCGTGCCGCTGACGATCGGCCCCTGGGCCGGGCAACTGCTGCTCGGCGACGTGACCTACGGCGGCCTGGCTCGCGTCTTCGTCGAGGAGATCGCGGGCGTGCCGCAGGGCACGGTGTTCAAGTTCAGCCAGGGTTTCGAGGCCGGCATCAATCGCCTCGCGTGGGGCCCCGACGGCGCGCTGTATCTCGGCGGCATCGGCAGCACCGGCAACTGGGGCCAGCAGGGCAAGGCGCGCTTCGGCCTGCAGCGACTGAGCTACACCGGCGCGCCGTGCTTCGAGCCGCTCGTCGTGCGCGCGCACAGTGACGGGTTCCGCATCGAGTTCAGCCAGGACATCGATCCGTCCGCCGGCCTGGCTCCCGACGACTGGCGCGTGACGAGCTGGCGCTACGAGCCGACCTCCGCCTACGGCGGCCCGAAGCTCGACGAGCGCGAACACGTCGTCACGGCGCTCGGTTTCGACCCCGCCGCGCGCGCCATCGAGCTGCACGTCGGCGACCTCGCCGCCGGCCGCGTCGTGCATCTGCGCGCCTCGCACACGCTGCGCGACAACGCTGGCCGCGCGCTCTGGACCACCGAGACCTTCTACACGCTCAACCGCATCCCGGCCGAGCACCCGCTGCGCGCGCCGCCCGCGCCGCCGCCTCCGCCGCCGAACGTGCTCAGCGAAACCGAGCGCGCCGAAGGCTGGCGGCTGCTCTTCGACGGCACGAGCACGGCCGGCTGGCGCGGCTTCCGGCAGACCGCGATGCCCGCCGGCTGGGAGGTTATCGACGGCGCGCTCGTGCGCACCGGCCCCGGCGGCGACATCGTCAGCGAGGAGCGCTTCACCGATTTCGAGCTGCGCCTGCAGTGGCAGATCGAGCCGGGCGGCAACAGCGGCATCTTCTTCCGCGTCGCCGAGGACGAAGACCACGTCTGGCTCACGGGCCCCGAGATGCAGGTGCTCGACAACGCGCGGCACGCCGACGGCAGGAGCGCGCTGACCTCGGCCGGCGCCAACTACGCCCTGCACGCCCCCGCCCTCGACACGACGCTGGCCCCGGGCCGCTGGAACTCCGTGCGCCTGCTCGTGCGCGGCACGCACGTCGAGCACTGGCTCAACGGAACGAAGCTGCTCGAGTACGAACTGTTCTCGCCCGACTGGGAGCGGCGCGTCGCCAACAGCAAGTTCGCTTCGATGCCGCGCTTCGGCAGGAACCCGACCGGCCACATCGCCCTGCAGGACCACGGCGACCGCGTCGCGTATCGCAGCATCGCGATCCGCGAGCTGTAGCGCGGCGGCTTGCGCCCGCGCGACAGGCTGCCCCCGTCACGCCCGCCCACGCTTCCGGTTCAGACCATCGCAGGGCCCTTCGGGCCACCCGACTCCCGGCGGCCTCCGAGGGCCCCCGCGACCTTCACCCACGCTGAAAGGCAAGAGAACGCGCATGTCCCGCTTCCGTCCGACCCTCGCCCTGACCTTGGCCGCCGCGCTGCTCGCCGGCCGACCCGCCGCCCAGACCGGGCCCTTCGCCGACGGTGAGCTGCTGCTGCTCTCGACGCTGCCGGGCCTGCAGACCCCGGCCCTGCACCGCATCGACCCCGAAACCGGCGCGAGCGCGGTGTTCAGGAGCCTCAAGAGCTTCGCCATCGTGCCGGGGCTCATGAGCTTCGACGCCCATCGCGGCGGCGTCTTCGCCTGCGTGGCGCTCGACCCCGACTTCGCCGGGCAGAACCGCTTGTGGTTCCTCGCGGCGGACGGCAGCGCCACCAAGGTGGCCGGCCTCGACACCGTCGTGCGCAGCCTGCACGCCGCCGGCGACGGCCGACTGTTCTTCCAGCGGCACTCGAACGCCGGCCAGGGTCCGCGCCCGATCGAGTTCCTCGACGCGAGCGACCAGATCGTCTCGCTCAAGCAGGCCGACGGCATCACGCCCTACGAGCAGGAGGTCGAGCACCTGCTCTACCACCCCGCCACGAACTCGCTCATCGCGAGCACGACGCTGGATTATTCGGCGGCCGGGGGCTGCGGAGGGAACGGCGCGTCGCTGTTCCGCATCCCGCTCTCGTCCGACGGCCTGCGCGTCAGCGGCCCGGTGACCTGCATCACCACCTCGATCCTCGGATCGTGGGAGAACATCACCTCGCTCGAACTGCTGCCCGACGGCCGCGTGCTCGTCGCGACTTCGCACGCGGTGGCGTGGTCGACCGACGCACGCCTGCGGGCCCTGTCGCCCGCGAGCATGACGCTGGCCGACTGGGCCGACCCCGACGCCTTCGACCTCAAGGGCGCGATCTGGTCGGCGCGTCTGGGGCGCGCCGTGGCGCTGGCCTACAACCAGCCCCAGTCGCTGCGTCGCTTCGGCGCCGGCGAAGCGGGCGGGGGCCTGCCGATCGCGACGGCGGCGCCGATGCCGTGGGGCCTCGGACTGATGCCCGTGGCCCTGCTCGTCGAGGCCGACACCAACGGACCGGCCTGCGACGGCTTCGCGATTCCCTACGGCGCGGGACTGGCCGGCCAGGGCAGCGTCACGCCCACGCTCGGCGCGCTCGGCTGCCCCGACATCGGCAATCCCTTCACCCTCGCCATCCAGAACGTCGTCGGCGGCGCGAGCGGCATCCTGTTCGTGGGTCTGAGCAGCGGAGCGCTGCCGTTCAAGGGCGGCACCTTCCACCTCGGCTCGGTGCTGCTGCAGGTACCCATCGCCGTGGGCGGCACGCCGGGCGTCGCCGGCGCGGGCAGCCTCTCGCTGCCGGTCTTGATCGCCGACCCGCTGCTGACCGGGCTGAGCATCTACCTGCAGGCGGGCTTCCTCGACGCCGCGGCCGCCCAGGGCGTCTCGCTCAGCAACGGCCTGCGCGTGCAGGCGGGCTGAGCAGCCGTCGCGCCGCCCCCGCGATCAGCCTGCGGGCAGGTCGTCGGGGGCGGCCACGGCCTGGCCGTGGCGGGCGGCCAGGCTCAGCGCCTCGCTGCGCAGCGCCTCGAGCGGCGCGAGTTCGCCGTCGAGTTCCCCGCCGACGGCCTCGCGCAGCCGCTCGTACCACCAGGCCGCGTGGCCCCACGCGTTGCGCTCGGCCTCCGCTTCGGCCATCCAGCGCGTCGCCGCCGTGGCGCGCGGCTCGAGGTGCAGCGCATGCAGCATGTGCGCGCGCGCGCCCTCGGTCTCGCCGAGCCGCTCGAGACTGATCGCCAGGTTGAAGTGCGAGGTCGCCGCGCCCGGCTGCGCCAACAGATGCTCGGAGTAGGCGGTGACGGCGGCCTCCCATCGTCCGCGCGAAACCTCGGCCAAACCGATCAACTCCAGCAGCCCCGGATCGTCGGGCGCCTCGGCCCGCAGCGCGTGCAGTTCGAGCAGGGCCGCTTCGACCAGCGCGAGGCCCTCGGCGCGCTGCGCCGCCCCGACCTCGCGCGCCGCGTCGAGCGCGAGCGTCCCGGTCAGGCCCAGCCGGACGCGCCCCGCCCACAGCGCCCGCAGCGCCCGATCGCGCGCCTCGAGTTGCGGCAGGCGCTCGCGCGGATCGGGCGCCTGCAGCGCGTCGCCGGCGCGCACGCCGCCCGAGACGTAGCCGAGCGCGACGAGCCGGTCGAGGTCGTCACCCGTCCAGGGCAGCGCGGAGGCCGCGGGCGCCGGCAGGGCCGCTCCGGGCAGCGCCTCCAGCCGTCGTTCGCAGGCGGCCGCGACCTCCGGCAGCGTCGCGTAGAGGTTGCGCAGCTCGGCGGGATCGTCGCGCAGCGCGTACAGCTCGGGGACGCGCGCCGCCACGTACTTGTAGTCGTTCCACACCAGCGCCCGCTGCGGCATCCAGCCATGGGCGTGCCAGGGCAGCCAGCTCTCGAGGGGCAGCGCGCGCGTCACGTCGAGCGCGCGACCGCCGAGCAGCGAGACGCCGTCGCCGGGCGGCCGCGGCAGGCCGGCCCAGTCGAGCACGGTGGGCGCGACGTCGACGAGCGAGGCCGGTCCGGTGAGGCGCCCGGGCGCGATGCCGCGGCCGTGCAGCACGAGCGGCACGCGCTGCGTGGCGTCGTAGACGAAGACGCCGTGCGTCTGCTCGCCGTGTTCGCCGAAGGCCTCGCCGTGGTCGGAGGTCACGATCACGAGCCGCGCGCCGGCGCGCCCCGCCGCGTCCAGCCCCTCGAGCAGGCGCCCGAGCTGCTCGTCGCATTCGGCGAGTTCGCCGTCGTAGGGGTCGGCGAAGCGGCTCGCCTGCGCCGCGGGCGGCGCGTAGGGCAGGTGCGGCTCGTAGAAGTGCGCCCACAGGAAGACCGGCGCGTCGGCGCGCACGCCGTCCACCCAGGCCAGCGCCTCGTCGACCACCCGCGCGGCGGGCCGCTCGGCGCCCTGCAGCGGCAGCCCCAGCCGGCGGAACTCCGGCGTGCCGTAGACCTCGAAACCCTGGTCGAGCCCGTACTTGGCGTCGAGCACGAAGGCGCCGACGAAGGCACCCGTGCGCCAGCCGGCCGCCGCGAGCCGCTCGGGCAGCGACACGTGCTCGGCCGCCAGCCGGTAGCTGCCGTTGTCGCGCACCCCGTGCGCCGCCGGCTGCAGCCCCGTGAGCAGGCTGGCGTGCGAGACGAGCGTGATCGGCGCCGGCGCGCGCGCCGACTCGACGAGCAGGCCCTCCCGCGCGAGGGCGTCGAGTCGGGGCGTCGCGCCGCTGGACGCCCCGTAGGCGCCGACGCGATCGGCGCGCACCGTATCCCAGGTCACGAGCACGACGGTCGGCGCGAGCCTGCCGGCATCCGCCGCCGAAGGCGGCGCACCGCCCTCGGGCGCGCAGGCGCCGAAGGTGAGCAACAGGACTGCCAGCAAGACCGGCGGGGAGACCGGCGGCACACGTCCGGGTTCGGGACCGGACGCGCACCCGCGCACGACGAGGGACACGCGGAGGGCTCTCGGGGAGGGAGGGCCGCAAGTCTAGCCCCGGCTCGGGCGCAAGCCAGCGGCGACCCCCCGTTACGTCGCCGCCTTCTTGCTGAAGTACCAGTCGGTGACCTTGAGGCTCTTGTCGGCCACGCGCTTCTCGGCGTCGGACTGCGTGGCGGGCGGCGGCACGATGCAGTCGTCGCCGGGCTTCCAACCCTGCGGCGTCGCCAGCCCCTTCTCGTCGGTCGTCTGCAGCGCGTCGATGACGCGCAGGATCTCGTCCACGCTGCGGCCGGTCGAGAGCGGGTAGTAGATCATCGCGCGCAGCGTGCGCTTGGGGTCGATGATGAACACGCAGCGCACCGTCGCCGTCACGGCCATCGGCTCGTGCACCATGCCGTAGAGCCGCGCGACCTTCTGGTCGAGGTCGGCGATCACCGGAAAGGGGATCTTCACGGCGTGGTTCTTCTCGATGTCGCGCACCCACGCGATGTGCGCGTAGACGCTGTCGATCGAGTTGCCGATGAGCTTGACGCCGCGCTTGGCGAAGTCGGCGGCCTTGCTCGCGAAGCCCACGAACTCGGTCGTGCAGACCGGCGTGAAGTCGGCCGGGTGGCTGAACAGGATGACCCAGTGGCCGTCGGCGAACTCGGAGAACTTGAGCGGCCCGTGCGTCGAGTTGGCCTCGAAGTCGGGCGCCTTGTCACCGAGGCGCAGGGGAGCGGCGTGCGTGGCGTGCTCGGTCATCGTCGGTTCTCCGTCGCGGGGGAGCCGACGATCATAACGACGGCGCCTGGACCCGCTACCAGCCGTACTCGATCGTTACCACGGCCGAGGCCGGCAACCCGGCCGTTTGAACAACTCTGAACTGGTACTGCCCGAGTAGCGCAAGCGGCACGTCCTCGATCGAGACGAGGTCGCCGGAAGCGGCGACCTCCGTGTGGAAACCCAGGTCCAGCGGCAATCCCGACGGGCCGACGATGGACACGTCGGGAGCGAGCGTTCCGGCCCCGCCGTCCTTCACGACGGCCCGCCGGATGCGCATGCCGGGCGCGCCGTCGAAGCTGAAGCGCCCCGAAGCGCCCGCGACGAGCTCCAGAGTCTGAACGGTCTTCGGCGGCGGCCCGGCGGCCGTGTGGATCGTGCAGGACCCCGCGCTTCCCGTTGCATCGCGCAACTCCAGCCGATGCAGGCCGGTCGCGACGATCGGCACGACGACCGTCTTGGCCCGACGCCCGAACGGCGTGACGGCGCCCCCGGCAACACCGGGCTGCGCGGGACCGTCATGCAACACGGTTCCGTCCGGCCCAAGGATGCGCAGCACCGGCTGCAGCCCGACCACATCCGTCGTGATGAAGCGCGCGGTCGCACCCTTCGCTCCTGCGAACGTCGCACCGTACATGCCGCTCGGCGCCACCTCGATGGCCAGCGCTTCGCCCAACGAGAATCCCGTCGTCTGCCCGGACTCGACTCCGATCCGGAAGCGCAGTCGACTGCTCTCTCCGGACTCGTCGACCGCCACGACGGAAACGACGTGCGTGCCGACATCGGCCGCGGTCGGAAGCCAAGTGAGCAGGCCGCTCACCGCGCCGACCGCCATGCCATTCGGACTCGTCTCCAGCAAGTGCGTCACGCTCTCGCCGTCCGGATCGAATGCTCGAAGATCGGCCACGTACGGCACTCCGGGCGTCGCCGTCAGCGCCGGGCGGCCCGAGTGCACCGGCATCTGCCCCGGCGTGAAGCGCGGAACGACGAGCAACTCCATCGCCCGGACCACCTCGCCGCCCTGCCCGTCCGTGACGAGCACCTCGAACGGCACCAGCCCGGTGACCTGATCGGATGGCAGCCATGTCAGCAAGCCGCTCGCAGCGTCGAGCGACATGCCGGCCGGACCCGACGCGAGTTGCCAAGTCAACGGATCGCCCTCGGCGTCTTCCGCGTACAGCGGCGCAGCGAATGGCGTGCCCTCCCGCGCGACGAGTCGCACAGGCCCGACGGGCACCGGCGCGTCGTTGACCCCGGACAAACCGGCACGCGCCGTCACGCCCTCGCTCGGCAGTCCCGGCTCGCCGGCACCGCTGAAGGCCGACACGCGCACGGTCCAGCCGCGACCCGGCGCGACATCGAGCAGCGCCTCGGTGCTGCCGGAACCGGACAGCACGGAGAAATCGGGATCCGCCTCCTCGCGCTCGGGCCGCCACTCGACGCGATAGCCCTCCGAGCCCGCGACGGGGTTCCACCGCGCGCGCAGCCGACCGTCAGGCTCGGGAGTCACGTTCAGCCCGGTCGGCGACGGCAGGGCGCCGGGAGGAACGACGGTCACATGACCGGGAGCAGCCGCTCTCACCGACGCACCGTGGCCGTCGTCGACCACCACGACCACTCGGTACTCGCCGGCCGGGATACCGGTCAGGTCGAGCGTCGTCGCGCCAGGGCCGTCCGACTCCAGCAGCCTCGGCCCGACGGGCACACCCACGGGTGCGTTGCCCCGGCCGTCAAGCAGGAAGCGGATCTCGGCATCGTCGTCGCTGTCGTGCGCGTCCCAGCTCACGCTGACGTTGGTGCCGAGCACGTCCTGCGCCGGGCCGCTCACGTCGAGCCTCGGCCGCGCATTGCCCCTCACGAGGAGCTTCTCGAAGGCTCCCGTGCCCGCCGGTGCCTCGACATCCCATGAGCCGGGCGCAGGATTCTGCACCGCGTACCACAGTGCGTCGTCGCCGCCCACGGATCCCAGATACATGACCGTCTGGCGCGTCGATCCCAGGTCGGGGATGAAGGCCGGCGCCGTGGCGGGCGACCAACTCATTCCGCCCGGCGCGATCAGGTCGATGGACGACAACTCGCCTCCGTCGGCGCGCGCGCCGATCAGGACGGCCGACGTGCCGGGCGGCACCTCGAGCCCGCCGCCATCGGCCGCGTCGGTACTCCCTCCGGTCTCGCCGAACGCGATGCTCCCGTCGATTCCGAGCGACAACACGACGGCCACGGGTCCGATGTAGGCCGAAGCGGTGAGCCCGTCGTTGTCGACGTCGATCTGCTGCGACGCCAGGATGATCGGGCCGAAGGGCCAGCCCGGCGGGATCTGCAGCGCCCCGGCCACCGCTCCGTCCAGGTCGATCCCGCCCGTCTGCGCGTCGGAAAGCAGCATCAGCCAGGCGTTGCCGATCACCACGTCGAGGACATTGAGGTCGGCCGAGCCGTAGAACGACCCGGGTTGGAGCACCAGCGCTGCCGAAGCCAGGGGCAGGCCGTCGTAGGAGTAGGCCCAACCGAACACGTTGCCCGCGATGGGCGTGACGGGCCTCAGCGCCGTCGCCCCGCCATTCAGTTTCATGGCCCAGGCCGCCGCGGCGGTCAGTTCGAGCCCGGCATCGACATCGAGAACGTTGATGGCGTTCGACGGAATCGGAATGGATGGCTGCGTCACCAGGCCGACGCTGCCCTGCAGCACGATCGGAGGCGCCGCGAGCCCGCTCACGGAGGCACCGAGGCTGTCGATGCCGGCGTTGGCGGCGATCGGAATCACCGGGCCGCTGTAGGTGGCGCCGAGCGACTGGATCTGTCCGGCGACGATCGAGCCGCCGGCCACGACGCTGAAGGGCGGCGCGCCGCTCTTGAAGGTTCCGCTCACCGAGTAGTTCTGCGCGACCGTATCGAAGCCCAGCAGCAGCGGCGTCACCGACCACCCCGTCGGCGGAATGGGCACGTTCGGAATGGTGACTTGCCCCTGGAGCTGGAAGGCGTTCGTCGCCTCGCTCCACGACAGGTTGTTGATGCTGGCCTTGATTCCGCCCATCGCGGGGGGCAGCGTCACCGTTCCGCCGATGCCGATGCCCTTGGCCGGCGCGAGCACGACGGTGAGCTTGTCGATCGCGATCGACAGCCCGCCGACGGACAGCTTGTGCTGGAGCCCCGGGCCCGGCAGCACCGTGAGTTGTGCCGAGTTCTCGGCCAACGCGATGTTGCCCTGCAGCAGCGGAACCGTCCCGGCAGCCGTGAGCAGGAACAAGGAGCCGTTCGTGTGCAGCGTCTTGGCGGCCGTATCGACGTTCGCCGTGCCGCCCACGGCGATGAAGTCGTCGATCGTCACGTCGCCCGAGAGCACGTAGTGGCTTGGCGGATCGAAGTCGATCTTGGAGGCGTGGAGCGTCAGGCCGCCGAAGACGAGCGCGTTGGTGCCGACGCCGGGGGGCGGCTCGCTCACGCCGAGGACGACCTCGACCACCTGCGCGTCGGACGGGTCGGCCTGGTTCTGGAACGTGACCGCAGCGGCGTACGTGCCCGCATCGAGCTGCGTGGCGTCGAAGGTGAAGAACACGTCGGTACCCGCCGGCCCGGCCGACGTGCTGCCGGCCGGCTGCACGAGTTGCAGCCAGTTGCCGGCCGACGGCGGGCTGATGCTCGTGCTCCAGTTCAGCAGCGTGCCGGCTCCGCCAACGTTGAGCACCTTGCGCTGGATCGGAGTCGGTGGCGGCCCGAAGAACTGAAACGCCGCCGAGACCTTGGTGGTGTCGCTCAGCGCGAGGTCCGGTGCCGGCTGCGCGAGCACGTCCAGCGAGACGGGCACGCTGATGAAGTTGGCCGCGTTCTTGCTGTTCTTGAAGATCAGCGTGGTCGACTTCAGCCCCGGCGTCAAACCCGCCGTGTGGAACTGGATCGAGACCTGCGTGCCGGTGCTGGCACTGCTGACCGAACCGGATGAAGGCGTGACGCTCAACCACCCCACGCTCGGCGACTCCGTGACCAACCACTGCAGCGTCGTGCCCGCCGCGCCGCAGTTGATCACCTTGCGCAGCACCTCGGCCGGCGTCGGCGACGTGCCGGCCGTCCAGACCTTCGCGATCGGCGCGGTGACGTCGAGGCACAGCGCGGCCTGCGGCGCGGCGTCGAGATCGAAGACGTAGGCCGCGCCGGCAGCGAAGGTGCTGTTGTCGGACTGGTTGCCGTTCACGCCCGTCGCCGAGCTCGCCTCGCGCCACGACCCGACCACGACGGTGTCGCCCGAGATCGCTGCCGACCAGCCGAAGTAGTCGGTCGCATTCGTGTTCGCGGCCTTCAAGTAGGCCTGTTGGCTCCAGCGCGTTCCGCTGCGCACGAAGACGTAGGCCGCACCGGCATCAGTTGCGCTGTTGTCGGACTGATTGCCGTTCACTCCCGTCGCCGCGCTACTCTCGCCGAACGCCCCGACGACCACCGTGTCGCCAGAGATCGCAACCGACCAGCCGAAGTAGTCGGTCGCATTCGTGTTCGAGGCCTTCAAGTATGCCTGTTGGCTCCAGCTCGATCCGCTGCGCACGAAGACGTAAGCCGCGCCGGCATCAGCAAGGCTGTTGTCGAACTGGTTGCCGTTCACACCCGTCGCAGCGCTGCCCTCGAGGTACGCCGAGACCACGACGGTGTCGCCCGAGATCGCAACCGACCTAGAGAATTCGACGAGTTCGTTCGTGTTCGAGGCCTTCAGGTACGCCTGCTGGCTCCAACTTGCTCCGCTGCGCACGAAGACGTAGGCCGCGCCGGCACCAGTTGCGCTGTCGTCAGCTTGGTTGCCATTCACGCCCGTCGCCGCGCTGTCCTCGCCGAACGCCCCGACCACTACCGTGTCGCCCGAGATCGC
The DNA here is from genome assembly GCA_964490005.1 of uncultured Phycisphaerales bacterium. Classification (GTDB taxonomy): domain Bacteria; phylum Planctomycetota; class B15-G4; order B15-G4; family B15-G4; genus CAZBBB01. The sequence goes on along the minus strand of CAZBBB010000002.1, from coordinate 47,280 downwards.
AATCGAATCGCCAAACAAGTCAGCTTCGTTCGTGTTCGAGGCCTTGAGGTAGGCCTGTTGGCTCCAGCTCGTTCCGCCTCGCACGAAGACGTAAGCCGCGCCGGCCAAAGGTGCGCTGTTGTCAGCCTGGTTGCCATTCACGCCCGTCGCCGCGCTGTCCTCGTTGGGCACCCCGACCACGACGGTGTCACCCGAGACCGCAACAGAAGATCCGAATCGGTCGCCCGCACCCGTGTTCGAGGCCTTCAGATAGGCCTGCTGGCTCCAGCTCGTTCCGCTGCGCACGAAGACGTAAGCCGCTCCGGCGCTACCTGCGCTGTTGTCGGCCTGGTTGCCGTTCACGCCCGTCGCCGCGCTGTCCTCGTTGGGCACCCCGACCACGACGGTGTCGCCCGAGATCGCAACCGAGGTGCCGAACGAGTCGCCCGCATTCGTGTTCGAGGCCTTCAAATAGGCCTGTTGGCTCCAGCTCGCTCCGCTGCGCACGAAGACGTAGGCCGCGCCGGATTGACCTGCGCTGTTGTCGGCCTGGTTGCCGTTCACGCCCGTCGCCGCGCTGGCCTCGCCGCGCGCCCCGACCACGACGGTGTCTCCCGAGACCGCAACCGAAAAGCCGAACCAGTCGGCCGCGCCCGTGTTCGAGGCCTTTAGATATGCCTGCTGTGCGATCGGGTCGATCGTGAGCGGGTAGCGCGCCGTGCCGACCTCGACGAGCAGGCTCAGCGACGCGCCATCGTCGACCATGCGTGCCTCGACGGTCCGCCCATCGGCGTCGTGAACGAGCAGCCCGTCATAGTGCAGGGCGGTCGCGCCCGTGGCGTCGACGAACGCGGCGCCGAGCCCGTCGTCCGCAACGCGCGGCCGCAGCGGCCCACGCGGCGCCAGCCGAAAGACGAGCGGACCGCCGGCGGTGGCCTCGCACGGCGGCCCATGCACCGTGTAGCCGTGCTCCAGACCCCGCCCGTCGTTGACGAACCACTCCGTCAACGCGTCGCTCCACGCGTACTCGACGCGCGAGCCATCCACGCGCACCTGAGCCGACGGGCCCGCGACGCGCGACTCGGCACCTGCGATGCCCCAACTCACGAGCCCCAAGCCCCAGGTCCATTCGCCGTGATCGGGCACGACGGTGAATCCGCTGCCGTCGAAGCTCGTGGTCCAGCGCTGGCCGGGGTTGCGCGCCTCGTGACCCGTGTCCGTCGCGACGACCGCGTGTACCGCCGTATCGCGCACCGCCACGATCGCCAACCAGTCCAGCGCGGAGAGCCCCTCGGGCAGTCGGCTTGGCACGTCGGCGCCGCGCGACCTGCCGAAGGACGGCGCGGCAAGCGCGGCCGGGTCGGGATCCGATTGCGCGCCGACGGGCAAGAGCAACAACAGCGCCGTGAAGACCACGGCCAACCACGGCACACGGGCAGGGCAACCCATAGCAGCAACCTCGCCGAAGCGCCGAGGAGCGTAGCACGGAGCTGAGCGAGCGGGTTGGTGCGCCGCGCCCGCCCCCGACGCATCCAGGCGGTGTGCTGCGGGGTCTCCGAGCGGCAGCCTTTCGGGGGGCGGAGCGAGGAGACCCCGCAGCACACCGCCCCGCGCCGCGCTCAGGTCACGATCTCGCGCGCCTTGGCCGGCGCCGCGAGCTGCTCGCGCGTGAAGACCTGTTCGTCGACGGCGACCTCCGGCAGCTTGGGCGGGAGGATCTCCCGGCGGAAGGCGTCGCGCAGCAGCAGCAGCGCGCAGGCCGTGGCCGCGCACAGCGGCAGCGCGAGCAGTCCCAGGCGCGGCAGCAGGAGCCACGCGCCGCCGAGGCTCGCGGCGAGCAGCGAGAGGTGGCTCGTCCAGCCGACGGAGACCTGCAGGGGCCGCGCGTGGCGCAGGGCGCGCGCGCAGAACAGGCCGAGCAGCCCGACGAAGAGCGTGGTCGCGCGGCACAGGTCGGCGGCGGGGAGCTGCCAGAGGGCCAGCTCGCCGCCCGGCATTCCGAAGGCGAAGCGGTCGGCGAAGGCCAGCGTCTCGGCGACGAGCGGTTCGGCGCCGCCCGGCATCGGGAAGGCCGCGCGCAGGCCGTCGCCCACGCCGCCGGGCGCGTAGAGCGCGCCGAGCGCGGCCGGGCCGAAGACGAACCACGCCCCGAGGGCGGCCAGCGCGCCCGCCGTCGCGAGGCCCGCCGAGCGCCGCCGGTCGAGCGCGTCGAGGCCGGCGCCGACGAGCACGCCGGCCGGGACGGCGGGCGCGATGAGCAGCAGCGCGAACAGGGCCAGGCCCTCGACGGGCAGCGACGGCAGAAGGTCGCCGGGCAGGTCGCGCGCGAGCAGGGCCAGGCCCGCGAGCAGCGCCGGCAGCAGCAGCGGCAGCAGCGCCATACCCACCGCGCGCGCGCTCGCCGCCGGCAGGCCGTCGGCCGAGCGGTCGCGGATCGAGAGCACGCTGGCCGCGACCGAGAGCAGCACCGACTGCAGGATGCCGCCGAGCAGCAGCACGATCACGAAGGACTCCAGCTCGGGGCGTCCGGCGAAGACGGGCAGCGAGGACACGATCCAGAAGGCCGCGCCGTAGCCGGGCAGCGACGCGAGCGCGGCGACCGCCCGCGTCACGAGGGGCAGCGGCGCGCCGACGTCGGTGCGCAGCAGCGAGCCGCAGACGGCGAAGGCCTGCACGACGAACCAGACCAGGCCGACGAGCCAGCCGTGCGCGTCCTGCACGAGGTCGCCGAGCGTGTGGAACTCGGGCATGTTGAGCAGCGTGTGGATCACGGCGACGGCCGGCACGACGTACCAGGCCATGCGCCGCAGCACGTCGATGCAGACCACCGTCACGATGAGCAGCGTCCAGCCGAAGATCGCCGGCGAGCCGGCCGCCACGCCGAGCACGACCACGAAGGCCAGGAACTGCGTGCCGAGCCCCGGGTAGGCCTTGAGCAGGCGCGGCCCGAGCGGGAAGCGCGGCAGGCGGTGACTGCCCTGCAGCGGGCGGACGCGTTCGGCCACGGCCACGATCCAGGCGTTGGCGACGAGGGCGAACAGCACCAGCGCCGCGCCCTGCGCGATCGACGCGGCCGGCAGCGACAGCGTGATCACGAAGATCGACACGGCGGCGGCGAGGCCCGCCAGCAGGGCGCGCAGCGAGCCGTTCACGCCGGGACGCCCGGCAGCGGTGTCTGGAGCGGGCGGGCCATCGCCGCTCCCTATCGGCCGTCGGCGCCCTCCACTTGCGGCTCGCTGCGCAGGCCCTCGTGCCAGGCGGCCTCGCGCCGCGCGAAGGCCGCCTCCTGCTCGGCGAGGCGCGCGGCCTGCGCCGCGGCGGACGGCGCTCGGGCCGCGCGCGGGCGGCGCGTCAGCCGCGCGTAGTGCTCGGCCAGCGCGTCGACGTGGCGGGACAGCGAGCTGCTGGCGGGCCCCGGCGCACGCGACATCGCGGCGCGCGCGGCCGGATCGGGGGCGAGGCGCTGCAGGTGCGCGGCGAGGGCCCGCGCGTCGCCGCGCGGAAAGAGCGCCATGCGCGGCGTCGCGCGGTCGGCCAGCGCGCCCAGGTCGGTCGCGAGGATCGGCACGCCCAGCGCGGCGGCCTCGTCGAGCGCCAGCGACCAGCTCTCGGCGCACAGCGTCGGCAGCACGACGACGTCGATCGGCGCGCCCGAGAGATCGGCCGGCCCGTAGGCGCCGTGCCAGACGACGGCGCGCGAGCCGGCGCGCGCGCGCAGCGCGGCGTCCATCTCCGGCGTCGGGCTCGCCCCCCACACGTGCAGTTCGACGAGCGCCGGATCGGGCAGCGCCGCCTGCGCGTCGAGCAGCACCTCGACGCCCTTGAGCGGATGCAGGTGCCCGAAGGCACAGACGCGCAGCGGAGCGTTGGCGCTCGCGGCGCGTCCGGCGAGCGGCGGCGCGGCGGGCGCGGGCAGCGACCCGCCCGCCGGCGCGAGCGCCGTCACGGGCAGCCGCAGCCCCATCCAGCGCAGCAGGCGCTCGGCGTGGCCTTCCGTCGGCGCCAGCAGCAGGTCGGCGGCCGACAGCTCGGCCCGCAGCTCGGCGACGAAGCGCACGAGCTGCGCGTCGATCTCCTCATCCTGCTGGAAGGTCCAGCGCGGGGCGCAGCGCCGGCAGGCCTCGGGCCCCGGCGGCTGCTCGCAGAAGGACAGATCGGCCTTCACGCGGTGGTAGCGCGGGCAGCTCGGCAGCAGGTCGTGCAGGCTCGCCGCGACGGGCAGGCCGCGCTCGTGCGCGCGCCGCACGAGCGTGGTCGTCAGCCGCGCCCAGTGGTGCACGTGCACGACCTCGGGCCGGAACTCGTCGAGCCAGTCGAGGTAGGCGCGCTCGACGCGCGGGTTCTCGATCTTGTCCCAGCGCTCGAAGTACAGATCGTCGCGGTGCAGGCGCCGCACCGCCACCGGGCCGGCCGCGTCGTCCGCGACGCGGAAGGCCGCCTCCCAGGCGATGCTGCCCGAGAGGATCGCCACCTCGTGACCGCGCCGCGCCAGCTCGGCGGCGACGTCGGCGACGAGCCGCTCGGTGCCGCCCACCAGCTCCGGCGGTTGGCCGTGCACGACGAGGCCGACGCGCGTCATGCGTCGACCGGAGGACGCCCGTCGTGGTGCAGCACGTCGAGGTAGTGCTGCTCGACGCCCGCCGCGTCGTCCTCGATGCTGCGCGCCTCGTCCATCGCGACGCTCCAGGCGCGCAGCGTCGTCGGGTTGGCGATCACGGCCGCCATGTGGCGCGCGAGCGCCTGCGCGTCGCCCGCCGGGAACAGCCGCCCCGATCGCCCGTCGGTGATGAGTTCGGCCATGCCGCCCTGCCCGCTGGCGATCACGGGCACGCCCGCCGCGAAGGACTCCTGGATCACGACCGGGCTGTTCTCGAGCCACAGCGAGGGCATGACGAGGCAGTCGATGGAGTGGAAGGCCTGCGCGATCTGGTCGCGGGCCAGCTTGCCGCGGAACTCGATCTCGCGCCCCTCGGCCTGCGCGCGCAGCGAGCGGCCGTACTCGAGATGGTGCGCGTCGCTGCCGTAGATGGCCACCCTGCAGGCGCCCTTCGGCAGGCGCAGCGCGGCGTCGACGAGCACGTGCACGCCCTTGTGCGGCGCGATCGTGCCGATGAAGCCGAACACCAGCTGCTCGTCCTCGCCCTTCTCGCGGCGCGGCTGCTGCCCGAAGGGGCGCGTGTCGATGCCGTAGCGCGAGACCTTCAGGCGCGCGCGCGGGATGCCCCACTCGATGGCGCGCTCGGCCACCGTGTTGCTCGGCGAGAGGAACAGGTCGACCTGCTCGATGAGCAGCTCGACCTTGCGCTGCCGGTGCTTGAGCTCCTCGCGCAGCGACCCGTCGGGGTTGGCCTTGCCGGCCTTGGCCGAGCGCCCGCCCCGCTGCTTGCGCGTGCGCAGCCAGCGGCTGCGGTCCTGCGCCCAGTAGACGATCGGCGCGAGGTCGACGCCCGACAGCTCGCGCGTGTACTGCATGAGCCTGATCAGCGCCTTCTCGGGCTTGCCCTGGCTGAAGGTGAAGTCCTGCAGGCAGTTCTCGCAGTCGGACAGGTTCGGGCCGTCGCAAAGGTGGCCGTTGGGCAGCAGCAGCTGCCCGAAGCGCGGGCAGAACAGCCAGAAGTCGTTGAGCGTCATGACGACGCGCGCGCCGGCCGAGCGCGCCTGGCGCGGCAGCCCCATCGAGAGCAGCATCAGGTGCTGCACGTGGACGATGTCGGGCTTGAAGGCGTCGAGCACGCGCTGGAAGGCGCCCTCGGCCTCGACGTTGGCGAAGGTCTCGGAGAAGTCGTCGTGGTCGAGGTTGTTGACCAGGACGTGCACCTTGAGACCGTCGACCTGCTCGACGTGCACCGACCAGCTCCGGCGCGAGACCTCCTTCTCGGAGGTGAAGATCTCGACCTCGTGGCCGCGGGCCACGAGCGCGCGCGCCAGGTTGTAGGTGTAGACCTCGGTGCCGGCGCTGTGGCCCGGCAGGAAGACATGCACCGGCATGAGGATCTTCATTCGACCCGCCTCGCGAAGCGCGCGGCGACCTCGGCGTCGACGCGGGCGCCGCACAGGCCGGCGAAGACGCCGCGCAGCTTGGCCGTCGCGCCGGCGCTGCGTCCGCCGATGAGCGCGCGCAGGAAGGCCAGCGGCCAGAGCAGGATGTCGAAGACGATGAGCGCGGCCCAGCCCGTCGGGCGGCCGTGCTTGCGCAGGAAGCGCACCGAGTTGACGCCGGTCATGTACTTGCGGCCGGCCGAGTAGCCGCCGCCGGTGCTGGCCGAGAGCGCGTGCCAGGCGATGGCCTCGGGCACGGCCAGCGACACGAAGCCGGCCGCACGCAGGCGCACGCCCCAGTCGGCGTCCTCGAGGTAGCAGAAGAAGCTCTCGTCGAGCGGGCCGACCGCCTCGAAGGCCGCGCGCCGCACGAGCAGGAAGGCGCCGGGCAGGTAGTCGACCTCGCGCGCGGGGCCGCCCTTGGGTCGGCGGCCGTGCCCGACGAGCTGCGTCACGTTGAGCTGCGCGCCGATGCGGCCCCCGCAGGCCCAGACGGTCTGCGGTTCGTCGCGGTACAGCAGGCAGGGGCCGGCCGCGCCGACGCGGCGGCGCCCCTTGGCCTCGTAGGCCGTGACGGCGTCGAGGAGCAGCGCGAAGGTCTCGGGCGCGACGACGACGTCGCTGTTGAGCAGGCAGACCCAGTCGGCGTGCAGCGCGTCGAAGGCGTGCCGCATGGCGCGGTTGTTGCCGCCCGCGTAACCGAGGTTCTCGGAGAAGCGCAGCACGGCCAGGCCGGGCAGGGCGCGCACGGCCGCCGCCACCGAGTCGTCCTCGCTGCCGTTGTCGGCCAGCAGCGGCACGACCGGCGGGTCGAGCACGCCCGCGAGCGAGCGCAGGCACTGCAGCGTCTCGTCGCCGCCGTTCCAGTTCAGGACGATCGCGACGATGCGCTCGCCCTGCGCCGTGCCCCGCGCCGGCCCCGTCATGCGCGCACCGTCATGCGCACCCCGCGGGCGGCCCGCCGCGGGCGCGGCGACGACGGAGTCGGCGACTTCGGCGGGTCATCTCAGCGCGTCTCGGGACGTTGAGCGGGAAGCAGCAGGCGCGCCAGCCGCCACCAGCCGCGCAGGACGACATTGAACGTTCTTTCGGCACGGGCTTCCAGCGGAGCGCGGGACAGGTGCGGCGAGACCGTCAGATCATCGGCATGCAGCAGCCTTCGGTCGCAGACCGAGCGACGGCCGGCCAGCCCGCGCCGCAGCGAGAGCGCGCGCGGAAGCAGCGCCAGCGCGCCCAGCCGCCCCTTCAGGTAGCTGCCGAGGACGCCGCGGCGGGCCGCGAAGACGAGGTAGGCCGCGGCGTACAGCAGGCGCCCCGGCCAACTCGCCACGAGCGCCGGCAGCGAGTAGTTCTTGAGCACGAGGTAGGTGCGGTTGCGCCCGTGCAGGAAGGCCCGCCGCGCGGGGTAGCTCGGCGCCCCGGGACGGAACGACAGCCCCGCCGTCCCCTCGCGGTGCAGCACGAGCGCCTCGCTCACGCGCCGCAGGCGATGACCCGTCGCGCGCAGCCGGTACGACAGGTCGTGGTCCTCGAACAGGATGAAGTAGGCCGGGTCGTAGCCGCCCAGGTCCAGCACGACCTCGCGGTCGAGCAGCAGCGCCATGCTGATGACCGCGTCGACGTCGGCGGGCGGCGGCGGCGGGCCGCTCGCGCGCGCCAGCAGGTTGTCGAGCGTCATCATGCCGACGTAGTGCATCCGGCCGCCGTCGTAGTGCACCACCGACGGGTCGGCCGCGAGCACCGCGCGCGGCTGCACGGCCGCCACGCCCGGCAGCTCCGTCTGCGGCAGCAGGCGCTGCAGCGTGTCAGGCCGCACCAGGACGTCGCTGTCGAGCTGCAGCACCCAGCGCGTGCGCGCCTGCCGCAGCCCCTCGTTGCGCGCCGGGCAGGGCCCCTCGTTGGAGGCCAGCACGATCAGCCGCACGCCGGGCCGCGCGCGCACGATCGCCTGGCTGCCGTCGGTCGAGGCGTTGTCGACGACGAGCACCTCGGCGACGTCGCCCTGCAGCGCCGCGATCGCGTCGAGACAGTCGCCCAGATACGCCTCGCCGTTCCAGTTCGTCACGGCGACGGTGACGCGCTCGCCCATCTCAGAGCCCCGGGACGCGGAAGTCCGGGGCGCGCACGACCTGCCGCCGCGCCAGGCAGTAGGGCAGGTTGAGCAGCGCGTTGAGGCTCGCCTTGAAGGCGATCCACCAGGCGCCCTCGGTCTCGCGCATCGCGCGCGCCAGCCCCATCGTGCCGGTGGCCTCGAGCTCGCCCTCCTCGGCGCTGGCGGTCGCGGCCGGCGCCGTGCGCGTGCCGCCGCGCGACAGCCCCTTGCGCACGAGCGAGAAGGCCGAACGCGCCACCGCGCTCCAGGGGCAGTTCTTGAAGGCGTACAGCCAGAAGTTGCGCACGTGGTAGTAGAGCGAGCGGCGGCCGGCCTTCATGCCGAAGGGCGTGGCGTGGTGGATCACGGCCTCGGGCAGCTGCAGGATGCGCCCGCCGCGCGCCAGCACGCGCGCCGCCAGGTCGCGCTCGTTGCCGTAGATGAAGAAGCGCTCGTCGTAGCCGCCCGTGGCGCGCAGCACCTCGGTGCGCGCCAGCGTGCCGCAGCCGCGGAAGGTGCTGGCGTAGTAGCGGCCGCGCGCGAGTTCGGCGCGCTGGTAGCTCTCGGGCATGGCCGGCTCGATCACGCGCGAACTGATCATGGCCGTGCTCGGCGGCTCGCGCAGCAGCGCCTCGACCAGCGTCGCCAGCCAGTCGCGCGTCGCGAGCACGTCGTCGTCCATGATCGCGATCGCGTCGCCCGTCGCGGCCGCGAAGCCGAGATTGAAGGTCTCGCAGGCACCCTTGCGGTCGTGCGGCATGCGCAGCAGCACGACGTCGGGGTGCGCGGCGGCGATCGCGTCGGCCGTGCCGTCGGAGCTGCAGTTGTCGACGACGACGATCTCGTCGGGCACGCGGCGCCCGGCCTTCAGGGCCGCGATGTTGGCCAGCACGTCGGCCTTCTTGTTCCAGGTCGAGATGACGGCCGAGACCTTCACGTCATCCGCCCGGCGCAAGGCCCAGCGTCGCCGCGAGCTGCCCCAGCGCCCGGCTGGCCGCCGCCACGCGCGCCACCGGGAGCTGCAGGAAGGCCTCGGCGTGCGTGACGGCCGGCAGGTCGACGTTCACGGTGCGCGCGCGGGCGCGGGCCTCGACCTTGTCAAGCAGGTCGACGCGCCCGAGCTGGCTGGCGAAGGCCGCAAGGGCCGCGCGCTTGGCCGCGGCCACGGGCGTGATGTCGATCAGGAAGCTCGCCATGCACTCGGTGTTCACCTCGTAGAGCAGCAGCGTCGCGTCCGGCCCGCCCTCCAGCGCCCGCGCCGTGGCGTGCAGCGTGGCGACGTGGTCGGGATGCATCTCGAAGGGCGAGGGTGCGTAGACCACGGCCGGCCCGACCTCGCGGACCAGTTCGGCCAGGCGCGCCACGAGGCCGGCGTCGCGCGCCACGCCGCCGTCGGGGGCGTGCAGGCAGACCGTGCGCCGCGCGCCGAGCCCCTCGCCGCTCTCGCTCGACTCGGCCAGCCGCCGCTGCGGGTCGCCGCCGCCTTCGCCGGCCGTGACGAGCGCGACCGTGACGGCGTCGCCGCGCCGGCCGTGCAGCGCGATCGTGCCGCCCACGCCGATGACCTCGTCGTCGGGATGCGGCGCCACGACGAGCACGTTGCCCGCGGGCACCCGCGAGAGGTCGTGCAGCGGCGGAAAGGTGTGGACGGGTGCGCTCACGGGAAGGGCCTGCTTTCGACCGGCGGCGGCGGCCGGCTCAAGGCGACCGCGCCCGAGCATAGATTCCGGCGACCGCCGCGGCATGCTCGGCCGGACCCGGGAGTTCGTCGCGCGCCGCCGCGCCCCACGCGGCGAGCGGCGACGGGTCCTTGAGCAGCGCGACGAACAGGTGCGCCCACAGCGCCGGATCGTTCGCCGGCAGCACCGCGCCGGCCTCGCCCACGCGCTCGGGCAGCGCGCCGCGGTCGCTGACGACGACCGGGAAACCCAGCGCGCGCGCCTCGGCCACGACGAGGCCGAAGGTCTCCTCGGCGCGACTCGCGAACACCGCCAGGTCGGCCTGTCCGCGCAGCGCGGGCAGGTCGGCCGCCGTGTAGCGCCCGCGGAAGCTCACGTCGAGGCCCTCGGCCGCGTCGAGCAGCTCCTCGGCGTGGCGCGCGTCGACGGGATCGCCGAGCACGATCAGCGCCAGGCGCGGATCGCGCGCCAGGCGCAGCGCCTCGAGCAGGTCGAGCACGCCCTTGGCGGGCGCCAGGTGCCCCCAGGTCGCGAGCACCAGCCGGCCGTCGTCGCGCGGACGCGGCGCGGCGGGCGGGCGCGCCGGCAGCGGCGCGGGATGCGGCAGCAGCACGAGCTTGTCGTCCGGGAACAGGCCGCTGCGGCGCCAGCGCGTCGCGACCGACGCGCTCGGCACGATGGCCGCCGCCAGCGCCGCCGCCTCGGCCGCCGCCGTGGCGGCGCGCGCCTTCGTCTCGTGCTCGAGCGCCGCGCGCCCCGCCGGGAAGTCGGGCAGCACGCAGTCGACGCAGCGCGGCAGCGCCGGCAGCGGAAAGGCCTGCTCGCAGCTCTCGCCGTCGGGGCGCGTGAGGAAGAAGCGCGCGCAGACGAGCGTGTAGTCGTGCAGCGTGGCGAGCACCGCGTGGCCGTCGGCCGACAGGCTGGCGGCCAGATCGCCCGACAGGTTCAGGCCGTGGTGCAGGTGCACGACGTCGGGCGAAAACCCGGCCAGGAGCCGGCGCACCTCGTCGCGCACGCGCGGCAGGCGGAAGTCCATCGTGTAGTTCTCGCCCGGCCGCCGCAGCACGCGCGCCACGTGCAGCGCCTCGACCGTCTCCCGGCGCACCTCGCCGCCCGGCGAGCGCACATCGCTGCCCGCCACGACGAGCACCTCGTCGCCGCGCGCGAGCTGCGCCTGGCCCAGGGTCTGCACGCAGGCCTCCGTCCCGCCGCGGAACTCGGGCGGGAACTGGTGCACGACGTGGCCGACCCTCACGCGGGCTCCTCGAAGACCTCCGCCCACTGCCCGCCGGGCGGCAGCAGCACCGCGCGGAACCGGTTGAGCCCGTCGACCGCGCGCGGGATGTCGTTGCGCTCGAGCTGGCTGCGGTAGCAGCGGATGGCCTCGAGCTTGCGCGGGTAGACGTCGGCCACGTCGACGGCCCAGTCGGCGTCGAGCGGCGACCAGACCTCGTAGAGCAGCAGGCGCGCGCGCGGCAGCGCCTGCCGGCGCGCCTCGATCGCGGCGAGCGCGACGAAGTGGTGGTCGCTGTGCTGCTCGCCCCGGTGCGGCGCGTAGATCACGTCGGGACGCAGCTCGGCGAGCGCCTGCGCCATGCGCCCGGTGATCGCCGCCAGGTCGCCGGCGGTCACGACCATCGAGTCGGGGTAGCCCCAGAACTCGCAGCGCGAGACGCCCAGCACCGCCGCCGCCGCCTCGGCCTCGCGCCGGCGCAGCTCGACGTACTGCGCCGGGTCGTGGCGCCGCTCGGGATCGCCGTTGATGCCGGAGGTGACGAACACGGTCTCGACGCGGTCGCCCAAGGCCACGTGCTTGACCAGCGTCGCGCCCGGCCCGATCGACTCGTCGTCGGGGTGCGGCGAGAAGACCAGCACGCGCCCGCGATGCGGCGGCGCCTTCGTCTGCCGGGCCTGCTTGGGCGGCGGCAGCGGGAGCGGGTCGCTCATCCGCGGCGGCGCGTGTATTGGGCGCGCATGAAGGTCTGCCAGGTGCCGTCGGCCTGCCGCACCGACGAGGTCAGGATCTTGCGGTCGGGCGAGACGATCTCGATGGCGTCGCGGTAGTCGTCGAGGCGCGCCGAGCCGTCGAAGGCCGGGCCGCGCGTGTCGAGCGTGAGCGTGCGGCCGGCCGCGTCGAGCGCCCCCTCGTAGTGCCACATGTGGGGCAGCATCGAGTCCACCCAGGTGCCGACGAAGCGCTCCTTCCCGGCGTCGTAGCCCAGCGTCATGAGCGAGCTGAAGGGCATGCCGCCCAGCAGCGCCTGTCCGTCGCTGACGACCCAGTGCTCGCCGAGAGCGCGCACCGACTCGCGGCTCTCCATCATGATCGGCTCGGCGCCGGGCTCCATCGTCGACTCGATGCGCACGTCCCACTCGCCGACGAGTTGCGCGAGCCAGGCCGCCTGCGGGTGCGGCGCCGGTGCCTCCGGCATGTCGAAGTGCGGCGCCGGGGCGGGCCCTCGGCAGGCGGCGAGGGCGAGCAGCAGCAGGGACGCGGCGGCGAGCGGGCGCGACATCTCTCGGACTCCGGGGGGGCGGGAGCGGACGGAGCGCGAGCCTACCCCGCCGCCCCGGCCGCCGAAAGGCCCGCGGAGGCCGACGCGTCCATGCCGGCCGCGATCGCGTCCCACAGCGCGAGGCGCGCGAGCAGCGCGGTGCGCGCGGCGGCCCGCGCCTCGCCGCGCCGCGCGGCATCGCCGGCGTAGAGCCGCTCGAGCAGCCGCTGCGCGGCCGGGCCGTGCTCGCCGCCGTCGATCTCGATGTGCCGCTGCAGGTAGCCGAGCAGCGCCGCGCAGGGCAGCCCCTGCCGCGCCAGGCGCTCGACGATCGGCACGAACAGGCGCGGGATGAGTTCTTCGCGGCCGTGGAAGAAGACCGCCGCGCGCACGTGCAGCGGCGCGCCGAGCGCGGCGGCCGTCACGGCGGAAAAGGCGCGCGCGGCGGGCGGCAGACCGCTGCCCGCGAGCGCCGCCTCCCACGAGCGCGTCGCAGCGAGGGACGCGAGCAGCGCGCGCGCCGGACCGGTGTCGGCGGAGATCTCCTCCATCGCCTCGAGATACCACGCGAAGTGGCTCATCACGCGCCCGTCGGCGCGCACGTCGCTCTCCTCGTCGAGCACGATGGCCCCGATGAGTCGCGCCGCGTCGGGATCGGGCCCCGGCGTCCACGGCACCTCGACGCAGCTCAGCTCGCGCTGCAGGCTCTTGAGCAGCGACATGAAGTCGAGCACGCACACGACGTGGTGCTCGGTGAAGCGCCGCAGGTCCGCGGCGCTGCGCAGCACCTCGTAGAGCCGATGCCCCGCCAGCCGCGCGCGCAGCCCGGCCAGCGCGTCGCCGTCGTTCTCCGCCAAGGGTGTGCTCGCGTGCATCGCGGCCAGCATGTGCCGACGGGCGCCGCCCGATCAATGACCCGTCGAGCGCCGGGCCGCGCTCAGGCGTCGACCGGGGGGAACGCGTCGGCATCGAGCACGAAGGGCACCGGATGCAGTCGGTCGAGCGCCGAGAGATCGAGTCCCTCGGCCGAGCCGGTCGACAGGAAATCGAGCAGCAGCCGTTCGAACCACCCCGTCCCCGGCACGCCGTCGAGAACCAGCCCCGTTTCGAGGTGCGCCATGGCGGACACGTTCACGTGCCTCCCGCGCGGCAGCCGGGCCACGACGTCGTCGCCCCACTCGGGACGGGTCACGGGATCGAGGCCGCCCGTGATCACGAGGGTCGGTACGGCGGAGCTGACCGGCTCGCGCCACGCGCGCGTCGCGGGCGGCACGGACCAGATCGCGCAAGCGGCCAACTGTCGTCGCACCCGCTCGGGGCCGAACAACGTGCCGTCGGCGAGACGCTCGGCCAGCCCGAGGTCGAGGAAGGGCGCGTCCTCCGCGCAGGCCACGCACAGGTACAGGCCCTCGGCGAATCGAGGCGGCGCATCCTCGGGCCCCGACATGAAGGCCACCAGGCGCGCCAACCACTCCACGTCTTCGGCCTCGGCGCGGTCGATGACCAGCGGGACGGCCTGCGCCGTCCCGCGCTCGTAGAGCAGGCGTCGCAGGATCTCGGCGAAGGCGCCGCGCGACAGCGGCCTGCTGGCCGTCGCGCCGTCCGCTCCGGGTGAGGGCAGATCGAGCGGCGCGCGTTCGAGCCGCGCGAGCACGCGCTGCAGCTTGGACCGCGCGTCCCCGAGGGCCGCGCGGCAGGCGGGATCGGCGGCGGCTTCGGCCAGGAGGAGGTCGAGCGCCGCCTGCGCCGCAGGCGCGTGCTGCGAAGGCATCGTGAGCGCCGCGGGTGCCGGGCCCTGCAGCACCGCGCAACGCACGCGGTCGGGGTGCCGGCGCAGCCACTCGAGCGCGACGCGCGTGCCGTACGACAGGCCGTACACGTCGACGACGGGCGCGCCCAGCCAGCCGCGCACCGCGTCGAGGTCGTCGGCGATGCGCGCGGTCGTGTACTGCGCGAGGTCGGCCTGCTGCCCCAGCGCCGCGCGGTTCTCGACGACCCACGCCGTCGGATAGGGCTCGCCGAGCAGTTCCGGGACGGCGCCCGGTCCGCGCGGCCCGAAGTGCAGCGCGCCCGAACCGCCGGTGCCGCGCACGTCGACGAGCACGATGTCGCGCTCCTCGCGCAGCCGCGCATACTCGCCGAGGAACAGCCCGGCCTCGTGCGTCGCCGCTCCGCCGGGCCCGCCCACGATCCAGAACAGCGGAGGCGCCGCCGGTTCGGCGGTCCGCGCAGGCACGACGACGACGTTGAGCGGGAGCCTCCGCGCGCCGGGCCGCGTCGGATCCTCGGGGACGTCCAGCCGCCCGACGAGCACGTCTTCGGAGAGCCCCGCCGGCCGGCCGACTTCGAGCGGCAGCCGTCCCGCCGCGCGCTCGGCGACCGACGCGCAACCGGCCAGACCCAGCGCGATGCAGGCCGCGGCGGCGCCGCGGAACACGGGCGTCATGCGCTCACGCCGGCGGGCCGTCCTCGCCCCACTTGCGGATGCGCAGCGCGCGGCCGAGCAGGATCGCGAGCAGGAACACGGCGCCCGAGAACAGCGCGCCCATCTTGGCCTCGGCCTTGAGGACCTCGTCGGTGTAGGCCTGGCCGGCGACGAACAGCGCGACCGTCAGGCCGAGGCCCGCCACGAGCGCGGCCGTGGCCAGCGAGCGCACGTCCATGCCGACGGGCAGCGGGAAGCCGACCTTGGTGCCGAGCCACGAGAGCAGCGTGATGCCGAGGACCTTGCCGATGACCAGCGAGCCCAGCACGATCCAGGTCACCGGGCCGATGTTGGCGAACTCCACGCCGGCGTTCGCGAAGGCGAAGAAGAACAGGCCCCAGTCGACGCTGGGCTTCACCGCGTGCTCGAAGTCCTGCAGCGTCGAGCGGCCTTCGCGCGCGGCCGGCAGGAAGGGCACGATGAAGACCAGCGCCAGCGCCGGGTGCAGGCTCGCCGAGAGCAGCCCGACCCAGGCCAACCCGCCCGCGATCAGGATGTAGGGAGCCCAGGACTGCACCTTCAGCTTCGCCAGCGCGATCGCCGCGGCCATGCCGGCGACCGTCCAGCCGAGCATGACCGGGTTCGCCGGATGCACCGGGTCGGGGTAGAAGATCGCGATGATCACCAGGCCGATGGCGTCGTCGGCCACCGCGAGCAGCAGCAGGAAGTTGACCGCCGGGTGGCGCGCGCCGAACACGATGCGCGCGCACAGCCAGGCCAGCGCGATGTCGGTCGCGGTCGGGATGCCCCAGCCGTTGGCCACGACCGGCTCGGCGGGCGTGCCGTCGAAGTACAGGTGCGTGAGCGCGAGAAAGGTCAGCGCCGGCCCCACCACGCCGCCGATCGTGCCCAGCAGCGGGTTGATCGCGCGGCTGGGCGGGTTGAGCGCGCCGCCGGGCCGCACCGCGTCCATGATCTCCTTGGCCGCCACGCCGAAGAAGAACACCATGAAGATGTCGTTGATCAGGAAGTGCGGCGTGACCCCGTGGCCGAGGATGCCGAAGCCGAGGTCGAAGTCGACCAGCGCGTGGTAGCCGTGGCTGTCGATGTTGGCCGTGGCGAGGCCCGCGAAGACGCCGACGATCAGCGGCAGCGAGAGCGCGCGGATGCGCGAGGACCAGCCGGGAGTGCCGTGGGACATGGGAGCAGCGCGCCGCCTGTCGGGTTGCGGTGGTTTCAGTAGATGTCCGAATCGCCCATCGTAAAGAACCAGTTCGCCTTCGCCCACTCCAGATCGAAGCGCGAGCTGAAGGTCATGATGCACAGGTTGAAGGTGCTCGGCCGGCTCGCGAAGCCGAAGCCCGCGAGCGTGGCGTGCTGCGGCATGTTGGGCGTGACCCAGGTCTCGAGTCGCCGCCCGCCCAGCGGGCGCGCGATGCGCGCGGCGGCCGCCAGCAGCGCCGCCAGCGCCGCGCGGTCGGCGCCGGGCCCCACCCAGTCGACGAGCGGCAGCACCGGATGGCCCCACCAACCCAGCCGGTAGTAGGCCGCGCCGACGAGCGCGCCGTCCCGGCGCGCCAGCAGCGCGCGGTACTGCACCTTGCTCGTGTCGCGGTAGCGCCAGCGCAGGTAGCCCTCGTCGCGCCAGATGCCCAGCGGCACCTCGTCGAGGCAGCGCGCGAACAGCGCGGCGATCTCGCCCCGCGCGGACCCGAGCGCCGGCGCGGCGTGGTCGCTCACGACGAGGCCGTCCGACAACGCGTCGAGGCGCGCGAGCCAGGCGTCGGTGCCCGCGTCGAACTCGAGCACCAGGCCGGGCATCGGCACGTGCACCGGCTGATAGCCGACGATGCGCGTGCCGATCGGGTAGGCCTTGTCGTTGGGCAGCCCGAACATGTATTCGTCGTGCGTGTCGCCCTCGCGGCAGTACTCCTCGATGAAGGCGCGCGCGATCGTGACGAACACGCTCGACTTGCGCAGCGAGCCGCGGAAGGCGCGGTCGACGCAGGTGTCCACGGGCTGGCTGCACAGCGCGCGGTTCCCGCGCACGACGGCCGGCGCGGGCAGCGCGCCGTAGTTGGCGATGATGCGGCGCTGGCGGTCCTCGGCCACGAAGGTCTGGATGCCGGCCGGGTTGTGCAGGTAGATCCCCTGCCAGTCCTCGACCGTGCGCGGCTCGAAGCTCGGGTTCTCCTCGGAGAACACGCGGTTGAAGAGGTCGACGATCTCGACCTCGTCGCCGCGCTCGTAGGGACGCACCGTGAAGCTGCTCATGCTCTCCAGACCTCGGCCACCGCCTGCCGGATGTCGTCGAGCGCCGAGGCCGGGGCGCCGGCCCGCCGCAGCCGGGCCAGCTCTTCGCGGCCGCGCACCCAGGTCATCAGGCGCGCGAGCAGGGTACCGCGCCAGCCCCAGGTCTTGCGGTAGTAGGCCAGGCGGTTGCGATGCCAGATCGCGCCGAAGCGCGGGAACTGCGCGGTGCTCCTGCCCTCGTGGTGCAGCACGCGCGCCTCGGCCACGTAGGCGCGGAGAAGGCCGCGCTGCGCGATGCGCCGGCACAGGTCGACGTCGTTGAAGAACAGCCACAGCTCGGGGTCGAAGCCGCCCAACTCCTCCCACAGCGCGCGCCGCACGAGCAGCGCCGCGCCCGGCGGCTGGTCGACGTCGCGCGTGTGCGCGTGGTCGAAGTCCTTCATGAAGTAGCGCGGGATCTCGCGGTTGCCGGGGAACCAGCGCTCGAAGACCGTGTCGAAGAAGACCGCCGTCGCGAGGCGCGGAAAGGCCTTGCACGAGGGCTGCGGGCTGCCGTCGGGCCGTTCGAGGCGCGGCGCGCAGGCGCCGTGGCCCGGGTGGGCGTCGAGGAAGGCGACCAGCGCGGCCAGCGCGCCCGGCCGCAGCTCGGTGTCGGAGTTGAGCAGGAACAGGTGCTCGCCACGCGCGCGCGCCGCGCCGAGGTTGTTGCCGATCGCGTAGCCCTCGTTGCGCGCGTTGCGCAGCAGCGTCATCTCGGGAAAGCGCTGCGCGACCAGCTCGGCGCTGCCGTCGGCGCTGGCGTTGTCGACGACGATGCACTCCAGCGCGACCTCGCGCGCCGTCGCCCGCACCGTCTCCAGGCAGGCGGCCAGCAGCTCGCGCGTGTTCCAGCTCAGGACGACGACCGAGACCTTCGGCGCGGCAGGGCGGCCGCCCTCGCTCATGCGTGGACGAGGCCCCGCCCGGCGTCCTCGGCCGTGATCGGCACGCTCGCGCCGGTCTTGGTGATCGAGACCGTGCGCAGGATCTCCCAGCTCCGCCGCTCGAGGAAGCGCACGTAGTAGGTCGTCGGCACGAGGCCCTGCCAGACCGCGTCGGGCACCTGGAAGCGGCGCACGACGTCGAGCCGCCCGGCCGCGAACAGGAAGCCCGGGTCGGCCGAGATCTCGGCCAGGTAGGCGCCGCTGCCCGGCACCTTGATCTCGGGCACGCGCTCCTCGTGCGTCCCGAGGTCGTCGATCGCGGTGAAGTCGTGGCCCTGGCCGCTGTGCCCCGAGAGCGCGATCAGCCCGTCGTAGAGCAGCGCGCCGAGCGGGCCGTAGCGCCGCGCGTGGAAGCGCCGGCGCGAGACGGCGTAGCGCGCGAGCGCCGCCGACTGCGCCTGCCCGGCGCTGCGGTTGAAGAAGTGCACCATCTGCGCGCGCGGCACGAAGTCGGTCGTGAAGCCCTTGCGGTGCAGCCGCAGGCAGAGGTCGCTGTCCTCGTAGTAGAAGGGGTAGCCCGGATCGAAGGGCCCCAGCGTCCGCGCCAGCTCGGCCGGCATGAGGAAGCAGAAGCCGCTCACCTGGCTGAGCGACACGGGCTCGATCGCCGTCCAGGCCTCGAGCGCGGCCCGGCTGCGGGCCTGCGCGTGGCAGCGGCCGGCGGCGCGCACCCGGCGCGCGAGCGTCTCGCGCAGCAGGCCCCCGAGCGAGGGCAGCTCGACGGGCGGCAACTGGAAGAAGCGCTGCGCGTCGAGGAAGCCGCGCGGACCGGCCAGGCCGCAGCGCGGCGTGGCGCGCAGGTGCTCGAGCAGCGCCGCGAGCGCCCCGCGGAAGGCCATCACGTCGGGATTGCTCACGAGCACGAAGTCGCCCGTCGCCCGGGCCATGGCGAGGTTCATGCCGACGGCGTAGCCGCCGTTCTGGCCCGAGCGCAGCAGCGTCACGTCGGGCTCGGCGGCCAGCGCCCGCAGGTGCGGCTCCTCGGCCGGCCCGCTGGCGTTGTCGACGACGACGAACTGCAGCGTGCCGGGCGCACCGTCGCGCCCGACGAAGCGCTGTCGGCGCAGGTTGGCGAGCAGCGCGCGCGCCATCGCGCCGCTGCGCCAGTTCACGATCAGGACGCTGATGTCGGGCTTCGGGGTCATCGAGCTCTCGTCTGCCGCCGCGGGTCGTGGATCCGGCGCGCAGGATAACGAAGCCGGGGCGGCCCTTTCAGGTCCTGCCGGGGGCCGGCGTGGCGTCGGGCTGCCGCGCGGCGTCGTCGCCGCCGCCCGGCGCGTCGGGCAGCCGCTCGCGGGAAAAGGCGTGATGCAGTCGCACGAGGCCCGGGTGGTTCTGCTCCTGGCTCACGAGCAGGTTCTTGTCGAGCTGCCGGTGGTCGTACATGTGCACGCCGTTCTCGTCGAACAGGTAGCCGACGACGCTGTACTCGCCTTCCGAGAGGCGCAGGTCGGGCAGGTCCAGGCGCGCGCGGTGCCGGCCCGGCTCGCGCACCGCCGGCAGGCCGTCGAGCAGCGAGTTGAAGGTCGCGGCCAGCACGTTGTCGGTGCGGAAGACGGCCACGCCGGTGTTCACGCCCTGCCCGGCGGCCCGCACGCGGTAGTCGATCTCGAAGGCCAGGTCGGCGCCGGTGGGCACCGTGTCGCCCAGCGGCCGCCCGTCGGCGTGGCGCAGCGCGACGGCCTCGATGACCGGCAGCCGCTCGCCGAGGGCCTGCTTGTGCCCGGCCGTGAGGATGTCCTTCTTGCTCTCGAGCGAGCGCTCGTAGTTGGCGTAGGCCAGCGTGACGTCCTGCGGCAGGCCGCGCATCTCGATCCGGCCGTCCTTGATCCAGATGACCTCGTCGCAGACCTGCCGCACGTCGTACAGCGAATGGCTGCAGAACAGGATCGACTTGCCGCGCTTGCGGAAGTCGAAGATGCGGTCGATGCACTTCTTCTGGAAGTACAGGTCGCCCACCGCCAGGATCTCGTCGATGATCAGCACTTCGGGGTCGATGGCGGTCGCCACCGAGAACCCCAGGCGCATGACCATGCCCGAGCTGTAGGTGCGCACCGGCCGGTCGATGTACTCGCCCAGCTCGGCGAACTCGATGATGCCGGGCAGCTTCTTCTCGATGTCGCGCTTGAGGTAGCCCTGCACCTGCGCCGCCAGCCAGATGTTGGCGCGTCCGGTGAACTCGGCGTGGAAGCCCGTCCCCAGCTCGAGCAGGCTGCTCACGCTGCCGTGGATGGCGAAGCTCCCCGAGGTCGGCAGCGAGGTGCCGGCGAGCATCTTGAGCAGGGTCGACTTGCCCGCGCCGTTCTCGCCGATGATGCCCAGCGCCTTGCCGCGCGGCACGTTGAACGAGACCTCGTCGAGCGCGCGGTAGCGCTTGTGGTAGCTCCGGCGCCCGAAGGTCAGCGCCTCCTTGAGCCGCGCGAAGGAGCCCGGGTAGATGCGGTAGTCCTTGCTGAGCTTGTCGACGACGACGGCGTCCATCAGACCTCGTCCGCGAAGCGGCCCTTGCAGCGCAGGAACCAGGCGTAACCCAGCAGCAGCGTGCCGGCCGAGATGAGCGCCAGCTTCCCGAGGCCCGCGAGCGGGAAGGGCACCAGCCCGTAGCTGAAGATCGCCCGGTACAGCCCGAGCAGGATCGCCATCGGGTTGTAGGCCATGCCGGTGAAGGCCAGGTTGGCCCAGTCGATCTCGCCGCTCGGCAGGAAGATGCCCTCGGGGCTGGCGTCGCCGGTGATCGCGACCGGGTCGTAGAAGACCGGCGTGGTGAACATCCAGAAGGTGAGCAGCACGGGCACGGCCTGGGCGACGTCGCGCACGAACACGTTGGCGGCCGAGAGCACCATCGTGAGGCCCGAGATGAAGGCCACCTGCACCAGCAGGATCACCGGGAACCACAGCAGGTCGAGCGGCAGCGCGCCGTTGACGGCGAGCTGCATCGCCAGCAGCACCGCGAAACCCACCAGGAAGTACACGTGGTAGACGAGCACCTGGTAGACGGGCAGCAGCTCCGACGGGAAGGCGATCTTCTTGATCAGGTTGGCGTGCTCGAGCACCACGTTCGTGCCGCGCGAGAGGCTCTCGGCCAGCGCCGTCCAGGGCAGGATGCCGGTGACCAGGTAGAAGGTCGAGCGCCAGCCGACCTCCGCCACGCCCTGCCCGTGCGGCGCCAGCGTGTCGGTGAAGGGGATGCGCAGCAGCTTGACGAAGATGAAGTAGTAGATGCCGAAGAGCAGCGCCGGCTGGGCGATGGGCCAGACGCGCCCCAGGATGCTGCCCTCGATGCGGGCCTTCAGCTCGCGGCGCACGAAGGCGCCGAGCAGCTCGCGGTAGCGCACGAGCACGGCCGGCAGGCGGAAGGCGGCGATCAGCGGGTTCATTCGGCGGGGCGTGCTCGGGGCGCCGTGCGGTCCGGCGACGAAACGGCCAGAGCATAGCCGCGACGCGCCCGCCGATCATCGTCGCGCCGTGCTATCGTGCCGGCCCAGCGTGTCCGCGCCCGACGAGAAGCGCCTGAGACTGTCACCGCTCGGCGGCAGCCTCTTCTCGCTGGCCTGGCTGCTGCTGCTGCTGGCGGCGCTGGAGTTCTCGCTGCGGGCCCTCGGGCTCGGCGCCCCGCCCGCCGACGTGCTGCGCGTGCCCGGCCAGCGCATGCCCGACACGGCCATCACGCTCTGGGACGAGCTGCTCTTCTACCGGCTGCGCCCCGACACGGTCATGTTCGGCCGCTACCACATCAACGGGCAGGGCCGGCGCGGCCCGAGCGTGGAGGACGCCCCGCCCCCCGGCACGCTGCGCCTGGTCGCCACCGGCGACAGCTCGACCTTCGGCCTGGGCGTGAACGACGACGAGACCTGGCCCGCGCAGCTGCAGCGCATCCTCGGCGGGCTGCTCGAGGGGGCCGCGCGCGTCGAGGTCGTCAACGGCGCCGTGCCCGGCTACTCCACCGAGCACAACCTGCGCCAGCTGCGCCGCGACCTGCTCCCGCTGCGCCCCGACGTGCTGCTGCTGTGCCCCACCGGCCAGAACGACGCCAGCCTGCGCGCCAGCGCCGGCGACCGCGCCGTGCTCGACGACAACTCCGAGCTGCGCGCGCGCCTCGACCAGCTGCACGTCGTGCGCATGCTGGGCCTCGGGCACACCGACGAGACCTTCCGCGCCGACGGCATCCGCCTGGCCGGCGACCCCGACGCGCGGCCGCGCGTGTCCGCCGACGAGTTCGTGCAGAACCTGCACGCCATCGCGCAGCTCGCGCGGCAGGCCGCCATCCCGGCCGTCTACATCGTCACGCCGCACGACCCGGACCTCGCCGCGCGCGTCCCCGACCTGCAGCCCTCCGAGCAGCGCGTGCTCGACGTGATCGCGCAGCAGGACGTCGTGCGCGGCGTCGACGTGCGCGCCGACTTCGCCGCCTACGCGCCGCACGACCTGTTCAGCGACCAGATCCACTTCATCCCGCTCGGCCAGCAGCTCATCGCGCTGGGCGTGGCGCGCGCGCTGTGCCGCGACCCGGCCGCGCTGCGCGTCGGCACCGTCGTCGGCACGCGCGGCGAGTTCGTCGCGGCCTGGGCGCAGGCGCGCGAGCGGGGCGTGGCGGGCTTCGAGCAGGCGCTGGGCGCGGTCTCGGCGCCGCCGCTCGTGACCGAGACTCTCGCGGCGCTCGCGCTGCCCGACATCGACGCCCGGCTGGCGGCCGGCGACGAGACGCTGCCCGCCGCGCTGCGCGCCTTCGACCCGCTGCACGGCAGCGCGCGTTCGCCCTGGCACGAGGGCGCCTTCCGCCTGGCGGCGCGCTCGGCGGCGCAGGCGGGCCGCGCCGAGGAGGCCTCCGCCTGGCTCGCACGCGCCGCCGAGGTCGAGCGGCACGTCGCGCCGACCGACGTCTTCCTCGCCTTGCTCGGCGGCCGGCAGGGTTGGCAGGACGCCGACGCCCGCCGCATCGCGATCGCGCGCGCCCTCGTCGTCCTCGAGGCGTCCATCGGCGCCACTCCGCCCGGCCGCGACCGGCGCCTGAGCGAAGCCGTGCTCGCGCTGCGCGCGGGCGACGCGGCGGCCGCCCTGTCCCTCGTCGACGAGGTGCTCGCGCTCGCGCCCGCCTGCCACGAGGCCCGCTACCAGCGCGGCCTGGCGCTGCGCAAGCTGGGCCGCGGCGCCGAAGGCAAGGCCGAGCTGGCCGCCGTCGTCGCCGCGCTGCCCGGCACCGGCCTCGCGCACCTGATCGCCGGCGTGCAGGCCTTCGAGGCCGGCGACCGCACGACCGCCGAGACCGAACTGCGCGCCGCCATCGCCAAGGAGGCCACCGCCAGCCGCGCCCGCGTCGCCCTCGCCCGCATCCTCATCGACCGCGGCGACTTCGACGAGGCCGAGCGGCACCTGCGCTCGGCCGCCGTCATCATCACCGACCCGGTCGACGTCGCGCCGCTGCTGCGCGAGATCGCGGCCAGGCGCGCGGCGGACGGCGAAGGACAGCAGCCGTAGCGCGGCACGGTCGGCGCGGGCGCCTCGTGCGGGGGCTCGCTCACTCCGCCCCCCGAAAGGCTGCCGTTCGCGAGCCCCCGCACGAGGCGCATGGAACGCGTGTGAAGTGCGGAACGAGCCAATTGGCATTGGCACGCGACCTCATCAACGGGGCCGCAGTCTTGCGACTGCGGAAAGGTAGCGCCCAACGCCAAGCTGCGCGGCGGCCCTCTTGCTTCAACGGGGCCGCAGTCTTGCGACTGTGGAAAGGATCCGCTCGACGGCATCCGAGTTGACGGTCACGTCGCTTCAACGGGGCCGCAGTCTTGCGACTGCGGAAAGTCTACGCCGAAGTTCTACCTGTACCACGCCGAGGCGCTTCAACGGGGCCGCAGTCTTGCGACTGCGGAAAGAGATCATTCAGCCGTGGCAGTTCGGGCACGCCGAGAGGCTTCAACGGGGCCGCAGTCTTGCGACTGCGGAAAGTCCACGCGAGGTCGGGGCGCGTGCGCGCGAGGTCGACGCTTCAACGGGGCCGCAGTCTTGCGACTGCGGAAAGAGACCGCTGCCGAGTGGCTCGGCCGCAACGGCAACGCGCTTCAACGGGGCCGCAGTCTTGCGACTGCGGAAAGGATTGCCGCCCAGGGAATCACGTTCACGCCGGTCGTGCTTCAACGGGGCCGCAGTCTTGCGACTGCGGAAAGCCAGCGCCGTCGCTGCGGCCTCGGCTCGCGCGTGTGTGCTTCAACGGGGCCGCAGTCTTGCGACTGCGGAAAGGATCGCGCGCGCGCTTCAAATCACGGGGCACTAGGGGGCTTCAACGGGGCCGCAGTCTTGCGACTGCGGAAAGGTAGCAGGCGAGCGCCTTGAGCACTTCCACCGGCTCGCTTCAACGGGGCCGCAGTCTTGCGACTGCGGAAAGTGCGCGAGGAGGCGGCGGCGGCGCTGAGGGAGGCGGCGGCTTCAACGGGGCCGCAGTCTTGCGACTGCGGAAAGCGCCGGGGGCGCGCTCGACGTGGCCCGCGTCCGATCCGCTTCAACGGGGCCGCAGTCTTGCGACTGCGGAAAGTTGCCGGCCGTGTTGGCGACCCAGTCGGACGGCGGCACGCTTCAACGGGGCCGCAGTCTTGCGACTGCGGAAAGGATGGTTCGGCGATCTGGATGAAGGCCCCGACCTCGCGCTTCAACGGGGCCGCAGTCTTGCGACTGCGGAAAGGACGATTTCCACGCGCGTATCGGTTTCTTCGTCGTGGCTTCAACGGGGCCGCAGTCTTGCGACTGCGGAAAGGGCCACAGCGACGAGCTGAGCCACCCCGAGAGCGATGCTTCAACGGGGCCGCAGTCTTGCGACTGCGGAAAGTAGGTCGCCGGAGACTAGGGACATGATCGGCGCATTGCTTCAACGGGGCCGCAGTCTTGCGACTGCGGAAAGGCAACTGTTCCACGTCGTCGTGATCCCGGTCTCGGAGCTTCAACGGGGCCGCAGTCTTGCGACTGCGGAAAGGCGAGGGCGGCGGCGGCGGCGAGGGCGGCGAGCTGGCTTCAACGGGGCCGCAGTCTTGCGATTGCGGAAAGGCCTCGCGATGACGCTGCCGGGGTACACGGTCCTCGTGCTTCAACGGGGCCGCAGTCTTGCGACTGCGGAAAGGATCGCGGGCTCGGCGATGGCGATGGCGACGCCCTGCTTCAACGGGGCCGCAGTCTTGCGACTGCGGAAAGCGCACGTCGCAGCGCATCAATCGCGCGGTGCTCGTGGCTTCAACGGGGCCGCAGTCTTGCGACTGCGGAAAGTCAGCGGGGCGGGCAAGAATCACGACGCGATTCTCGCGCTTCAACGGGGCCGCAGTCTTGCGACTGCGGAAAGTGCCGAATCGCCGATGTCCTGTCCTTCCGTGGTTGTGCTTCAACGGGGCCGCAGTCTTGCGACTGCGGAAAGCGCGGCCCGCGAAGCCGAGCCCCTGCGCTTGCTTGATGCTTCAACGGGGCCGCAGTCTTGCGACTGCGGAAAGCAGCGGATCGCGAACGAGCACCGCCGCCTCGTGCTGTCGCTTCAACGGGGCCGCAGTCTTGCGACTGCGGAAAGCCAGCCCGGAGTTCTCGTTCACGCTGCGCAGGAACGCGCTTCAACGGGGCCGCAGTCTTGCGACTGCGGAAAGCGCCGCCGCCGCGACCGTCACGCCGTCGACGAACACGCTTCAACGGGGCCGCAGTCTTGCGACTGCGGAAAGGAAACGCGGCGGGGTGAGAAGAGATTTCCCGTATTGCTTCAACGGGGCCGCAGTCTTGCGACTGCGGAAAGCCGGACCATCCGAGCGCCGAGCGGTGCCTGCGCAGGCTTCAACGGGGCCGCAGTCTTGCGACTGCGGAAAGGATCGCCGAGGCCGTGCAGGTCACCGTCCTGGCCGTGCTTCAACGGGGCCGCAGTCTTGCGACTGCGGAAAGGTCGTGCGTGGAGTCCAGGCCCCAGCCGTGTGGCACGCTTCAACGGGGCCGCAGTCTTGCGACTGCGGAAAGTCGTCCAGCAGGTCGGCCGCGCGTCGGCCACGCTGGCTTCAACGGGGCCGCAGTCTTGCGACTGCGGAAAGCGGAAGCCCGATATCAGCGATACTAGGCTTAGGAGGCTTCAACGGGGCCGCAGTCTTGCGACTGCGGAAAGACGGATCGCCTTGGCCTGGTGTTCGCGATGCTGGAGCTTCAACGGGGCCGCAGTCTTGCGACTGCGGAAAGCGCTCTGGCGCAGCGGCATGTCGCTCAGGCCCTCGTAGCTTCAACGGGGCCGCAGTCTTGCGACTGCGGAAAGGCCCCGCGCGAATCGCTACCGTGGCCGCGCATGAACAAGGCTTCAACGGGGCCGCAGTCTTGCGACTGCGGAAAGGGCCGAGGCCCTGACGACACGCGACATCCGCGACGTGGCTTCAACGGGGCCGCAGTCTTGCGACTGCGGAAAGATCCAGCGCCCCGGGCCGCCCGGCTGCGTCATGTCGAGGCTTCAACGGGGCCGCAGTCTTGCGACTGCGGAAAGTCGCCGCCACCTACCGCGCACGCATCGCGGCGCATCGTGCTTCAACGGGGCCGCAGTCTTGCGACTGCGGAAAGCTCGCCGGCCGCCGTCGACAAGGTGGTGCTGCGCCTGCTTCAACGGGGCCGCAGTCTTGCGACTGCGGAAAGTATCCGCAGACGAACTCGTCGCGCTCGTTGGTCGTGCTTCAACGGGGCCGCAGTCTTGCGACTGCGGAAAGGATCGTGCGCGCGATCTGCGTGGCCGCGTCGCCGGGCTTCAACGGGGCCGCAGTCTTGCGACTGCGGAAAGGGAAGCGCTCGGCGTGGACGTGAGCGATCTGCGCGCGCTTCAACGGGGCCACAGTCTTGCGACTGCGGAAAGCTCTGGACCGCGTTGATCCCCGGAGGCAAGCCCATGCCGCTTCAACGGGGCCGCAGTCTTGCGACTGCGGAAAGCTCGCCGTCTCTACGATCCGCAAAACCGGCATCGGCTTCAACGGGGCCGCAGTCTTGCGACTGCGGAAAGCTCCCCGACCGTGTCCACGCCCGCCGTGGCGGCATCGCTTCAACGGGGCCGCAGTCTTGCGACTGCGGAAAGGCTCGACGCTCGCCTCGAGCGCGCGCATCCGCATGTCGCTTCAACGGGGCCGCAGTCTTGCGACTGCGGAAAGGGCGGGCATCGTAAGTCGGGAAACGAAGAGCGCGTAGAGCTTCGATTGCGAGAGGTCGGGCTGGTGGTTGGCAAGGGAGTGCGCGGTAGCAGCTCGGCGTCCATAAGTACTTGTTGTCAAGGAACGTGCGGTTGCGAGCGCTGCCCGGGTTCCGGCGCGGCACCGGAGCGCTCGCAGCCTACGCCAGGCGGCAGACATCGACCAGATGGTGGAAAACGGAGCGCTCACAGCACCAGCGGCCCCCGCTTCGGCGGCACCTCCTGCACACCGAGCACCTCGATGGCCTTGCGACCTCGGCCGTCCTGCGGCCCCATGTCGACGACCAGAACACGATCGTGGTTGTGCTGAATGATCTCCGTCACGTCCGTGATCATCCGCTGCCGTTCGGCGGCGGTCAACGCGCACTGGAAAACCGAGTACTGCAGGCTGTCGCCGTAGCCGCACAGCGTCTTGTGCATCTTCTTCAGGCGCTTGGGATGGCGCACGTCGTAGGCGACGAGATACAGGTTGCGCTCGCTCATCGCGTGCGAAAGCCGTCGTAACTCGGCAGCTCGCCGGCGAGGTGTCGAGCGAGCAGGCGCGCCTGCACCTCGAGCAGGCGACGGTAGCTGACCTGGTAGCCAAAGATCGGATGGCGCACTTCCTGCGCCATGCGCCGTTCGTACGCGAGAAAGAAGCTCTTGCGGCCTCCATCGGTGAGCGCGACCGCCTCGCCGCGACGCAAGAAGTCCTTCGGTCGCACCTCGCCGTTGTTGATCACCTGGATCACGACCGAGTCGCCGATGAGCGGCCGAAACTCCTCCATCAGGTCGAGCGCGAGCGCCGGTCGGCCCGCACGCGGCTCGTGGAAGAAGCCGAGCGCGGGGTCGAGGCCGACGGCCAGCAGTGCGACCATCCAGTCGCGGGAGAGCACCGAGTAGGCGAGCGAGAGAAGCGCGTTGACCGGGTCGCGTGGCGGCCGGCGATTGCGTTGCGAGAAGTCGAACTCGGTCGTGTCGGCCGGCTTGAGCATCGCCGCAAAGGCGCCGAAGTAGCATCGGGCCGCGGCGCCTTCGATCCCGAGAAGGCTGGCGAGTGACTCTGCTCTCGGGGCCGCAGCGGCATGCCGCTCGAGTTCGTCGAGGACTTCGCCCGACACTTCCGGTGCGTTGCGGCGCAGCAGCGTGCGACAGTTGAGGACCTTGCGGTGCACGAAGCCGCGCGCGAGCGAGAGGCGCAAGCGCTCGTCGTCGGCGGCGCGGAACTGATGACGGCGCACGTGGCCCTGCTGGGGCCCCACGGCATGCGAGAGGCCGAGAAACCAGCCGCCGAAGCTGAAGTGCGTGATGGGCACGTTGCGGCGGAACAGCTCACCGAAGGCCGCGGACGTCACCTGCACGCTGCCGAAGACCGCCAGTTGGCTCACGTCGAGCAAGCGCACCGAGCGGGTCGCGCCCTCGCGGTCGGTGATTTCGAGCCGATCACCGGACTTGCCGACGCGTGAACCGTGGCTCTGCACGTAGAGCGGGAGGGCCTCGTCGCGCGAGGCGTACAGGCGCCGCACTTCACGCTCTCCTCCGTCGCCCGTGAGCGCATTGATCTCGTCCGGAAGACAGATGCCCACGAGCGAGCAGCGCGGGCACTTGGGACTGTCGACGAGCGGCGCGGGTGGCCGCGGGTCGGCGGCCGCGGCACGCGCCGCGGCGATCGTGGCCCGGACATCTTCGAGCAACGCATCGTCGACGACCACGGACACCCGGCGCCGCGAGCCGACGTAGTAGATGACGGCCTGCTCGCAGCGGTAGCCGTTCTCGCGCAACGCGAGCGCCTGCGCCCCGAGCTGGATGCGATCGGCCGGCCAGAGTTCGCCCTCGACTTTCGGCGCCTTGCCGTGCTTGTAGTCGACCGGCACCACCGCCCCGCCGGCCAGTTCGACGAGATCGAGCTTGGCGACGAGCCCGGCGACCGGCGCCTCGAGCTGCACCGAGCGGGCCGTCCCCTCCTGG
The DNA here is from genome assembly GCA_964490005.1 of uncultured Phycisphaerales bacterium. Classification (GTDB taxonomy): domain Bacteria; phylum Planctomycetota; class B15-G4; order B15-G4; family B15-G4; genus CAZBBB01. The sequence continues at coordinate 18,225 of CAZBBB010000002.1, read as the reverse complement.
CCGGCCAGCTCCTCGGGCGGCGGGAGCTCCCCGGACTCCGTGTCCACCCGCCGATGATCGTGCTCGCCGGCCAGCGTGTCGGCGCTCTCCGCCCACTCGCGCTGGACCCACTCGAGGTGGAAGAGGCGTGGACAGTAGGTGAACTCATTGAGCATGCGGGCGGGGAGCAACTCCGCATTGCCGGACCCTACATGGCGCGCACCTGCGCCCCTCTTGCCAAGGTCGTCGTGCATGCTGCATGCTCCGTCCCTTGCCGATGTATCGGGTTCATGCAGGGGGCTGAGTTGAGGGAACATCACGGCTGCCGTGAACTCCGCAGGGAGACTCGAAGCGCGGCCTCAGATGGACACTCCGTGTCCACCGCCATCCCGAAGCTCCACTGCACGATTCACTCAGGGAACCCGGTGCACCCATGGCACTGACTCGATCAGCTACCGCCGCCAACCCATTCTTGGAGACCCCATGACTGCACTTCCCAAGCTGTCGCTCGGCGTCCTGCAGGAGGCTGTGGCAGGTGGGGCCGTGGCCATTCGAGCGGTCACCACCCTCACTCCGGCAGGAGGTCCGGGCGACAAGGTTTTCCCCCCCACGTACACCAAGGAAGGAAAGAGCCTGACGAACTACGCCATGGAAGAGCGTGTCGTCAACGGGCAGCGCATTCAGACAGTGCTGCTCGACTCCGTTGCGTCGCAAGCGAATCGCATCGAGGAGGCATTGCTCGAGGGATGGCGGCGCGGTGAGCTGAGATTCCCGGTCGTGTCGGTGGACTTCAGCAATCAGGCCGGCCTGGAGGACCTCGAGCAGATCACGTCATTGCAAGCACCACACCGCATCGCGGACGCACTTCTACGAGACAGCATCGACAACGAAGGCACTCCATTCCGGCAGACAGCTGTTGGCAAGGACTGCACGGACGCTCGTCCGAACCACGCGACGGGGATGTACAAGCACTGTCCGACGGCTCTTCTCTTCGGCGTTTGGGACTCGACCGGGCCCAAGGGAGGCCTTGGGGCGAAGTTCCAACGCAATCTCGTCTCCGAGATCGTGGGCTACGACATCGTCGCGGGCGTCAAGACATCCAGCCGCATTGATCCGGCAGCCATTGAGAAGAAGGCCGGCCCGATCTACGAGATGAAGGGTAACGCAGGCGAATGGACGACTCTCGAGAGCGAGGCCGCGACAGACAAAGGCAAGCCGCGGTTGTTCAGCCGCACTGGTTCCGGGGACAAGGGCAGCCCGGCGGGCATCAATCACGGCAATATCCCACCAACCATCGACGACTCGGCCGGAGGCGTCACGATGTCGCACGCGGTCCATACGGTCGTGCTTTCCCTCGCTGGGCTGCGACGGTTGCGGTTCCAAAGAAGGGTCGACGGAGAGCCGCTCGCCGCTGACAAGCGCGATGCTGCGGAGACCGCGGCGCGTACAGCGCTCGCCGCGCTTGCGCTCGCCGGCGTCTCGTATCAGCGCAAGTCGGGGTACGACCTGCGGTCCCGGTCCTTGCTCGTGGCCGATGAGCCGCTGGTTTTCGAGATCCTCGGTCGCGACGGCGGCGCACCCTCACGATACGCGCTCGATGACGCTGCGGCTCTCCTGGAAGCGGCGTCAAAGGCGGCGAGTGACCTCGGCTTCGGTTGGGAACCTGACGCATTCAAGCTGACGCCAACACCGAAACTGGTTCACCTCATCGTCAAGTCGCGCGCACTCACCTCGGCAGGTGACGGTGAGGGCTGATCGTGCCGTTGGTGATAGAGGTTGAGTTCCTCACCGGCCGCTACGTGGCAACGAAGTACAACTCGCGCTTCGATGCCGAGTGGCCGCCGCATCCCGCGAGACTCTACTCTGCTCTGGTAGCGACGCACTATGCGAGCGAGGCCCGATCGCCAGATGAGCGCGCGGCCCTGCTGTGGCTTGAGGCCCTGGAGCCTCCGGCGATCCGAGCGTCAGAGGCCAGCCGTCGGGAGGTCGTGACGGTCTTTGTCCCAGTGAACGACGCGGGCATGACGGATGTCGATGAAGAGGCGCGTGATCTCGATGCGGCCAGAATCCAACTCGACGAGGCGAGAGCCAAGGCCCCGCCGAAGACCATCAAGGCCGCTGAGTCGCGAGCGATGAAGGCCGAAGCAAGACTCGCCGCAGCAATCAAGCGACAGATAGCGGTACCGACCCGAGCCGCCAACCCGGCCATGGGGCTCGCAGTCCTTCCCGAGGGTCGCGTGCGCCAACCTCGTACGTTCCCATCAGTGACGCCAGCCGAGCCGCGAGTGACCTATGTCTGGATCGGCGCTGAACCGACAGCATCGCAGCGCAGTGCGCTTGACGGCCTGCTCGCACGGCTTGTTCGACTCGGTCACTCGTCCAGCCTTGTCGCGGCACGAATCATCGATGACCTGGTCACGCCGACCTGGCGACCGGCGAAGAACGGCGAGGAGATCTTCAGGACAGCCCGAGCGGGGCAACTCGAGGCCCTCGATGCCAGCTACGACCTGCATCGAGAGGCCGAGCCTCGCGTGATGCCCGCGCGCTTCCAGGCGTATACGAGGCGTGCGCCCGAGGTTGAGGCCACCGCGTCGCGCTCCTGTTTCTCAGAGGAGTGGTTGGTCCTCCGACGGGTCGGCGGCGCGAGCCCTTCCAGTGTCGCGTGCGCCGGCGTCGCAAAGGCGGTGCGCAAGGCGTTGTTGTCGTTCGCAGGGACCGACGTGCCGGAAGTCCTCTCCAGTCATGACGCCAAAGGGGCCCCATCCGAGCGAGATCACCTTGCGATCGTGCCGCTTCCCTTCGTCGGACATGCCAACGCATCTGGATCGATCCTCGGTGTCGCTCTCGTCCTTCCGAGAGAGGCCTCGCCCCGGGACCGTAGCGCGGTCTTCGCCGCCTTGAATGCGTGGGAAAGTGCGCACCGCATCGAAGATGAGGAAGTGCCACGGATACCACTGACACTCGGTCCTGCGGGAGTGCTCGAACTCGAGCGGGTGGAGTGGACAACTGTGCAAACGACGCTGCGGCCGCCAACGTGGTGTCAGCCCTCGACGAGCTGGAGTACGGTCACGCCGATCGCACTCGATCGCAACCCGGGTGATCTCTGCTCCCGCGACCCGAGAAAGCTTGCCGCTGCAATTGTGGAGGCTGAAGCGACGGTGCGCCGTGCCTGCCAGCGCACCGGCCTCCCGGAACCCGTCAGCGTCCAGATACTGCCCGCAGCACCATGGGCAGGGTCGGCAAAGGCGCGGTCCTACCCGGGTTTCCCTGAGGAGGAAAGGCGGACCCGCCGCGTGTTGAGCCACGTCCGGATTGAGTTTGGCGAGCAGGTGCGCGGCCCGGTCCTGCTAGGTGCCGGGCGCTACTTTGGCCTTGGCCTGCTCCGGCCGCATGCTTTCCATGACTGAGCCCGCCGCACTCGTCTCCAGTGAGTTTGCCGCGTTCTTCAAGGAAGTCCATGGGCACGACCCGTTCCCGTGGCAATCGAGGCTCTCCGCTCGCCTTGCCGCAGGCCACGACTGGCCATCGGTCATCGACCTGCCGACCGGCACCGGCAAGACCGCACTGCTCGATGTTGCGGTGTTCCAACTGGCGATGCAGGCGACTGCGGTCACGCGCACGGCGGCGCTTCGCATCGTATACGTCGTGGATCGACGCACGATCGTCGATCAGGCGCATGAACGGGTTATGAGGATCACGGAGGCCATTGAGAATGGTGCTTCCCCACTCCTGGCACGCGTTCGTGCTCGGCTGGCGCGCTACGGCCGCGACGGCGTACCACTGAGGTCCGTACTGCTGAGGGGCGCAATCGCGCGCAATGACACATGGGCACGGAGTCCGGACCAGCCACTGATCGTGCTTTCGACCGTCGACCAAGTCGGCTCCCGCCTGCTGTTCCGCGGCTACGGCGTCTCCGACACGATGAAGCCCATCCACGCCGGCCTGCTCGGCAACGACGTGCTCTATCTGCTCGACGAAGTACACCTCTCACGCCCGTTTCGCGAGACACTCGAAGCCGTCGGTCACCGGTACGGCAAGTGGGCGACCCACCCGCTGCCGCGTCCGTTCACCGTCGTGGAGATGTCCGCCACTCCGGGCACACCGCGGACCGGTACATTTCGACTCGAACCCGAGGACGAGAACCATGCTGCCCTGGCTGGGCGGCTTTCGGCTTCGAAGCCGACGACCCTCGTCCTCGCAACACCCAGGTCTTTCCTTGATGAGATCGAGTCCGCCGTCAAGCCGCTCGTCTCGCGCCGCGGCGCCACTGTTGCGGTCGTCGTGAACCGAGTCGCGGCTGCACGCGAGATTCACGAGCGGCTTAAGGCGGCCTTCGCAGGCATCGACGTACACCTCATCACCGGTCGCATGCGACCTGTCGACAGGAATGCACTCGAGATGCGAATCATCCCGCGCATCAGCGCGAGCCGAGCGCGTGATGCGAGCGCACCTCCCATCATTGTCGTCGCAACCCAATGCATCGAAGCCGGAGCCGACCTCGACTTCGATGGCCTGGTCACCGAGTGCGCAAGCCTGGACGCGCTGCGACAGCGGTTCGGCCGCCTTGATCGACTTGGGCGGAACGCCAACGAGGCTCGAGGAGTCATCGTCGCTCGCAGCGACGCGTTGAGCGACGATCCTGTGTACGGAGATGCACTTGGCAAGACATGGGCTTGGCTGGCGGCACTCACCGGCGGCAGGAAGGACGGCACGATCGACTTCGGCATCCGTGGCCTATCCGTACCGCACGATGCCGACGAGCTTGGCCTGCTTTCACCCGCGGCCCATGCTCCGGTACTGCTGCCGAGCCACATCGACGCTTGGGTGCAGACGTCGCCCAAGCCGACACCCGACCCGGATGTCGCGCTCTGGCTGCACGGACCAGACCGGGGCGTTGCCGATGTCCAGGTCATCTGGCGCGCCGACGTCAGCGCCGAGGTCCTGCAGGCGACGGGCAGTGAGACGCAACCGGGCCTCGCAGTGGCTGCTCGCGACGTTCTGCTCGGCTCCATTGGCGCCGTGACGCCCGCCAGCGGAGAGGCCATGGCCGTCCCGTTTGCCGCGGCACGCCGCTGGCTCGATGGCCGATCGGAGCCCCCGACCTTTGATGTCGAGGGATCTCGTGAGGTCACTTTCGACGACTGGAAGGCTGATCAGGTTCGAGCAACGCGCCGGGCAATTGCTTGGCGTGGCGACGCGTCTGATGTCGTGGAGCCGTCGGGCATCCGACCCGGCGACACGTTGATCGTTCCGTCCACGTATGGCGGCATCGCAAACGGCACGTGGGCGCCGGGCGCGACCGAGGCGATCGTCGACGCCGCAGAGGTCACGTCGCTCAGGCAACGCGGACGGGCCGTGCTGCGCATGCACCCGGCAGTCATCATCGACCTGCTCGGTGCCGCGGCGCCCGCCCCGCCGGTGCCTGCCCCGCTCGACGCAGAGAGCATCGACGATCGAGAGGCCGTGAGCGAATGGCTCTCACGCACGCTATCGAACGATCTTGAGCCCGCAGTCATTGGGCTGCTGACGGCCCTCGCCAAGGAATCCTCTGGACGAGGCCTCCGAGTGGAGCGACTCCCGCGCAGTGTCGAACCCGCCGACGGCGAGTACTTCGTCGTGAGCACACGCAGCCGCGTCAGCTTTGACGGCAGCGAGGTGAGCACCGAGGATGATCGTGCTTCTTTCACGGGCGTCGAGGTGCCTCTCGTTGAGCACTTGGCCGGTGTACGCGATGTTGCTGGTCAGTTTGCCGACAGCTTGCAGCTTCCGTCAGCAATCGCTGCCGATGTGCGGTTGGCCGGACGATGGCACGACGTCGGCAAGATCGATCCACGGTTCCAGCGTCTGCTCCATGGCGGAAGTGCATTCAAGGCGATCGTGCAGGACGAGCCAATCGCCAAGTCCGCGGCAGCAATGAGTGACTGGCGCGCAAGGGAGCGTGCCGAGCGGCGGTCAAAGTACCCGCGCGGTGCGCGGCACGAACTTATGTCGCTCGCGCTCATGGAGAGCGCCGGAGATCGGCTCGTGTCTCAGGCAAACGACTGGGACCTCGTGCAGCACCTCGTCGCATCGCACCACGGCAGGTGCAGGCCGCTCGCCCCATGGATCGCGGACCCTCAGCCGGTGGACATGCTGTGGTCGCTCGATGGTATCGATGTCGCCGCGTCGAGTGCCCACGAACTCGCCCGGCTCGACTCGGGAGCAGGTGAGCGGTTCTGGCGGCTTGTACGGCGCTACGGTTGGTGGGGATTGGCATGGATCGAGACCGTGCTCCGACTCGGCGACCATCGCCGAAGTGAGGAAGAGCAGCAGTTGCCTCGGAGGTCCGCGTGAGCGGCATCACGCTGACCGGCCTCGACGGCGGAAACCCCCTGGGATACTTCGCGGCGCTAGGCGTCCTTGAAGTGCTCTCGGACCGCGGCCTGCCTGCCCGGCTGCACTGGCATGAGAGCGGGCAATGGCGCCCCATCCTGAGTGGCATCGATGCGTCCATCGACGAGATCGTTGCGTGGATTGACGAAGACAGGATTGCCTGCGCTTCGGAGCCGGCGCTCGCGCTCGAGTACGAGGGCAAGCGCGACCTCAAGCCGCCTCCTGAGGTCTTTCGCGCCTACCTCCAAGCCCTCGTCTCCACCTGCTCCCCCGCAAACCGCAGGGGCGTCGACTGGGCGAGTGCGTTCGGCACAGACGTCGCCGTCGACAACAACGGCAACACGAAACCTAGCGCGCTGCACTTTACGGCAGGCCAGCAGCAGTTCCTCGAGATGGCTCGCAGAATTGGCGACGGCGTCACGCCAGACCAAACTCGTGAGGCTATCGTCGGCCCGTGGCTGTGCGTGAGCCCGTTGCCGGTCATGGGCTGGGATGCCACAGCCGATCGGGCCTACGCGCTCCGCGCATCGAACCCATCCACGGACAAGAAGCTCGGCGTGCCCGGCGCCGATTGGCTGGCACTGCGCGGGCTGCCGTGCCTCCCCACGGTACCCGTCGGGTCGAGAGTGAGGACCACCGGCTGCATAGGAAAATGGAAGGCTGGCCACTTCCGCTGGGCCTTGTGGACGCAACCACTATCACGCGACATGGTACGCACACTCACGCGCCTGGACAGCGTCGCCATGAGTAGCGATGAACGCACGGCGCGAGGAATCGGCGTCGTGTTTAGTTGTGGCATTGCGCGGAGCGATCAGGGTGGCTATGGGTCCTTCGAGCCCGCAGCAGTGATGTGATCTCGCGGCCAGGCGCGCGGCGGGCGGCGAAGGACAACAGCCGTAGCGCGGCACGGTGGGCGCGGGCGCCTCGTGCGGGGGCTCGCTCACTCCGCCCCCCGAAAGGCTGCCGTTCGCGAGCCCCCGCACGAGGCGCAGCGGCACGCGCGCGTCCCCCGCGGCGCGCCCGGGGGCCTTTGAGCCGGAGGCGTCACGTGGCCGGAGGCGAGAAGGCCCCCGTGGCAGCCGCGCACCGCGAACGTCGCGCACGCGAAGCGCACCCTGTGCGCCGCGCGGGTTCCCGGTTAACGTTCCGCGCCGGAGACGCCGCCGGTGCGGCGCGCATCCTGCCCGCCGTCCCCGCTCCGGATCGCCTCCATGTCCCTGCGCCTGCTCTCGCGGGCCGCGTTGGTCGCGGCCGCTGGTGTGCTGTCGATCGCCGCTCCCGCCTTCGGCCAGTCGGCCGTGTTCGACGAGTGCGGCAACCCGCGGTGCGAGGTGGACACGATCGACATCTCCACCGGCTACGACCATCTGAACGCGGAGCTGTACGACCCGGTGGCGGCCGATTTCTGGTGGACGCTGGTGGAGAGCCCGAACACCGATCTGGTCGTCCCCAGCCCCGGGTGGGTGATCGAGCCCCACTCGGCCTGGTCGACCCTGCCCGGCGCCGGTTGGCTCTCGGCCTACTCGACGTCGGCATTCAACCAGAACAACTGGGCGCCGGCGGCCCCGTACTCCTTCGAGCGCTGCTTCTGCGTGTGCGAGCCGACCGACCTGCGCATCGTGTTCGACCTGCTCATCGACAACGTCGGCGACGTGTACCTGGACAACACGCTCATCGCCTCGCAGACCGACACGAGCACGGCCAGCTTCCAGGAGCCCCTGTCGGTCGACGTCACTGTGCCGGTCGCGGCCGGCGAGCACTGCCTGCGCGTCGAGCTGCGCAACCTCTCGGGCATCGCGATGGGCTTCTCGCTCGCGGGCAGCATCACGTCCTCGCCGCCGGGCACGCCGATCATGCTCTCGCCGCTGTGCTGCACCGACGAGGGCAAGCTGATCGTGTGCAAGTTCAAGGACGCCGACTGCAACGGCGTGAAGGACTTCCCGGCCCAGCCGATGTCGGGCGTCACGTTCACGCTGCAACCCGGGAATCACGTCGCGACCACCGACGCGGCCGGCTACGCCTACTTCACCGTCCCGGCGGGCGACTACACGCTGGTCGAGACGCCGCCGCCGGGCTGGACCTTCGGCACGCCGGCCGGCGGCACGCTGCCGGTGACGATCGAGGCCGGCACGGTGCAGAGCACCGAGTTCCTCAACTGCCCGACGACCGGCACCGTCACGGTCTGCAAGTTCCTCGACGCCGACTGCGACGGCATCAAGGACGTCCCCTCCGTGCCCCTGGCGGACTGGGGCTTCCTCGTCTCGCCCGACAACTTCTTCATCCACACCAACGCCTCGGGCTACGCGACGATCACGCTGGAGGCGGGCACCTACACCATCACCGAGAAGTCCTACGTCGGCTGGGAACCGAGCAACCCGGCGTCCGGGTCGATGACGGTCGTGGTCACGGCGGGCTCGTCGCAGACGATCGACTTCCTCAACTGCCCCACGCTCGGACTGCTGGCGGTCTACAAGCTGAAGGACACCGACTGCAACGGCACGCCGGACGTGAGCGGCGCGGCGGTCGCGGACTGGCTGTTCGAGGTGCAGCCGAGCGGCGACACCGGCGCGACCGACGAGAACGGCTGCGTGATGTTCATGCTGCCCGCCGGCACCTACACGGTGAGCGAAGAACTCGTCGCCGGCTGGACGGCCAAGTCGCCGGCGAGCGGCTCGGCCAGCGTGACGGTCGTGAACGGCCAGACCACGACCGTGACGTTCATCAACTGCCCGCCGTGGGTCTCGTACGAAGAGCCCGGGACGCCGGGGACGAACGGCCTGCCCACGCTCGATGTGATCGGTGATCCGGCCCCTCTGAACAACGGCTGCTTCGAAGTGGCCGACGCGCTGCCCTTCCACCCGATCTGGTTCGTGATCAGCTTCGCGCCGCCCGCGGCCATCCCCTTCCACTGCGGGCTGCTCGCGGCCTTCCTGCCGCAACTGCTGTTCGTGAACTTCACCGACGTCGCCGGGTTCGTGAAGATCCCCTTCGTCTGGCCGGCGCTGATCCCCTCGGGCGTGACGATCACGGTACAGGCCCTGTTCCCCGACCCGGGCGCGCCCTGCGGCTGGGCCATGACGAACGCGATGACGACCACGACGCCCTGAGGGCGCGGCTCAGCGACAGCGCGAGTCGACGGCTCGGCGGATCGGTGCTACGGTGCGTCCGACCTCGACGCCCCGGAGGCCCCGCGATGGATGCCCGCGCGCTCGCGCTGCTGCTTTCCTCGGCGCTGGCAGCGCCGGCGAGCCCGCAGGTCGTCAAGCAGACGCTCGAGGGCCTCGACCACCAGGACGGCTTCGGCGTCGCGGTGGCGGGCGGGCGCGACACCAACGGCGACGGCCGGCCCGACTTCGTCATCGGCGCGCCGAGCATGAACGACGACGACACCTGGTACGGCCGCGTGTTCGTGGTCTCGGGCGCCGACGGCTCGGTGCTGCACGTGCTCAAGGGCACCGACCCGCCCTTCCCGACGCTCTTCGGCCACGACGCCTTCGGCGCGTCGGTCGCGATGACCGGCGACGTGGACGGCGACGGCTGCGCGGAGGTGATCGTCGGCGCGCCGAGCGACGACTTCCACGAGGATCGCGCCGGCGCGGTCTGGCTGATCTCGGGACGCACGGGCGCGACGATCCACGTCTACCGGCCCGTGACGGACGAGTACTCCGAGTTCGGCATCACCGTGGCGGCGGCCGGCGACGTGGACGGTGACGGCGTGCCCGACGTGCTCGGCGGCGCCTGGTACCACACCTGGCACGGCCACGTGCGGGCCGGCAGCGCGTGGGTGCTCTCGGGCGCGACGGGCGGCTTGATCCGCGCGCACTACGGCGCGCTGGACTACGACCAGCTCGGCCTCGGGCTCACGGGCCTCGGCGATCTGAACGGCGACGGCCGCGCGGAGTACGCGATCGGCGCGCCGCAGACACCGGCCTTCTACCCGTACTCCGACGACCTGCCGGGCTACGTGCGCGTTCACGACGGCGCGACGGGCGCCGTGCGCTTGCAGTTCATCGGCGGATCGCTCGGCGACGGCCTGGGCGGAGCGATCGCCTCGGCGGGCGACGTCGACGGCGACGGCTTGCCCGACCTGATCGCCGGCTCGCCGCGCTACCTCAACGAGTACAGCATCGGCACCGCGCTGATCTGGTCGGGCGCCACGGGCGCGCTGATCCACTCCGTGCACGACGATCACCTCGTGAGCGGCTTCGGCGCGGCCGTCGGCACGGCCGGCGATCTCGACGGCGACGGGCGCAGCGAGTTCCTCGTCGGCGCGCCCGACCACCACTCGCTGGGGACCGCGCCGGGCACGCTGCGCATCTACCGCGGCGCCGACGGCACGCTGCTGCACGCCTTCACCTCGGACACCGACGGCGAGTTCGGCTCGGCGCTCGCCGCGGGCGGCGACCTCGACGGCGACGGCCATCGCGACTGGGTCGTCGGTGAGCCGTGGGCCAAGGTGGGTGCCTCGTCGACCGCGGCCGGCAAGGTCTGGGTCGTGTCGATCGAGCCGCCCGCGCCGAGCGCGGTCGCGCCGCCCCTCGTCCCCGCCGCCGTCGACGGACAGCTCACGATCACGGGCACGGGACTGGCGCTGGCCGACAAGGTGCGCGTCGGCCTGGCGATCATCCCCGAGAGCGCCTTCATCTCGCAGACCAACGAGAAGCTCGTCGTGCCGACGCCGCTGGCCGCCAGCCTGGGCTCGACCGCGCTGCACGTGGGCAACCTGGTCGGCTACGGCGCGCCGGTGCTGCTCGACGTCGTGCCGGTCGCCGAGCCGGTGCTGCTCGCGCCCGCGCTGGCGTCCTCGACGACTCCCTACGTCTGGGGCTGGGGCGGGCCGCCGGGCGCGACGGCCTGGCTGCTCGTGTCGCTGGCGGGCGGCGCCACGACGACGATCGGCGGCCACCCGGTGCTGTCCGCGGGACTGCTGCTCACGAGCGCCCCGACGAGCCCCGCGGGCACGGGCAGCTTCGCGATCGCGGTGCCCGCCGCCGCCGTCGGGCTGTTCTTCCACTCGCAGGTCGTGTTCACGAGCGGCTCCGTCATCGGCTCGAGCAACGTGCTCTTCTCGTTCGTCGGCGCCTGATCAGGCGGGACGGCACCGCCCGTCCCCGACCGCTCGCCCCCGCCGCCTCGTCACGGAAACAGGCACTGCAGGACGTTCGTCGCGTCGAAGCCGGCCGGACCACCCGCATCGGCGGTCCATGTCTGCACGTAGAGAGACGCGCCGCTCGGAATGCCCGGCGGGCTGCTCGCCGGAAGACTCAACGCGCCCGCCCCGCTGCCCACCGGGACCAGCAGGTCGACGGACGGACCGAGGACGCCTCCCTTGAAGGGCGCGAAGAGCGGGATGAAGCCGACGACGACGTAGCTCGTCGCTGCGGGCGGCAAGTCCGTCATCGCGAGCGTGAAGCTGCCGCCTGCCGCGAGCGAACCGCTGCCCGTCAACACCGGTGCGTGGGCTCCCGCCAGGCCGAAGCCGAGGTCGATGAACTGCCCGGTGGCGCCGGTGCCGGCGTCGAAGGCGTAAACGGCGCCGGAGTTTGCTCCCAGGTGGTCGTCACCCTGGGTGCCGCCGATCCCCGCCGCCTCGCTGTCTTCGCCGGTGGCGCCTACGAGCACGACATCGCCCGAAACCGCGACGGCGGCGCCGAACTCGTCGTTGGCGCCGGTGTTCGAAGCCTTGAGGTACGCGAGCTGGTGCCAGAGTCCCCCGCTGCGCCGGAACACGTAGGCAGAGCCCGCCCAGTGAAGGCTGTCGTCGCCCTGGTCGCCGTCGACACCGGTCGCCTGACTGCCTTCCTGATCGGCCCCCACGACGATCAGGTCCCCGTCCGCCGAGACGGCCCAGCCGAACGCGTCCCCGGTCCCGGTGTTGGACGCCTTGAGATACGCCTCCTGGCTCCAGGACGTCCCGCTGCGCCTGAACACGTACGCCGCCCCGGAGTGCGGGGTGCCGTTGTCGGCCTGGTCTCCGCCCACGCCCGTCGCGCTGCTGTCCTCGCTGAACGCACCCACCACCAAGAGGTCGCCCGACGCAGAGACCGAGCGGCCAAACTGGTCCTCGGGTCCCGTGTTCGACGCCTTGAGATACGCCTGCTGGGTCCAAGTGCCGCCGCTGCGCACGAATACGTACGCGGCGCCGGAATTCGAAGCCGCGTTGCTCGCCTGGTCTCCGTTCACGCCGGTGGCGCTGCTGTCCTCCTGGAACGCTCCCACCGCGATGGTCTCCCCCGAAATGGTCACCGCACGCCCGAAGTGATCGTTGACGCTCGTGTTGGAGGCCTTCAGGTAGGCCTGCAGGCTCCACGTGCCGCCGTTGCGCACGAACACGTACGCCGCACCCGCGTTGAACGAGCTGTTGTTCGTCGCGGTTCCGCCGATGCCGGTCGCGTTGCTGTCCTCCTGATTGGCGCCGACGACGATCGTGTCGCCCGACACTCCGACGGAGATGCCGAACCAGTCGTCGAAGCCGCCGGCCGAAGACTTGAGGTAGGCCTGTGGACTCCAGGTCGTGCCGTTGCGCACGTAGACATACGCAGCGCCGGAGTCGGTGAGGCTGTTGTTGGCGCCATCGCCGTCGACTCCCGTGGCGTTGCTGTCCTCGCGGAAGGCACCGACCACGATCGTGTCACCCGAAATGGCCACCGACGTGCCGAAGGCATCACCGGTACCCGTGTTGGTGGCTTTGAGGTAGGCCTGCTGACTCCAGCCGCCGCTGTTCCGCACGAAGACGTAGGCGGCGCCCGAGGCGCCGCTGGACTGGCTCGACTCGTCGCCGTTGACGCCCGTGGACCCGCCGTCCTCGAAACTGGCCCCGACGACGGCCGTGTCACCCGAGACGGCCACCGCGTCGCCGAACGAGTCGCCGAGCCACGAGTTGGACGACTTGATGTAGGCCTGCTGAGCCACGGGGTCGATGGTCAGCGGGTAGCGCGCGGCCTGGTCGTCGACGACCAGCAGCAGCGTCGCCGCGCCCGTCGCCGACGCCGTCGGCAACACGAAGCGCGCGGGCACGTCCGCGCCGTCGGCGTCGAACACGGTGAGGCCGGCGTAGTCGACCACGCAGACACCGCCGGCATCGACGAAGGCGACGTTGCGTCCGTCGGCGCGCAGGCTCGGCGCCAGATCGCCGCGCACCGCCAACGTGAAGTGCAAGGGACCCTCGGCGCCGGCGGGCCGCTCGGACAGCGTGTAGCCGTGCTCCAAGCCACGGCGATCATTGACGAACCACTCGGCGAGGGTGTCGTCCCAGACGTAGCTGACGCGGCCTCCGTCATGCCGCACGTCGTCGGGGAGCTCGACTTCCCGCTCCGCGCCGGACCGGCCGAAGGCAAGCAGCTCCAGCCCCCACGCCCAACGACCCGCGTCGGGCCGGACGTCGACGCCGCGGCCGTCGAAGCGCAGCTCCCAGCGCTGGCCGGGGTTGCGCGCCGACAAACCCTCCGGCGTCTCGCGGACCGCGTGCTTCAGCGCGTCCACCGCGGCGCGCAGCTCCGCCAGATCGGAGGTCGAGAGGCTCTCGTGGCTCGCCGCAGCCGGCGGCGCCACGCTCCTCGGCGCGAAGGGAGCAGCCGGGTCGGTCTGCGCCGACGCGAGGACCGCGAACAGGTGGACGGCGAACAGCGAAGCGCAGCGTGAGTGCATCGGCGAGGGTCCGTTCGGGAAGGAGAGGGCGGATGCCCCGGGAGTGAGCGAGGGCGCGTCTCTCCCGAACCAAGCCACGAATCGCGTCGGGTGTGACAGGCGCTCCGGCGAATTCGGGACGCCCGCGACGCAAGGTCGTCCCCCGCGCACCTCAGTCGGCCGTCTCGCCTCCGTCGGGATCGAGCCGCTGCGAGAGCGCCGAGAGCGCACGGAACAGCCGCTGCCGAGCCGTTGCCGGCGTGCATTGCAGGCGCTCGGCGAGTTCACCGTGCGTCAGTCCGGCCACCTTCGCCAGCGCGATGACCTCGCGCTGCTCGTCGGTGAGCAGGTCGAAGGCGGCCTCGAGCTGCTCGAGCCGTTCGCGGCCCACGGCCAGCTGGCTCGGCGAGGCGATCGAACCGTAGATCCCGGCCAGCGGGGTCTCGCCGCTCGCCTCACCCGGCCCCCACCCGACGCCATGCTCCGGCAACGCCACCTCCCGCTGCATGTCCCGCTTCTGCGCCTCCCAGTAGTGGGCGCGGTCGGCGATCTTGCGCAGAGCCGTGGCGTACAGCCAGGCCTTGAAACCCGCCTCCCCGTTCCACCGGAAGTGCTCGAGGTTCTCCAGCACGTCGCGGCAGACCGACTGAGCGATGTCGCTGGCGGACTCGCGCGCGCGCAACGCCGGCCCGCAGCGCAGGCGCACGTAGGCACGCAGCCCCGGCAGATGCGCCGTCACCAGTTCATCCAGCGCACGGCCGTCTCCCTGCCGGGCGAGGAGCACGAGGGACCGGCTGTCGGTGCAATCCATCGGTCGGGCCGGAGCGGGCGGAAAAGCAGCGGCCGATCGCGGCGACGCGTCGACCGGCACGGCATCCTAGCAGTCGGTGACCCATCGCCTGCGTGGCCGCCGTCCTGACGGCCACTCGTCCGCGCCGCAACGCGCCGCTATGCTCGCGCCGCCGCGGGCCGCCGCGCCGATGCTGCCGCGACCTCCAGGACCGATGTCCCCGCCACCTCCTTCCGCACCGCTGCCGCCGGAATCCTCCGGCGCGCCCGCCAGGCCCGCCCCTTCCGGCGCCGACGGCGCACCGCACGACCTGGTCGCGGAATGCCTCGACCGCATGGAGCGCGAAGGCCCGGCCGCGCTCGAAGAGCTGTGCCGCACCCACCCTGCGCAGGCGGCCAGATTGCGCGGCCGCATCGCTCGCCTCGGCGCTCTCGGACTGGCGGGCCCGAGCGGCGACGCAGTGCCGGAGCGCGTGGGTGCATTCCGCCTGCTCGCGCGCCTCGGCGGCGGCGGCATGGGCGTGGTCTACGCCGCCGAGCAGGAGGGCCTTCAACGGCCCGTCGCGCTCAAGCTCATCCGGCCGGGTTCGCTGGACCTCGCCGGCGCGCGCGAGCGGTTCCGACGCGAAGTGGACGTCCTGTCGCGCCTCTCCCATCCCGGGATCGTGCAGGTCTACGCCGGCGGCGAGGACGGCGGCGTGCCGTATCTGGCGATGGAACTCGTGCGGGGCGCCACGCTCGAGGAGGCCCTGTCGGAGCTGCCGTGCGCGCGCCACGAGACGCCGGACCACGCCGATCGCCCCGCACCGGACCACGCGGCGGAGGTCGCGCGACTCACGGGCCGGGATCTGCTCGCCGCCGTCCGCAAGGTCATGGCGCGGCGCACAGCGGGCCTGCCGCCGGCCACCGTCGCGCGCACGCCCCTGCCTGCGGACAGCCGGCCCGTGGCGCCGCCCGCGGAGGCCGGTCGCACGGCGGGCGGCAGCGCCGCGACGGAACTGCCGCGCCTCTATGCCGGCAACTGGGTCATGACCTGCGTGCGGCTGGCGCGGCACGTCGCCGAGGCGCTCGAGCACGCGCACGGGCAGACCGTCCTGCACCGCGACATCAAGCCCAGCAACGTCATGCTCACGCCCGACGGACGCGTGCTCCTGCTCGACTTCGGTCTCGCCGCCGCGGCCGACAGCGTGCGACTGACGGGCTCAGGACAGCCGCTGGGCTCGCCCGCGTACATGAGCCCCGAACAGCTTCGCGGAGACCGTGGCGCGGCGCACGCCCGCGCCGACGTCTACGGGCTGGGACTCACGCTCTACGAAGCGCTGACGCTGCACCAGCCCTTCGCCGGCAGCAGCGTGGCCCAGACCACGCGACGGGTCTTGGCCGGCGAGCCGCCCGCCGCGCGCACGCGCAACGCCGCCGTGCCGCGCGACGTGGAGACCGTGGTGCAGGCGGCCATCGAGCGTGACCCGGCGCGACGCTACGCCAGCGTGGCGGCGTTCGCCGCGGACCTGGACGCCGTGCTGGAGCTGCGCCCGGTGTCGGTGCGGCGCCCCGGCCCCTGGCGCGTGGCGCGTCGCTGGGCGCAGCGCCGGCCCGCGACGGCCGCGGCCGGCGTGCTGATCGCCGTGCTGGCCTTGGCGGGACCGCTGGGCTGGGAACTCTCGCGTCAGCGTTCGCTGGACACCGTGACCAGCGCGCTCGACCAGTCCGAGCGCCACTTCCAGGCCGCGCTCTCGGCCATCCGACACGTGTTGCGCGAGACCGCCACGGAAGACCTGGAAGACGTGCCGCGCATGCAACGCGCCCAGCTCGCGGCGCTCGACCGCGCACTCGAACTGTTCGGCACGCTGGAGCGCGAGCGTCCCGACGACGCGCTGGTGCTGGAGGACGGCGCGCAGCTGCATCTCTCGCGCGCCGACGTGCTGCGCGATCTGGGGCATCACGAAATGTCCGTGCCCGCCTACACCGAGGGCATCGGCCGCTTGCGCCGGCTGCTCGACGCCCGCCCCGACAGCCGGCGACGCGTGCTCCTCGCCTCGGCCCTCAACCGCGCCGCCAAGGCGCAGTTCGGCGTCGGCCAGTCGGCGCGCGCCCAGGAGCTGTACGGCGAGTGCCTCGCGCTGCTGCGCCAGGCCTGTGCCGAGGCCCCCGAACGGCTCGACTGGACGCTGAATCTGGCCGCCGTGCTCGCGAATCTCGCCGAGGCGCGGCGCGGACTCGCGCCCGACGCCGACATGCGCGCCACGCTGGAAGAATCGCTGGCGCTGGCCTCCGCCGTGCGCGCGGCCCGACCGCAGGACGTCGACGCCGTGTGGACGGAGGCGCGCGTGTGCGCCGAACTGGCCGACATCTTCGGTCAGCCGGGCACGCACGAGGTCGCGCGGGAGTGGGCCGGGCGCGCCTTGGCCGGATACGAGCGCGCCCGCGACCTGTCACCGGGCAGCCGCTTCCACGCCTTCGACGTCTCCACCGGACATCTGGCCGTGGCCATCGCCTGCACCGGCCTCTCTCGCCTGGACGAGGCCACGGAAGCCGCCCGCGCCGGACTGGCGATCGTGGACGAGCTGCTGGCCGACTATCCGGACGTGCGACGTTACGGTGACCGGCGCACCGCGCTGCTCGACAGCCTCGCCATCGTGCAGGGCCTGAGCGGCGAGCACGCGATCGCGGCGACGGCCTTCGAAGCGCGCGTCGCCGAACTCGACGAGCTGTGTCGGCTCTCGCCCGAGCGCGCCGATCTGCAGGCCGCCCGGCTGGAGGCCCAGTCCAATCTGATCAGCGCGCTGCTCGACGGTCGCGAGCGCTACGACGACATCCTCGCGCTGCTCGATCTGTGCGATGAGCGGCTCGCAGCGCTGACCGCGCTCGGCGATCCGCCGGCCGTCGTGCCGTTCCTGCAGCGGATCATGCCGTACAACCGTGCGCGGCTCGCCTGCTTCCGGGATCGCAAGGACCTCGTGCCCGACGCGATCGCCGCTTTCGAAGCCGTGGCCGGCCGCGACGCCTTCGGCTGCCGCTACGCCGCCGATCTGTGGAACGAGTACGTGCTCAGTCTGCGGCGCAGCGGCGCGGCGGGCGCCCCCGTCGACGAAGCCACGGCGATCGCACGGATGTACGAGCTGCTCCATCTGGCGCTCGACGCGGGCTACGCCGATCGTGCCGAACTGGACGCCACGCCGTCGCTGGACACCTTCCGCGACGACGCGGCGTTTCGCGCGCTGCTCGACCGCCTGCCCGTGCAGCCTTGACCGGCTCGCGCCGCCCCTAGCTCGCCGCGCGCCGCGCCAGCAGCGCCGCGCCGAGCAGCCCCGCGTCGGCGCCGCAGGCGGCGGCGAGGACGGACACCGCGCCGGCCTGCGGCGCGACCGGGTGCGGGTCGACCGACGCGCGCGCCGCGGCGAGCAGCTCCGGCACGGCGACCCCGACGCCGCCGGAGATCGCCAAGAACTGCGGATCGAG
>CAZBBB010000001.1:0-102768 GCA_964490005.1 uncultured Phycisphaerales bacterium | reverse complement strand
CGCGGGCCGCGGCGCGGGGCGCGCCGGCGGGAGCCGCGCGACGGGGCCGGTCGCCCTCCCCGGAGACGCTCATGCAGACGCTCATGAAGCCGTTCGTCGCGGCCGCCGCACTGCTCGCGTGCGCCGCGCCGGCCTCGGCCGCCGACGACGTCGTCGCCCGGCTCGAAGTCGGCTCACCCATGCCGCCGCTGAGCGACGTCGCGTGGCTCAAGGGCGGGCCGGTGCAGGCCTGGGAGCCCGGACAGGTCTACGTGATCGACTTCTGGGCCACCTGGTGCGGGCCCTGCAAGGCGACCATGCCGCACGTCAACGGGCTCGCGCGGCAGTATCGCGACCGCGGCGTGACCGTGATCGGCGCCGCCATCTGGCCGCGCAAGGGCATGGTCCCCACCGACGAGTTCGTCGCGCGCCAGGGCGACGAGATGGACTACCTCGTCGCCGAGGACGTCGAGGGGCGCACCGCCGCGACCTTCATGAAGGCCGCCGGACGCAACGGCATCCCGACCGTGATGGTCGTCGACCAGCGCGGCACGCTGGCCTTCATGGGCCATCCGACCGCCGACCCGCTCGACGAGGTGCTCGAGCGCATCGTCGCCGGCAGCTTCGATCCGCTCGCCTTCGAGGCCGAGCGCAAAGAGCGCGCCGAGACGTCGAAGCGGCTCACCGCGCAGCTCAAGGCCGCGACCGAGGCCGAGCAGTGGGAGCGCGTCGCCGAGTTGGCGGCGCAGCTGATCGCGCTCGACCCGCGCCGCAACGGCGCCTACGCGCGACTGCGCTACCAGGCGCTGCTCTCGGCCGACCTGCTTGCGCAGGCCGCCGCCCTGGGCCGCGAGTTGGTGGGCGGCGCGTGGGCCGCGGATGCCTCGAGCCTCAACACGCTGGCCTGGTCGATCGTCGCGCCCGACAGCCCCGTCCCGGACGCCCGGCGCGACCTCGAACTGGCCGCGCTCGCCGCCGACCGGGCCAACGAACTCGCCGAGCGCAGGGACGCCTCGATCCTCGACACGGTGGCCCGCGTGCGCTTCCTGCAGGGCGACCTGCAGGCGGCCGTGCTCGCGCAGAAGGCCGCGGTCGACGCCGCCACGAGCGAGCGCGAGCGCGCCTCGCTCGCCGAGACGCTCGCGGCCTATGCCGAGGCGCTCGAGGCGCAGGGCTGAGAACCGCGCCGGCGCACGCTCACTCCAGCGTGAGGCTGGTCCACGAGAGCACGAGCTGCCGCCCGACGGGGTCGTAGCGCAGCGGCAGCGGGTCGTCGAGGGCCGCGCCGCGCGGGCCGATCACGGTCACGAACAGCCGATCGTGCGCCGGCCAGGGTTCGGGCGCCTCGGCGCCGACGCGACCGTCGCGCACCGCGCAGGGGGAGGCGATCTCCGCCGCGCCGAGCGCCACCGGCTGCAGGCCCGGCGCGCCGTCCTCCCAGCGCGCGCCGCGCTGCGGCAGTCGCGCGCCGGCGGGCAGCAGCGCGCGCCCGTGCGGATTGCGCAGCACGGCCGAACTGGCCGCGCCGCGCAGCAGCCAGACCGTGGCGCACCAGCCCTCGTGCGCGTCCCAGACGAGCACGCCCGCGAGGCGGTGGCCGCCGAGCGCGGGCGGGTGCAGCCGCGCGGCGCGCGCGTGCCTCCCGCGCAGCAGGTAATGGTCGAGCTGCCGCACGAACCACGACGGGCCGGCGGGATGCAGCTCGACGGGCGGCCCCGCGGCCGCGATCGCGACGCGCGCACCCTCGGCGTGCACGTCGAGCTGCGGCCAGCGCGCGCCGAAGTACAGTCGCCCGCCCGCCGCGATGCAGGGCGTGAAGCCCGCGAGGGCCGGCTGCCGCGCGAGCAGCGCCGGCGCCAGCAGCGTGGGCGGCGCGACCACCGCCTTGCCGTCGAGCCGCCCGTGGAACGGCATCAGCCCCGCCCAACGCAGGTCGATGCGCTCGTCGCGGCCCTGCACCGGCTGCCCGGCGAGCGAGATCAGGCCGCTGCCGCGCGGCCCGCGCACGGCGAGCAGTCCGGAGCGGCGGTCGAGCGCCAACTGCGCGGGCCGCGTCCCGAGCGCCGTCGTGTCGGGCGCGGGCAGCGGCGGCTCGGCCGCGCCACGCAGCGCCCAACCGAGCAGCCCGGCCGTCCAGGCGTTGTAGACGGTGGCGTGCATGTAGCCGTCCCAGCCGCCCGCCGCGCCCGTGGCCGGCGCCAGGTTCAGGCCGAGCAGTCCGTCGTCGCGCCGCTGCTGCTCGAGCAGCAGGCGCAGCCGCCGCGCGCCGACCGCCCAGGCGCGGCGCTGCGACTCGACCGCCGCGCCGCGCAGACCGAGCGCCGCGATCACCAGCACCGCGGCCGAGCCGTAGAGCGCGTGCGTGCTGCGGCCGAAGCCGCCCCAGGCGCCGTCCTCGTCGGTGAAGGCCAGCAGGAAGCCCAGTGCCCGCGCCAGCAGCGGCCCGCTGGGCGCCTCGGGCGCCGCCTGGCGGGCGAGCGCGAGCAGCAGCGCGCACTTGGCGTGGTAGGCCAGCGGCGTGCACACCGGCCCGTCGCCGGGCGCGGCCGGGAAGTCGATGAAGGCGCCGGCGGGCGTGAGCAGCGCCGCGCAGCGCGCGGCGAAGCGCTCGCCGCGCGCGCTCCGCTCCTCGGCGGGCGACTCGAGCAGCCGGCACAGTTCCGTCAGCAGCATCCAGTTGTTGCTCGGATGGACGGCCTGCAGCCGACAGGCGGCGAGGCGCCGCGCGAAGTGCGCCTGCGCCTCGACGGTCAGCGCGCCGCACCGCTGCAGGACGTCGCGCAGCAGCAGCAGCGCGAGCCGATTGAAGGGCGCGTGGCCGAGCTGGCGCGCGTCGAGGCGGTCGCGCGCCCCCAGCAGCGCCTCGACGCGGCCGTCCGACGCGTCGCGCAGCGCGAGCGCCAGCGCCGTGAACGTCGCGGCATAGTGGTCGGGCGGACTGTCGCGCCCGGCCACCGGGTCGTGCAGCACGCCGCGGTCGTCGACGAGCTGCCCGAGCGCGACGCTCGTGCGGTCGACGAAGCGTTGCAGTTCGCGCGCCTCGCGCGCCGGATCGTCGGCGGCGGCCTCGGAGGGCAGCGGCGGCGCGCCGCTCACGCGCGGCCGCCGTGCGCGACGCGGCGCAGCAGTCGCGCCAGTTCGGCGCTCTGCGTGCGCGCGTCGAAGCGCGCGATGAAGGCCTCGTCGGGAGCCACCGCGAGCGTGCCCCGCGCGAGCGCCTGCAGGAAGGCGGCCAGCGCCTCGCGCACGGCCTGCGCGCCGCGGTCTTCGACGAGCGTCGCCAGCCCGGTGCGCTCCAGCCAGTCCCAGGCGTCGCCGCGCGGCAGCACGCCCAGCACCGGCCGCCCCGCGAGCATGTAGTCGTAGAGCTTGGACGGGATCCAGTGCACGCCCGCGGGCGGCACGACGTAGAGCAGCGCGTCGGCGGCGCGCAGTTCGTCGGGCACGCGGTCGGCCGACAGAAAGCCCGCCATCTCGACCAGTCCCGAGGGCTGCAGCTCGCTGGCCAGCGCGCCGATGTCGGGATCGAGCGAACCGACGAAGCGGAAGACCACGCGCTCGGGCAGCGAGGGATCCTCGGCGAGCAGCAGGGCCAGCGCGCGCAGGACGCTCTCGCCGCCGTCGTAGAGGTGGCCGGTGTACAGCACGACGCGGCGGCCCGACCGGCGGGCGGGCGCGGGCCCGCCCTCGCGCAGCGCGCGCCGACGCTCGGGATCGTAGCCGTTGGGCAGCACGACGAGCTTGTCGCCGTCGAGCCGCGGGAACTGCGCCAGCAGGCTGGTGCGGTTGCCGGGCGTGTTGGCGATCACGAGCGCGGCGTGCGCGAGCACCTCGGCCTCGCGGCGGCGCTCGAGGTGCCAGCGGCGGCCGTGGTGCGCGGCGCGCTGCGGGTTGCCCGTCCACGGATCGCGGAAGTCGCAGACCAGCGGCACGCCGCTGGCGCGCGAGAGGCGCAGGCCGAGCAACTGGCTGCTGTGCGGCGGCGAGGTGGCGACGATCGCGTCGAAGGGCCGGGCCGCGAGCACGGCGGCCCCGACCCGCGCAGCCTCGTCGTTCCAGGTGATCTGCCAGTCGGGCACCCAGCGGAACAGCGTCATGAAGGTGCGCAGCAGCTTCGTGAGCAGGCTGCCGAAGGGCGCGTGCGCGAAGACCCGCCCCACCCAGCGCTGCGTGCCGCGCGCCGGGAGCGGCGCCTTGTGGATCGTGACGCGCTCGACGATCTCGTCGTGCAGCGCGCGGTTGCCGGTCGGCTCGGGCGGATCGGCCACCGTGAGCACCTCGACCGTCACGTCGGCCGGCAGATACTTGCAGAAGCGCGCCGCCCGCAGCGAGCCCGTCGTGGACATCGGCGGAAAGTGGTAGCTGACGAGCAGCACCCGCAGCGGCGCGCCGGGATCCATGGCGCGCCATCTTGCCAAAGCGCAGGGCCCCATCCATCCTTGCGCGCATGCCGCTGACGCGCGACGAGGCCTGGCAGCTTCTGTGCACGTGGACGCCGGGCGAGGCGCTGCGGCGCCACGCGCGCGCCGTCGAGATCGTGATGCGCGCCGCGGCCGCGCGCTACGGCCCGGGCGCCGAGGCCGCCGATGCCTGGGGCCTCGCGGGCCTGCTGCACGACGCCGATTACGAGAGCTGGCCCGACGAGCACCCGCGGCGCATCGTCGCGTGGCTGTCGGCGCGCGGGGAGCCCGCGCTGGCGCACGCGATCTCGGCGCACTTCACCGGCTGGGGCGTGCCCCAGGTCACGCCGCTCGACCAGGCGCTGCTGGCCTGCGACGAGCTGACCGGTTTCGTCGGCGCCTGCGCGCTCGTGCGCCCGGGCGGCCTGCCCGAGCTGCCGCCGCGCAGCGTGCTCAAGAAGCTGGCGGACAAGGGTTTCGCCGCCAAGGTCGACCGGCACGAGATCGAGGAGGGCTGCCGCCTGCTCGGCGTGCCGCCGGCCGAGCACGTGGCCTTCGTGATCGACGCGCTGCGCCCGCACGCCGACGAACTCGGTCTCGGCGCGCGCGCGACGCCCGCGGCCGGCTGAGCGGGACCGGGCCTCCCCGTGCGCCTCCTCACCTGGAACATCCACAAGGGCATCGGCGGCGTCGACCGGCGCTACGCGCTCGGACGCATCACCGAGGTGCTGCGCCACCACGACGCCGACCTCGTGCTGCTGCAGGAGGTCGACGAGGGCGTGCCGCGCTCGGCCGGCGACGGCCAGGCGGAGCTGCTCGCCGGACTGCTCGGCTACGCGCACCACGCCTTCGCGCCCAACGTGCGCCTCACGACCGGACGCTACGGCAACGCCACCCTCTCGCGCTTCCCCATCGCGCGCTCGCGCAACATCGACCTGACGCTGCCGCTCAAGAAGCGCCGCGGCGGACTGTTCACCACGGTCGAGGTCCCCTGGCACGGGCGCCATTACGCCGTGCACGTCGTCAACCTGCACCTGGGGCTGGCGAGCGTCGAGCGGCGCTGGCAACTGCGGCGGCTGCTCGGCAGCCCCACGCTCGCGGCGCTCGACGCGCACAGCCGGCTGATCGTCGCCGGCGACTTCAACGACTGGTCGGGCGCGCTCGGCCGCCACACGTTGCGCGCGGCGGGCTTCGCCTGCGCGACGGGCGTCGGTGCCCACGCCACGACCACCTTCCCGGCCTTCCGGCCGGTCGGCCCGCTCGACCGCGTGTTCCACCGCGGCGCGCTGCGGCGGCGCGCGCACTTCCGCTCGCGGCTGGCCCTGGCTCGGCAGGCCTCCGACCATTTGCCGCTGATCGTCGACTTCGAGCTGGTGACTCGCTGAGCCCCGCGCGCGGTGGCAAGATGGCGGCCATGCGGCCGGCCTGTCTCGGCATCGTGCTCCTCGCGGCGCTCGGCCTGCCGACGCGGGCCGTGGCGCAGCGCGCCGACTCCACCGCTCCGCCGCCGCCCGCCGACCTGGTGCTGCGCGGCGGCTTGGTGCGCACGCTCGATCCGTCGCGACCGACCGTCTCCGCGCTCGCCGTGCGCGAGGGGCGCCTCGTCGCGCTGGGCGAGCCGCACGACGTCGCGCCGCTCGTCGGCCCCGCGACGCGCGTGGTCGAACTCGACGGGCGGCTGCTGCTGCCGGGCTTCACCGACGCCCACCTGCACCTGTTCGGCCATGGCCTGGCGCTGCGCCGGATCGACCTGGTCGGCACGGCGAGCTTCGACGAGGTCATCGCGGCCGTCGCGGCCCGCGCCGCGACGCTGCCCGCCGGCGCCTTCATCCTCGGACGCGGCTGGGACCAGAACGACTGGGCGACGGCCGAGTTCCCGGTGCACGTGACGCTCAGCGAGCGCGTGCCGGCCCACCCGGTCGTGCTGGAGCGGGTCGACGGCCACGCCCTGCTGGCGAACGCGGCGGCGCTGCGGCTCGCCGGCGTCGGCGAGGACTTCGTCGACCCGCCCGGCGGGCGCGCGCTGCGCGGCATCGACGGCAGCCTCACCGGCGTGTTCATCGACAACGCGATGGAGGCGGTGCTGCGCGTGGTGCCCGCGGCGGGAGAGGGGGAGCGGCGGCTGGCGCTGCGCGAGGCGATCGCCGACCTGCACCGCCACGGCATCACCTCCGTGCACGACGCGGGCCTGTCGCTCGACGAACTCGCCACCTGCCTGGAGCTCGCGCGCGACGGCGAGTTCGCCCTGCGCGCGCACGTCCTGCTGGGCGCCGGACAGTTGCCGACCGCGACCGACTTCGGCGGCCTGCCCGCCGTCGACCTCGACGGGCGGGGCCTGATCGCGGTGCGCGGCGTCAAGGCCTACGTCGACGGCGCGCTCGGCTCGCGCGGCGCGGCGCTGCTGCACGACTACGCCGACGAGCCGGGGCACCGCGGGCTGCTCGTCACGCCGCCCGAGGAGCTGTCCGCGCTGGCCGAGCGCTGCCTGCGCGGCGGCTGGCAGCTCGCCGTGCACGCCATCGGCGATCGCGGCAACCGCCTGGCGCTCGACGCCTTTCAGGCCGCGCTGGCCGCCGTGCCGGTCGAGGAGCGCCATCCGCTGTCGCGCGAGCCGCGCTTCCGCATCGAGCACGCGCAGATCCTCGACCCGGTCGACATCCCCCGCTTCGCCGCCCTGGGCGTGATCGCCTCGATGCAGGCCCAGCACTGGACCTCCGACAGCCCCTGGGCCAGCGCGCGCGTCGGCGCGGACCGGATGGTCGGCGCCTACGCCTGGCGCGCGCTGCTCGACGCCGGCGCCGTGCTCGCCGGCGGCAGCGACGCGCCGGTCGAGAGGCCCGACCCGCTCGCCGCCTTCATCGCGGCCGTGCGGCGCCCGCCGGCGCAGGGCGGCCCCGACGGGCGTCTCGCTCCGCGCGCGCTGTCGCGCGAGGAGGCGCTGGCGCATCTCACGCTGGGCCCGGCCTTCGCGGCCTTCGAGGAGCAGCGCCTGGGGCCGCTCGTCGTCGGCCGGCCCGCCGACCTCGTGGTGCTGAGCGCCGACCTGCTCACCGTCCCCGACGCCGCGCTCGACGCGCTCGCGGTCGACCTCGTCGTGTTCGCGGGGGCCATCGTGCACGCGCGGGACACCACGAGCCGGTGAGCGCGGTCACGCTGCTCGACGGCCCGGTGGGCAGCGAACTCGAGCGGCGCGGACTCGCGCTGCCGCTGCCCGAATGGACGGCGCAGGCCGTCGCGCAGCGACCCGACCTGCTCGCGGCGGTGCACGCCGACTGGGCCGCGGCAGGCGCGAGCGTGCACACGGCGGCGACGTTCCGCACGACCGCGCGCGCGCTGGCGGGCACGTCCCTGCACGGACGCTGGCGGCAGCTGGCGCATTCGGCCGTCGCCGTCTGCCGGCAGGCCGTCGGCCCGCGGGCGCAGGTCGCCGGCAGCCTCGCGCCGCTCGAGGACTGCTACGCGCCCGAACGCACGCCCGACGACGCCGCGCTGGCGCGCGAGCACGCCGCGCTGGCCGAGGTGCTGACGGCCGCCGGCTGCGACCTGCTGCTCGTCGAGACCATGCCGACGCGACGCGAACTCGTGGCGGCCGTGCGCGCCGCCGCCGCGTGCGGGCTGCCGGTCTGGGCCGCCGTCACGTTCGGACCCGAGGGGCGCTGGTTCGCCGGGGACGAATTGCGCCGGGCCGCCGACGAAGCGCAGCGGGCCGGCGCCTCGGCCTTCCTGCTCAACTGCAGCGACCCGGCGACGATCACCGCGCGGCTCGGCGAACTCGCACCCCGCGAGGGGCTGCGCCTCGGCGCCTACGGCAACGCGATCTTCGACCGCGGCGGGCTCTGGACGCCGACCCGCTACGCCCGCGAAGCGCGCCGCTGGGAGGCCGCCGGGGCCACGATCCTGGGCGGTTGCTGCGGGACGCGCCCCGAGCACCTGCGCGCTGTCACGACGGCAACGACGTAGCGGTTCGGACCGCCGGGCGGGCCGTTACGGATTGCCCCGATGCGTTGCCGCCGATCGGCTAGACTCCCGCCACCGCAGGCGCTCCGGACTCCGGACGCGGCGGCGCACTTCTCCACCTCCCGACCACGTTTTCTCCAAGGATCCCAAGCACATGAAGAGCATCTACGCCGCCTTGCTGGCGGGCGCCTGCGCGCTGCACCTCGGCGCGGCCTCGGCCCAGCAGGGTTTCACCGTTCAGCAGTTGAACGGCCCGATCACGCACGCGGGCAACTACGACGTCGGCACGGGCATCTTCACGCCCGACACCGGCGCCGACACGACGCCCGTCGCCGTCTACAGCAACAAGACCACGAACGGTTCGTTCTTCGGCCCCGCGAACATCACCAACATGGACTGGGGCGTCCCGAACTTCGGCGGCGGCGGCGCGACGATCACGTCGATCCTCATCGGCTACGCGACGAACCAGACGGCGGGCGCTCCCACGCTGCGCATCCGCCTGCACCAGGGCGCGACGGGCAACGGCGTCAAGGGCACCGAGGTGCTCAACGTGCTCGTGCCGATCGCGCTCTCGACCGGCGGCACGCAGGGCTTCACGCAGACCGTGACGCTGGCCACGCCCCTCGCGCTGCCCGACGGCCCGCTCGGCTGGTCGTACACCTCGACGCTCGCGAACACCGGCCCGCTGCTGGTCGGCCCGCCGAACGGCGCCGGCGTGATCAGCCTGATCGACCAGTACAACGCCAACACGGGCGCGTACCTCGGATCGGGCAACTTCGGCGCGACGGGCCCCTTCGCGTCCTTCGTGATGGAGCTGGTCGGCCGCGTGAACACGCCGCCGTCGCAGCCGTGGGTCAAGTACGGCGTCGCCAACGGCGTCACCCTCACGGGTGACGGCCCGGCCACGCCCGGCTCGACCGACAACTCGCTCTACATCAAGGGCACGATCAACAAGAAGGCGATCCTCGTCGCGGGCCTGGTGCAGTCCGACCTGACGACCGGGCAGGGCCTCAAGCTCTACGCCTTCCCCTGGCTGGTCTTCATCCCCGAACTGCAGCTGCAGGGCGTGCTCGGCGAACTGACGCTGCCGGTCACGATCGACCCGGCGCTGGTCACCGGCACGAAGATCTACCTGCAGGCCTTCAGCCAGGACCTGTCCAACAACTACTCCAAGTGGAGCAAGGGTACCGAGCTGACGATCCAGTAGTCGTCGACCGGCAGCCGGCGGCCGCAGGGCCGCCGGGCCACGCCCTGAAGACGGGCCGCGTCTCGCGCGAGCGACGACGCGGCCCGTCACGCTTTGAGCGGCGCCCCGCGCGCGGCATGATGCGCGCATGGGACGCAGCAGCGGCAAGCGCGCGACGAAGGCCGGTGCGCCGGCCCTCCCGGACGGCGACGACGCCGAACGGCTCGCCGCGCGCGCCACGGCTCAGTTCGGCCAGCGCAGCGCCGAGCTGGCGGGCCTGAACGAGATCCTCGGCAGCCGCAAGCGCCTGATGTGGATCAACTTCGTCGCGGGCCTCGCGCGCGGCGTGGGCTTCTTCCTCGGCGTCTCGCTCGTCGGCGGCATCGTGCTCGGCGGCGCCGCGCTGCTCTTCGACCACATGGCGAGCACGCTCGGCTTCGAGGACGTGAGCATGCGCAACGTCGTGCGCGCCGCCTACTTCAAGTTCGCCGAGATCCAGGAGCTGCTCGAGGAGGCGCACGACGAGGCCGCCATCAAGCGCGGGCAGTTGCCGGGCACCGCGCCACGCACGCCGGCCGCCGTGCCGCCGGCCGTCGACCCCGACTGGCGCCCGCCGCGGCTGCGCTGAGCCCCGGCCCGCGCGGTCAGCGCTCGGGCAGCGTCCGCAGCAGGGTCAGCACGCCGAAAGCCGTGCCGTACGGCTTGCCGTAGGTGTTGAAGGAGTAGTCCCACATCGAGCCGTCGGCCTCCTGCGTCTTGACGATCTCGCGCGCCAGGCGCGAGGCGTAGCGGGCGCGATCGCCGGGCTGCAGGCGCTCGAGCAGGCGCGCCGCGTAGAAGTGCCCGAAGAAGTAGAAGTAGCCCGAGTTGAGGTAGTAGGCCTCGTGCGGAACGGGCTTCTTGCGCGCGACGTCGAGGAAACGGTGGTGCTCGAAGAACAGGTCGAGCCCGGCGAGGATCTCGTCGCGGCCGATCTCCTCGCGCCCCAGCCGCAGCAGCGCGTAGTTGCACGACTGGATCCGCGACAGGCTGCCCTTGACGTTGTCGATCCATTCGAGCCGCATGTTCGGGATCGGGTCGATGCTGTAGCTGTAGGCGCCGGTCGGCAGGCGCGCGCGCAGCAGCGCCGCCGTCGCGGCCGCGAGCATCTTGTCGGGCACCTCGAGGCCCTGCTCGCGCGCCGCGACGAGCCCGACGACCGCCGCCGCCGTCTGGAAGCTGGTCGACCAGCTCGGGCGCGCCGCGAGCGTGTCGAAGTCGTAGTAGCCCCAGCCGCCGCTGCTGGCCTGGTACTGCCCCAGCGCGGCGACGCACTCGGCGGCCTTGGCGCGCAGCGGCTCGCGCAGCGCGCTCGTCGCGAAGGCCTCGTGCGCGAGCACGCTCGTCACGGTGTCGAGGACGTAGACGGAACCCCAGGTGTTGTCGACGTCCCAGTCGCTGGGCCGCTTGCTCAGCGGCTTGTCGAGCAGGTACTTCAGGCCGCGCTCGATCGCGGCGCGCACGCCGGCCGCCTCGTGCCGCTCGAGCAGCGACATGATGACCAGGCCCGTCGTGGCGTCGATCCAGGCGTGGTGCGAGTAGGGGTTGCTCCAGAACTCGTGCTGCGGCTCGCGCCAGCTCCCCCAGCTGCCGTCCTCGTTCTGGTCGCCGAGCAGGAAGGCCACGCCGCGATCGACGGCGGCCAGGATGCCGGCCGGTTCGGGCAGCGGCGTGTCCTCGCCGGCCGGGCCGTGCCGCGCCGCCCGCAGGATCTCCTCGGGCGGCTGGTCGACCAGGAAGGGACGCTCGGCCGGGGCGCCCGCCGCCGGCGCCGCGCCGTCCTGCTGGGCCAGCGCCGAGCCGACGACGAGCAGCGCGCTCAGCGTGCGCACGGCGCGACCGGAGCGCGCGACCCGCCCGCGACGTGCCGCGGACACCTGACTCAGCGCCCTTCGCCGGAGGCGACCTTGCGCTCCCAGCGCGCCTCGTCGTCCGCCAGCAGGCGCGCGTCGAGTTCGATGTCGGCCCGCTCGCGCTCGTGACCGATGCGCGCGTCCTCCAGTTCGGCCAGCGCGGCGGCGCGCTGCAGGGCCGCCTTGGCCGCCGCGCGCTCGGCGTTCTCGAGCGCGACCTGCTTGCTCTGCAGTTCGAGCGCCAACCGCTCGCGCTCGCGCGGCCACTCGATCGTGCGGCGCTCGGCGGCGCGCGCCTCGCGCAGCCGATGGCCCTCCTCGGCCCGCTGCAGGCGCCGGCGCGTGCGCTCGAGCACGATCTCGGCCGTGGCGTCGCCCAGCGCCGCGTCGCCGTACATCATCTCCAGCTGGGCCAGCTCCTCGCGCGTCTCGCGCAGCCCGTCGGCCGATCCGCGCAGTTCGAGTTCGGTCTCGGCCTGTCGGCGCGCCAGCTCGACCTCGTCGAAGTGCACCAGGTCGTCCTGCGCGATGCGCAGCTCGCGCTGCACCCGGGCGCGCTCGACGGCCTCGCTGGCCAGCGCGCTCTCGTGCTCGATCTGCGTGCGCGTGGCGCGGTTGCCGAGTTCGGCCGCGTCGCGGGCCAGGTCCTCGCGGCGGCGCGCGATCGAAAGCGCCTTGCGGTCGAGGTCGTGGCGCTCCTTGGCGAGTGCGTCGGTCAGCCCGTCGGTCACGGCCGCGCCCGGCGGCAGCGCGGGGGCGACGGCGAGGTCGGCCGCGCGGTCGAGTTCCGGCAGGTCGGCCGGAGTGACGACGCGGCCCCGCGGCGCGCCGCAGGCGAACGCGAACGAGGCGAGCAGGCACGGCAGGACGAGAGTGCGCATGGGTCCAAGGACCTCCGGCGGCGAGGGGAGTCGAACGACGCGCCGATCATACCGGGCTGGCCCGCGCGCCCGTCGGGCGCTAGTTTGGCGCGCCCGCCGCCCGTGCCGGGCAGGCTCGACCTCGCCGCCGTGGAGCCGGACATGACCATGCTTCAGAGTTATCTCGCCGGGCGCTGGGCCTCGGGCGCGGGCCCCGGGACGCCGCTCGTCGATCCGACGCGCGAGGAGACGATCGCGACGGCCAGCGCGGTCGGGCTCGATCGCGCCGCCGCGCTGACCCACGCGCGCCAGGTCGGAGGCCCGGCGTTGCGGGCCCTGGGTTTCCCGGCGCGCGCCGCGGCGCTCGGGAAGCTCGCGGCGGCGATCCACGCCTGCCGCGAGGAGCTGATCGAGATCGGCGTGCGCAACGCGGGCAACACGCGCGGCGACGCCAAGTTCGACATCGACGGCGCAACCGCCACGCTCTCGGCCTACGCCGAACTCGGCGCGGGCCTGCCCGACCGCCCGGCGCTCGCCGACGGCGAACTGCTGCAGCTGGGCCGCTCGCCCCGCTTCGCGGGCCAGCACCTGCACGTGCCGCGGCACGGCGTCGCCGTCCACATCAACGCCTTCAACTTTCCCGCCTGGGGACAGGCCGAGAAGATGGCGTGCGCGCTGCTCGCCGGCGTGCCGGTGCTCGAGAAGCCGGGCACGCCCACGGCGCTGATGGCCGAGCGCATCGCACAGATCGTCGTCGAGAGCGGCGCGCTGCCCGAGGGCGCCTATTCGTTCCTCGCCGGCGAGGCCGGCGACCTGCTCGAGCATCTGGGCGCGCAGGACGGCGTGGCCTTCACGGGCAGCTCTGCCACCGCGCAGCGCCTCGCCGGCCACGCCGCCTTCGTGCGGCGCGGCGCGCGGCTCAACGTCGAGGCCGACTCGCTCAACGCCGCCGTGCTCGGCCCCGACGTCGAACCCGACAGCGAGACCTTCGACCTGTTCGTGCGCGAGCACGCGCGGGAGATCACGCAGAAGGCCGGGCAGAAGTGCACCGCGACGCGCCGGCTGTTCGTCCCGGCGGCGATCGCGCCGGCCGTCGCCGAAGCGCTCGGTGCGGCGCTGTCGGCCGTCAAGGTCGGCGACCCGGCGGCCGAGGGCACGCGCATGGGTCCGCTCACGAACGCCGAGCAGCTCGCCGCGGTGCAGCAGGGGATCACGCGCCTCGCGGGCCTCGGCACGCTCGTGGTCGGCGGCCCCGAGCGGCTGTTCCCGCGCGGCTGCTTCCTCGGCGCGACGCTGCTGCTCGCGCAGGACGCCCACGCCGACGCGCTCCACGCCGAGGAGGTCTTCGGCCCGGTGGCCACGATCGCCCCCTACTCGGGCGAGGCCGACGAGGCGGTCGCGCTCGTGGCGCGCGGCGGCGGCGGCCTGGTGGCCTCGGTCTACTCCGACGACCGGAGCTGGCCCGTGCGCGTGGCCCTCGGCCTGGCGCCCTGGACCGGCCGCGTCTACCTCGGCTCGGCGCGCGTGGCCGAGTACGGCACGGGCCCCGGGCTGGTGCTGCCCTCGATGACCCACGGCGGCCCCGGACGCGCCGGCGGCGGCGAAGAGCTGGGCGGCCTGCGCGGCCTCTCCTTCTGGATGCAGCGCACGGCGCTGCAGGGCTTCCGCGGCACACTCGAGGCGGCCTGCGGCTGATCGAGGAGCGGGCGATGCGCACGATTGCGCTCAACCCGGCCGTCGCACGCGCCCGATACCACCGGCGGCGGCCCCCGCGCCGCCCGCCGCTCCCCCGGGGTGTTTCGCCTTGACCGAGCAGCTCCACGTCGTCCGCGTCTTCGTCTACCGCAAGGAACGCTCGTCCATCGACTACCTGCTCGTGCGCCACCATCCGGCGCACGACAGCTTCTGGTCGCCGCTCACCGGGATCCTGCAGCCGCACGAGTCGATCTTCCAGGCGGCGGTGCGCAGCGTGGGCGAGGGACTGGGCCTGAGTTCGCCGCGGCAGATGGTCGACCTGCAGCTCGCCACGCGCACCTGCATCGGCGATCTGCTCGACGAGATCGACTGGCCGGTGGGTTACGGTGCGGCGGGCCAGCGCCCCGACCTGCGGCCGGGCCCCGATCTGGCCGAGCTGCGCTGGCTCGACTTCGACCGCGTCTACCGGCGCCTCGAACTCGAGGAAGACCGGCGTTCGCTGATGCGCCTGCACTTCACGCTGCGCGCGGCGTCCTGAGCTCGCCGCGCGGGTCCGCCGCGCGGACCCGCGACCGCAGCGGCGCGTCGGGCCCGAGGGCGTGCAGCCGGCGCCGCCTTTGGTCTAGCATGTCGCGCCCTCGTTCCCGCGGGAGACGCACGTGCCCCTCGTCGAGACCACGCGACACGGCCCGGTGGCCGTGCTCACGCTGAACAACCCGCCGGCCAACGCCTACAGCCACGAGATGCACCTCGCGCTCGACGCCGCGATCGTCGCGGCGCGCTTCGACGAGGGCGTGCACGTGATCGTGCTCACCGGCGCCGGAGAGAAGTTCTTCTGCGCCGGCGCCGACATCGCGATGCTCGAGCGCGTCACGCCCGAGTGGAAGTACAACTTCTGCCTGCACGCCAACGAGACGCTGTGCCGGCTCGAGCAGACGCCCAAGCTCGTGATCGCGGCGATCAACGGGCACTGCGTCGGCGGCGGGCTCGAGATCGCGCTCGCGGCCGACCTGCGCTGGGCGGCCGAGGGGCGCGGCAAGCTGGGCCTGCCGGAGGTCGCGCTGGGCGTGCTGCCGGGCACCGGCGGCACGGCGCGCCTCGCGCGCCTGCTGGGCCGCGCCCGCGCGCTCGAGCTGATGGTTTCGGGGCGCAGCTTCGACTTCGCCGAGGGCCGGCAACTCGGCCTGGTGCACGAGCTGCTGCCGGCCGAGGGGTTCATGGCGAGCGTGCTCGAGAAGGCGGCGCTGTTCGCGCCTCCGCACAAGGCCAGCCGCGCGGTCGGCCTGATCAAGCGCTCGGTCGTGAGCGGGCTCGAGATGGGTTTCGAGCAGCATCTGGCGCTCGAGCGCGAGCTGCAGCAGCGGCTGTTCACCGGCGCCGACGCCGCCGAAGGCTTCGCCGCCTTTCGCGAGAAGCGCGCGCCGCGCTTCCAGGGGGCCTGAGATGGGCACGATGCAGGCCGTCGTCGTTCGCGAGCATGGCGATCTCGAGGCGCTGAAGCTCGAGACGCGCCCGATCCCCGAGCCGCGCGCCGACCAGGTGCGCATCGCCGTGCGCGCCATCGCGCTCAACCATCTCGACACCTGGGTGCGCCGGGGCGTGCCCGGGCACGTCTTTCCGCTGCCGCTCGTGCCGGGTTGCGACTTCGCGGGCACGATCGACGCCGTCGGGCAGGCCGTCACCGGCCTGGCGGTCGGGCAGCGGGTGTTCGTCGCCCCGGGCGTCTCCTGCGGCCGCTGCGGCGCCTGCGCCGCCGGGCAGGACCAGCTCTGCCGCGAGTACGGCATCCTCGGCGAGACCTGCGACGGCGGCTGCGCGGAGTACGCCGTCGTGCCCGCGGTGAACGCGATCCCGCTGCCCGAGTCGCTCTCCTTCGCGCAGGGCGCCGCCTTTCCGCTGACCTTCCTCACGGCCTGGCACATGCTCGTCGCGCGCTGCGGCGTGCGCGCCGGCGACGACGTGCTCGTGCACGCGGCCAGCAGCGGCGTCGGTTCGGCGGCCGTGCAGATCGCCAAGCTGTTCCACGCGCGCGTGATCGCGACGGCCGGCAGCGACGGGAAGCTGGCGCGCGCGCGGGAGCTCGGCGCCGACGAGACGCTCAACTACGAGACGGAGGACTGGGTCGCGGGCGTGCGCCGCCTGACCGCCAAGCGCGGCGTCGACATCGTCGTCGAGCACGTCGGCGAGAAGACGCTCGCCGGCAGCCTGCGTTCGCTCGCCAAGGGCGGCCGGCTCGTGACCTGCGGCGCCACCACGGGCCCGAAGCTCGAGGCCGACCTGCGGCCGATCTTCTTCAAGAGCCTGTCGATCCTCGGCTCGACGATGGGCAGCCGCGGCGAGCTGCTGCACGTCGCGCAGCTCGTCGGCCGCGGACTGCTGACGCCGGTCATCGACCGCGAGCTGCCGCTCTCGCAGGTGCGGCAGGCGCACGCCGCGATGGCGCGCCGCGAGCAGTTCGGCAAGATCCTCCTCGTCCCCGACGGCCCGCGGGCCGACAGAAAGCAGGGCGCATGACGCAGCAGCGGTTCGACACGGTGGCGGTGCTCGGCGCGGGCACCATGGGACGCGGCATCGCCCAGGCGGCGGCCGCGGCCGGCTGCCAGGTGCGGCTGGCCGACGCGAGCCTGGCGCCGGCGGCCGCGGGGCGCGACGCGATCGACAAGGCGCTCGCCCGGCTCGTCGAGAAGGGCAAGCTCGACGCGGACGCCCGCGACCGGCAGCTTCTGCGCATCGAAGCCGTGGGCGACAGCGAGCAGGCCGTGGCCGGCGCCGACGTCGTCGTCGAGGCCGCGCCCGAGGACCTGCAGCTCAAGCGCCGGATCTTCGCCGCGATCGCGCGCGAGGCGCCGCCCGAGGCGCTGCTGGGCAGCAACACCTCCTCGCTGTCGATCGGCGCGATCGCCGCGGACAACGCGGCGGCCGGGCGCATCGTCGGCCTGCACTTCTTCAATCCCGTGCCCGTCATGGCGCTGCTCGAGATCGTGCGCGGCCCGGCGACCTCGCCGGCCACCGTCGAGCGCGCGCTGGCCTTCGCCCGGCTGCTGGGCAAGGACCCGATCCTGGTGAAGGACAGCCCCGGCTTCGCCACCAGCCGCCTCGGCGTGCTGCTCGGCCTCGAAGCCATGCGCATGCTGCAGGAGGGCGTGGCCAGCGCCGCCGACATCGACAAGGCCATGGAACTGGGCTACCGCCACCCGATGGGGCCGCTCAAGCTCACCGACCTGGTCGGGCTCGATGTGCGCCTCGCGATCGCCGAGCACCTGCATCGCGAGCTGGGCAGCGCGGCCTTCGAGCCGCCGGCGATCCTGCGCGAGCACGTCGCGGCCGGCAAGCTCGGGCGCAAGAGCGGCCAGGGCTTCTACACGCACGCGGGCTGAGCGGCGCCGATGGGCATCCTCGCGGGACGATCGGTGCTCGTGACCGGGGCCGGGCGCGGCATCGGCCGCGCGATCGCCGTGGCCTTCGCGCGGGAGGGCGCGCGCCTGGTGCTCACCGGGCGCGACGTGCGCTCGCTGCAGGACAGCGCGGCCCTGTGCCGGCAGGCGGGCGCCGCGCAGACCGACCTTTCGCCGCGCGATCTGTCCGACCGCGTCGCGGTGGCGGGCCTGTGCTCGGGGTTCGCCGTGCGCGCCGACGTGCTGGTCAACAACGCAGGCGCGGCTCCCACCGCGCCGCTCGAGCGCACCGACGACCCGAGCTGGGACGCGACCTTCGCGCTCAACGCCTTCGCGCCCTTCGCGCTGTGCCGCGCGGCCCTGCCCGGCATGGTCGAGCGCGGCTTCGGGCGGGTCGTGAACGTGGCCAGCACGGCGGCGCTGCGCGGCTTCGCCTACACCTCGGCCTACGTGGCCAGCAAGCACGCGCTGCTCGGCCTGACGCGCGCGCTCGACGCCGAACTGCGCCAGCGCCACCCGGACGCCGACGTGAGCGTCAACGCCGTCTGCCCCGGCTTCGTCGACACCGACCTCGTGCGCCCGATGCTCGAGCGTCTCGTGGCCGGCGGGGCGAGCCCCGAGGAGGCCCGCCTGCGCATCGGCGCGCTCAACGCCGGCGGCCGGCTGCTCACGCCCGACGAGGTGGCGCTGCGCATCGTCGCGCTCGCCGCCGAAGACCCGGCGCGCACGCGCGGCGCCGCCGTGGAGTTGCCGTAGCGGGCGAGGGTAGGATCGCCGCCGTGACGGCCCCCTTCCAGCAGGCGATCGACGGCGACGGCGTGTGCCGCATCACGCTCGACCGGCCCGAGCGCCTCAACGCGCTGACCTTCGAGATCTACCGCGCGCTCACCGACCGCTTCGCGCAGCTCGCCGAGGACCGCTCCGTGCACGCCGTCGTGCTCACCGGCGCCGGGCGCGCCTTCTGCTCGGGCGGCGACGTGCGCGACATCATCGGACGGCTCATCGACATGCCGCACGACGAGGTGCTGGCCTTCACGCGCATGACCGGCGAACTCATCGGCAACATGCGCCGCTGCCCGCAGCCGATCGTGGCCGCGGTCAACGGCATGGCGGCGGGCGCGGGCGCCGTGATGGTGCTGGCGAGCGACCTGCGCGTGTTCGCGGCCGGCGCGCGGCTCGCGCTGCTGTTCACCAAGGTCGGCCTCACGGGCGCCGACATGGGCGCCGGCTACCTGCTGCCGCGGCTCGTGGGGCACGGGCGCGCCTCGGAGCTGCTGCTGCTCGGCGACACGATCGACGCGCCGACGGCCGAGCGCTGGGGCCTGGCGACGCGCGTGGTGCCCGACGCCGACTGCCTGACCGAAGCCCACGCCCTCGCCCTGCGCCTCGCCCGCGGGCCGCGCGAGGCGCTCGCGACGACCAAGCGGCTGATCGACGCCGAAGCCACGATGGGCCTCGACGAGGCGCTCGAGGCCGAGGCCTGGGCGCAGGCCCGGCACCTGCGCGCCCCCGACCACCGCGAGTACCACGCCGCCTTCTCCGCCAAGCGCCCTCCGCGCTTCTCGGGCGAACTCGAGGCGCCGGGCGGGGGGACGCGATGAGCCGCTTCCGCTGCCACTTCTTCGTGTGCGTCAACGATCGCGGCGCCGACCATCCCAAGGGCAGCTGCGCCGCGAAGGGCTCGGCCGCGATCGCCGAGGCGATCAAGCTCGCGGCCCGGGCCGCGGGCCTCAAGGGCCAGGTGCGCGTGAACAAGGCCGGCTGCCTCGACGCCTGTGAGCACGGCGTCTCCGCCGTGGCCTATCCGCAGGGTGCCTGGTACGGAGGCCTCACGGCCGCCGACGTCGACGAACTCGTGCAGACGGTCCTCGTGCGCGGCGAGCCGCTCGCGCGCCTGGCGATTGCCGAGCGGGAGCACCGCGCGTGAGCGAGGACGCGCGCGCCGCCGCACGCGCCGCGCTGCGCGAGCGCGCGCGGCACTTCGCCGAGCAGGAGATCGTCCCGCACGCCGGCGCCTGGGACCGCGCCGGCGCCATGCCGCGCTCGGTCGTGCAGCGGCTCGGCGAGCTGGGTTTCCTCGGCGGGCCGCTGCCCACCGAGGTCGGCGGACAGGGGCTCGACAACGAGTCCTTCATCGCCGTCTACGAGGAGCTGGGCCGCGCCTGCGCCTCGGTGCGCGGCTTCCTCACGGTGCACGCGGGCCTGGTGAGCCAGTGCCTGGCCGATCACGCCACGCCCGAACAGCGCCGTCGCTGGCTGCCGCGCCTGATCTCGGGCGAGTGGATCGGCTGCTACGCGCTCACCGAGAGCGAGGCCGGCAGCGACGTGGCCGCGCTCGCCACGACCGCGCGCCGCGACGGCGAGCACTGGGTGCTCGACGGCTCCAAGACCTGGATCACCAACGGCGGCATCGCCGACCTGACGCTGCTGTTCGCGCGCACCGGCCCGGGCGAGGGCAAGGAGGGCCTGAGCTGCTTCGTGCTCGAGCGGCCGGTGGCCGGGCTGCAGGCCGAGGAACTCGGCGTGCACCCGCTCGGGCACCGCGCCGCCAACCACGCCCGGCTGCGCCTCTCGGGCGTGCGCGTCCCCGACGGCCAGCGGGTGGGCGCCGTCGGCGCGGGCTTCGCCGTCGCCATGGGCGGCCTCGACCACGGTCGGCTCGGCGTGGCGGCGGGAGCGGTCGGGCTGGCGCGCGCCTGCCTCGACGCGGCCCTGCAGCACGCCCGCACGCGTCGGCAATTCGGCCGGCGCATCGGCGACTTCCAGATGGTGCAGGCTGACCTGGCCGACATGAGCGTCGAGATCGAAGCGGCCGCGGCCCTCGTGGCCTCGGCGGCACGCGCGGCCGACGAGCTGCACGCGTCGGGCGCCGCCGCCGACCGCGCGGCGCGTGCGCGGCTCACGCGCCTGACAAGCTCGGCCAAGCTCTTCGCGACGGAGATGGCGCAGCGCGTGGCCGACCGCGCGCTGCTGCTGCTGGGCAATCGCGGCTACGGCGACGGCCAGCCGGTCGAGCGCCACTATCGCGACATCGCCGGCCTGCGCATCTACGAGGGCACGAGCCACATCCACCGGCTGATCGTCGCGCGCGCGCTGCTCGGTCGGCCGTGAGCCGCCGGGGGCGCCGCGCACTCGTCGCCCTCGTCACCAGCCTGGGGCTGCTGGCCGCGATCGAAGGCGTGCTGCGCACGCCCTGGGTGCGCTCGCCGGCGCTGCTCGAGGACCTCGGCGACGGACGCGTGCGCCGCAGCGAGGGCTGGGACGGACTGCTCGACTTCGAGGTCGACCGCGTGCCGACCCGGCCGCGCATCGTCTGGATCGGCGCCTCGACCGTCGCCGGCGTCCCCTACGACGCGCGCGTCTCGCCGCCCGCGTGGCTGGCGCTCGTGCTGCGCTGGCGCGGCGCCGACGTCGAGGTGCTGCCGCTCGCCGGCCCCGGGCTCGCGGCCGAGGCCTTCGAGCGTCTGCTGCCGCACGTCTTCGAGCTGTCGCCCGACGCGATCGTGCTCACGACCGGACACAACGAGTATCTGGAAGCCGGCCGCCTGCTCGACCCGCACTGGTGGCACGCGCTGCAGCTCGGCTGGCGCGTGCAGGCGCTGCTGCGCGTGCAGACCGCCGGCGGCGAGCGCCTGCCCACGCCCGAGCACGACTTCGACCACGAGGCGATCGCGCGCGCCTTCCGCGGGCACGTGCGCGCCATGCACGAGCTGGCGAGCGAGCGCGGCGTGCCGCTGCTGACGACGCTGCCCGTGAGCAACCTGGCCGACCTCCCGCCGCTGATCGGCGCCGACCACAGGCTCGCCGAGGACGCCGACGCCGCCTTCGCCCGCGGGCAGGCGTTGCTGCAGGCCGGCGACGCCGCCGCCGCGCGCGCGGCCTTGGAGCAGGCGCGCGACACCGACCTGTTCCCGCACCGCGCCACGCGGCGCCTGCTCGACGTGCTGCTGGAGGAGGCGCGCCTGCCCGTGCGCGTCGATCTGGCCTTCGACGCGGCCAGCACGCGCGGCATCCCCGGCTTCGACCTGCTCGCCGACCACTGTCACCCGAATCTCAAGGGCCAGCGCCTGATGGCGATCACCGTGGCCGACGCGATCGAGGACCTCGGCCTGTTTCCCGCCACCGGACGCCGCGGCCAGGGCCCGCCGCTCGAGGAAGGCCTGGCCGCGCTGGGCGCCGACGCGGCGCTCGAACAGCGCACGCGGGCGCAGCTGGCGCGCGGCTACGTCGGCTTCGCGCTCATCACCGGTCGCTACGGGCTGTACGCGCGCTTCGCCGAGGAGAACCTGCAGGCCGCGACCGCCGGCTTCACGTACGCCGGGGAACTCGAGACGCAGCGGGCGCTGCTCGCGCTGCTGCGCGGCGAC
This sequence comes from uncultured Phycisphaerales bacterium, assembly GCA_964490005.1. GTDB lineage: Bacteria > Planctomycetota > B15-G4 > B15-G4 > B15-G4 > CAZBBB01. The sequence goes on along the minus strand of CAZBBB010000001.1, from coordinate 81,037 downwards.
GTGCCGGCCGCGCGCGCGGCGCTGCAGGACATCGACGCGGGCATGCGCGCCAACCTCACGCGCGCCGTGCGCCGCTACCCGTGGATCGCCGAATTGCTCGCGCGGCACGGGCTGTCGCTGGTCGACGGGCAGCTCGTCCCCTGAGCGTCGGCGCGCGGCGCGGCGGCGCTTGCCCGGCGCGCGCAGGCCCGCTAACCTGCGCCCCCTCGTGCGCTCGCCGACCCGCATCGCGGGGCCGGCCGGCGACCGGTTGGTGAGTGTAGCTCAGTCGGTTAGAGCGCTAGTCTGTGGCACTAGAGGTCGGGGGTTCGATTCCCCTCACTCACCCCATGCCGTCCCGCGCGTTCGGCGCGCGTCGACGGCTCGCGACTCAAGCGCGCGGCGCGCGCGCGCCGATGCTGGCTGCCGGAGGCCACACGATGAACCCCGGCACGCCGAGACGTTTCGCCGCACCCGCCGAGCTGCCTTTCCTGATCGTCGGCGCTGCGCTGCTCGGGCTGCTGCTCGTCGCGGGACTGCCCGCGCCGCGCGAACGCGTCGTCGTCGACGGCAGCGAGGCCCTGCGCCGCGGCTGGGCCGAGGAGCTGCGCGCGAGCGCCGTTCTTGATCCGCCGGCCGGCAAACGGTGACAATCCGCCGCTCGCCGTGCCTCCTTAGCTCAGTTGGTAGAGCAGCTGACTCTTAATCAGCGGGTCGAAGGTTCGAATCCTTCAGGAGGCACCAGTCGCCATGCGCGGGGCGCGCCGCGTCGCGTGCGTGCGCTGCCGGCGCGCGCCGGGCGCGCGCCGTGCGCGTGCCGTCCCGCCGATCCCGGAGGCCTGCCATGCCGTCGCTCCGTCCGTCGCTGTCCTGCGCCGCGCTGTTCCTGAGCGTGCTCGCGCTCTCCGGCGGCTGCGCCTCCGGGCGCGTGCCGGTGGTGCGCGCGCGCTCGGTCGCCGTCGTGCCGGCGGAACCCGCCGCGCCGAGCGAGGCCGCGGAGCCCGCTGCACCCGCCGCAGCGACGGCGCCCGCCTCCCCGACCGCGCCCGCCGCGCCCGCGACGAGCGTGACCTTGCAGAGCGCCGTCGCCGACGCCGCGCCCGCCGTCGGCGCGCGGGCGGTGCGCCGCGGCACGGGCCGGCTGCCCTTCGAAGAGGTCGTGCTCGACAACGGCCTGCGCGTGGTCTCGCTCGAGGACCACAGCACGCCGATCGTGGCCGTGCAGCTCTGGTACCACGTCGGCAGCAAGGACGAGCAGCCCGACCGGCAGGGTTTCGCGCACATGTTCGAGCACATGATGTTCCGCGGCACCGATCGCCTCGGGCCGAAGGACCACTTCGACTACGTGCGCCGCACCGGCGGCGACTGCAACGCCTACACGTCCTTCGACCAGACCGTGTACGTGCAGGAGCTGCCGGCCAACCAGCTCGAGATGGTGCTGTGGCTGGAGGCCGAGCGCATGTCGGCGCTGGTCATCGACGAGGGCGGCTTCGCCACCGAGCGCGCCGTCGTCGAGGAGGAGCGCCGCCTGGGCCTCAACCAGCCCTACGGCGACGTGGCCGAGAAGCTGCTCGCCAACCTGTTCACGGTGCACCCCTACCGCTGGTCGCCGATCGGCCAGATCGAGCACCTGCGCGCCGCGACGCCCGACGACATCCAGAAGTTCTGGGACACCTACTACGTGCCGAACAACGCCACGCTCGTGGTCGTGGGCGACGTGCAGCACGCGCAGGTGCGCGCGCTGGCCGAGAAGTGCTTCGGCTGGATCCCGCGCTGCGCCGAGCCGCCGCGCGTGACCGTCGTCGAGCCGCCGCAGACCGCCCCGCGCACGCTGGTCATCGAACCCGAGAACGGCCCGGTGCCGATCGCCGGCCTGGCCTTCCGCGCCGTGCCCGAGGGCCACGCCGACGCGCTGCCGCTCGAGCTGCTCATGTCGATCCTCGGCGGCGGCGAGAGCAGCCGCGTCTACGTCGACCTGGTGCGCCGCAAGGAGATCGCCGTCGCCGGCATGGGCCTGTACATCGGCCTCGAGCAGGCCGGCTTCGCCGCGCTCGTGGGCCTCACGATGCCCTTCGGCGACACCGGCAAGGTGCTCGCCGCGCTGCACGAGCAGGTCGCGCTCGTGCGCGAGGCCGGCGTCACGGAGGACGAGCTGGCCAAGGTGCGCAAGCAGATGATCCGCGCCGACGTCACGGCCGGGCTCACGATCGAGAGCAAGGCCAGCGCGCTGGGGCAGGCCGCCACGCTGTGGGGCGACACGCAGCTCGCCAACGAGCGCATCGCGCAGATGAGCGCGATCACGACGGCCGACCTGCAGCGCGTGGCGCAGACCTACCTCGTGCCCGAGCGCCTCACCGAGGTCACGATCAAGCCGGGCCTGGGGAGCATGTTCCGCTCGGTGCTCGCGCTGGGCGGCGACGCCGCCGAGGCGAAGGAGGACGCCGCGCCCGCCGAGGAGCTCGAGCGCGGCCGGCGCGCGCGCGCCACGGGCCCCAAGGCCGAAGCCAGCCCCCCGCCGGGCTACCCCGACGCGCCGCCGGTCGCGCCGGCGCTCGCCGGCGGCGTGCGCCTCGCGTCGGAGTCGCGCGTGCTCGACAACGGCCTGCAGCTCGTCGTCGTCGAGAACCGCGAGCTGCCCTTCGTCTCGCTCTCGCTGCAACTGCCGGTCGGCTCCTTCACCGAGGACCCCGCGCGGCCGGGCACGGCCTCGATGGCGACCTCGATGATCACGCGCGGCACGATGGTGCGCGACGCCGAGGCGCTCGCGCTCGAACTCGAACGCAACGGCATCTCGCTCTCGGCCGGCGCCGACCACGACTCGGCCAGCGTGTCGGCGAGCTGCCTCACCGAGGATCTCGAGCGCGCCATCAAGCTGCTCGCCGAGGTCGTGGCCGTGCCGCGCTTCGACGACAAGGAGTTCGCCACGCTGCGCGACCAGACGGCCACCGGCAAGGCCATCGAGGAGAAGTCGCCGGCCGCCATGGCCGCCCGCGCCTTCGCGCGCGCCCTGTGGGGCGAGCATCCCTACGGGCGCCCGGCGGACGGCACCAGCGAGGACATCAAGCGGCTCGACCCCGACGTCCTGCGCGACTGGTGGGAGCGCTTCGTGCGTCCCGAGCAGGCCGTGCTGTACGTCGCGGGCGACGTGTCGATCGACGAGGCCGAGGCCCTCGCCGCGCGCACCATCGCGAACTGGGAGGTCGAGGGCGAGGCCGTCGACGTCCCCCTGCCGCCGCTTGTCGCGCCGGGCGCGCGCCGCATCGTGCTCGTCGACAAGCCGGGCGCGATCCAGAGCGAGATCATCGCCGGGCACGAGGGCATCACGCGCCGGCACGCGCGCTACGCGCCGGGCGTCGTGCTCAGCCAGATCTTCGGCGGCTCCTTCAGCAGCCGGCTCAACGACGTCCTCCGCGTGCAGAAGGGCCTGACCTACGGCGCGAGCGGCGGGCTGTCCTCCGATCGCTTCGGCGGGGAGTTCCGCGTGCGCACCTTCACGAAGACGCCCACCACCGCCGAGACGGTGCAGGCCGTCATCGACGAGGTCGCGCGCATGCGCGACGAACCGCCCTCGGCCAAGGAGCTGGGCGACGCGGTGAGCTACATCACGGGTTCCTTCGCGGGCTCGCTCGAGACGCCGCAGGCCGTGGCCTCGCGGCTGTGGTCGCTGCGGCTCGAGGGCCTGCCCGAAGACTGGTGGGACGGCTACCTCAAGCGCATCGCGTCGACGCGGGCGCAGGACGTGAGCGAGACGGCCGCCGACCTGCTCGACCCCGAGCGGCTGCTCATCGTCGTCGTCGGCGACGCCGCGGTCGTGAAGGACGAACTCGAGCGGATCGCGCCCGTCGAAGTCGTCACCGAAGGCGGCTGAGCGCCGCGCGGGACGCCGGCGGGCTTCGGGTAGAATCGCAGGGCCAACGCACGCACGAGAGAGCGAGCCGCACGCCATGAGCGACCTGTCCCGCATCGAGAATCTGTACGCCGGCCTGGCCGAGTCCCACGAGCGCTTCCGCAGGCAGCTCGGCCGACCGCTCACGCTGGCCGAGAAGGTGCTCGCGAGCCATCTCGCCGACCCGCACCTGGCGAGCCCCGAGCGCGGCAAGACCTACGTCGACCTGCTGCCCGACCGCGTCGCGATGCAGGACGCCACCGCGCAGATGGCGCTGCTGCAGTTCTCGCTCGCGGGGCGCGACGAGTCGGCCGTGCCGGCGACCGTGCACTGCGACCATCTCATCCGCGCCCGCAGGGGGCGAGAGGCCGACCTCGCGGTGGCCCACGAGGAGAACGCCGAGGTCTACGCCTTCCTCAAGTCGGCGGCCGCGCGCTACGGCTGCGGTTTCTGGGAGCCGGGCAGCGGCATCATCCACCAGGTCGTGCTCGAGAACTACGCCTTCCCCGGCGGGCTGATGATCGGCACCGACAGCCACACGCCCAACGCGGGCGGCCTCGGGATGGTCGCGATCGGCTGCGGCGGCGCCGACGCGATGGAGGTCATGGCGGGCCTGCCCTTCACGATCAAGTGGCCGAAGGTCATCGGCGTGCACCTCAAGGGCCGGCTCGACGGCTGGACCAGCGCCAAGGACGTCATCCTGCGCGTCTGCGAGCTGCTCACGGTCAAGGGCGGCACCAACCACATCGTCGAGTACTTCGGCCCCGGCTGCGAGAGCATCTCGTGCACGGGCAAGGGCACCATCTGCAACATGGGCGCCGAGCACGGCGCGACGACCTCGATCTTCCCCTTCGACGCGAACATGGCCGACTACCTGCAGGCCACGGGCCGCGAGGCCTGGGCCACGGCCGCACGCGCGCACGCGGCCGCCCTGCGCGCCGACCCCGAGGTCGCGCGCGAGCCCGGCAAGTTCTACGACCGCGTGATCGAGATCGACCTCTCGTCGCTGCCGCCGATGGTCGTCGGCCCCCACACCCCCGACCGCGCGCGCCCGCTCGCCGACCTGCAGGCCGAGGTGGCCAAGGAGCGCTGGCCCGCGCAGCTCAAGGCGGCTCTCATCGGCTCGTGCACCAACAGCAGCTACGAGGACATGGAGCGCGCCGCCTCGGTGGCGGCGCAGGCCAGCAAGGCCGGCCTGAAGGTGAAGACGCCGCTCATGGTCACGCCGGGCAGCGACACCGTCGACCAGACGATCCGTCGCGACGGGCAGATGCAGGCGCTGGCCGACATCGGCGCCACCGTGCTCGCCAACGCCTGCGGCCCCTGCATCGGGCAGTGGCAGCGCGACGACGTGGCCAAGGGCGAGGTCAACTCGATCCTCACCAGCTACAACCGCAACTTCAGCGGACGCAACGACGGCAACCACGAGACGCTGGCCTTCATCTCCAGCCCCGAGGTCGTCGTCGCGCTCGCGCTCGCCGGGCGCCTGGACTTCGACCCGCGCCGCGACACGCTGACCGGCGCGGACGGCCGGGCCTTCAAGCTCGCGCCGCCGACCGGCAGGCCGCTGCCGCAGCGCGGCATGGCCAGCAGCTTCGCGGGCTTCGTCGCCCCGCCCGGGCGCCGCGGCGCCCCGGCGCCGCTGGCCGTGCGCGAAGGCAGCGAACGCCTGCAGCTGCTCGAGCCCTTCGCGCCGATCACGGCCGCGCAGCTGCGCGACCTGCCGGTGCTGCTCAAGGTGAAGGGCAAGTGCACGACCGACCACATCTCGCCGGCCGGCAAGTGGCTCAAGTACCGCGGGCATCTCGCCCACATCTCCGACAACTGCTACACGGGGGCGACCAACGCCTTCACCGGCGAGATCGGCACGGCCCGCAACGTGCTCACCGGCCAGGCCGGCGTCGCGCTGCCCGCGCTGGCCAAGGCGTATCGCGCGGCCGGCAAGGGCTGGGTCGTCATCGGCGACGGCAACTACGGCGAGGGCAGTTCGCGCGAGCACGCGGCCATGTCGCCGCGCTGGCTCGGCGGCCGGGCCGTCATCGCGCGCAGCTTCGCGCGCATCGCCGAGACCAATCTCAAGAAGCAGGGCCTGCTGGCCCTGACCTTCAGGGACCCGGCGGCCTGGGATCTGGTGCGCGAGGACGATCGGCTGACGTTCGCCGGAATCGACACGCTCGCGCCCGGCAGCGCGGTGACGGTCGAACTGACGCACGCCGACGGCAGCCGCGAGAGCTTCGCGTGCGCGCACACGCTCGACGAGCTGCAGATCGCCTGGTTCCGCGCCGGCTCGGCGCTCAACTACCTGCGGGCGCAGAACGCCGAGGGCGTCTCGGCCTGAGCGGCGGCCGTCCGCGCGGCGGCGCGCGGCGGCCTACGCGTCGGATGCCCCCGCCCGACGCTGCAGCGCCAGCTCGTACATGCGGTAGCCCGCCGGCCGCATGCCGAGCGACTCGTAGGTGCGTTGCGCGCCGGCGTTGTCGCGCTCGACGTACAGGCGGATGCCCACGACGTCGCCCGCGGCCCGCGCGCGCGCCACGACCGCGTCGTGCAGCGCGCGGTACACGCCGCGCCGCCGCGCGGCCGGGGCGACGTACACGCTCTGGATCCACCAGAACCAGCCGTCGCGCCAGTCGCTCCACTCGAGGGTGAGCAGCAGCGCGCCGGCGGGCGCGCCCTGCAGTTCGGCCAGCAGGTAGCGGCCGCGCGCGGCGTCGCCCAGCGCGCGCAGAACGCCGCGACGCAGCGTCGGCGCGTGCAGGTCCTTGTCCTCGGTCTCGGCCGCCATGGCGAGATTGAAGGCGACGAGCGCCTCGAGGTCGGCGGGCCGCGCGTCGCGGACGGTGCAGATGGCGGGCTCCATGGGGCCGCGTTGTACCGCGACGACCGCGCCTCTCGCAGCCCCGAGACGCGGGCGACCGGCCGGCGGTGCGCGCGGCGCGGGCTGGGACCGCGCGCGCCGCCGCGTTAGGCTGCGCGCAAGCCATGCGACGTCCCGCACTCCACTGGCAGATCCTGATCGGCATGGGCCTCGGGGCCGCGATCGGCCTGCCGCTCAACGTCGCCGCCGAGCGCGGCGCGCTCGACGTCACGAGCGTGCGCGAGATCGCCGGCTGGGGCCGCGCGATCGGCGACATCTTCCTGCGCCTGCTCTCGATGATCGTGGTGCCGCTGATCCTGACCTCGATCGTGAGCGGCGTGACCTCGACCGGCAGCCTCAAGGGCCTGCCGCGGCTCGGCGGCCTCACGCTCGGCTACTACCTCGGGACGAGCCTGCTCGCGATCTGCACCGGACTGCTGGTGGTGAACCTGATCCGGCCCGGCGTCGGCGCCGACCTGGCCCTGCTGCAGCAGGGCGCGGCGGCCGAGACGGTCGTGCGGCCCGAAGTGCTCTCCGACGGCGGGCTCGGCGCGACGCTGTGGAACCAGCTGCTCAACCTGATCCCGAAGAATCCGGTCGCGGCGCTGGCCGACCCGGGCAACGGCGCGATCCTGGCCGTGATCTTCTTCGCCATCCTGTTCGGCATCTTCGTGGTCAAGGTCGGCGGCGAGCACGGCCGGCTGCTGACGCGGTTCTTCGAGGCGGCCTTCGAGGTGATGATGGCGCTCACGATGGCGATCGTGGCGCTCGCGCCGATCGGCGTCTTCGGCTTCATGCTGTACGCGGCGGCGGGCAAGGGGTTCTCGGTCTTCGCGGCGCTGGGCCTCTACATGCTGACGGTGCTCGTGGCGCTGCTGATCCACGCCCTGATCACGCTCCCGCTGCTCCTGCGGCTGCTCGCGCGCCGCAAGGTGGGCGCCTACGCGCGGGCCGTGTCGCCCGCGCTCATGACGGCCTTCTCGACCGCGAGCAGCAACGGCACGCTGCCGCTCACTCTGAGCAGCACCGAGAAGCGCGGCGGCGTGCGCAACCGCATCTCGTCCTTCGTGCTGCCGCTCGGCGCGACGATCAACATGGACGGCACGGCGCTCTACGAGGCCGTGGCGGTGCTGTTCATCGCGCAGGCCTACGGCAACGACCTGTCCTTCGCGAGCCAGGCGGTCGTGGCCTTCACCGCGCTGCTGGCCAGCATCGGCGCGGCCGGCATCCCGCACGCCGGCACGGTCATGATGATGGTCGTGCTCGGCGCGGTCGGCCTGCCGCTCGACGCCGTCGGGCTGATCCTGGCGGTCGACCGCGTGCTCGACATGTGCCGCACCACCGTCAACGTCTGGAGCGACACGGTCGCGGCGGCGGTCGTCGACCGGCTGGTGCCCGACGATCCGCCCGTGGCCGCGCCGGCCGGCGCGCCGCGCGCCTGAGCCGGCCTACAATGCCCGTCCGCGCGAGGGTGGCGGAACGGCAGACGCGCCGGACTTAGGATCCGGTGGGGCAACCCGTGGGGGTTCGACTCCCCCCCCTCGCACCAACGCTCAGAACAACAGGCGCGGCGCCCAGTTGTTGAAGATGTGCAGGCCCGTGATCGGCAGGTAGATCGCGAGGGCGACGACGGCGGCGAGGCGACCGTAGGGGTGCGCGGCGTGGCGCGCGATCCAGCGCGCGCAGAGGGCGGTCAGCAGCAGCTTGATGAGCAGGAAGGGCAGCTCGCCGTGCCCGAGGAGCCAGCGCATGAGCGGGTTGACCTCGATGCCGACCTCGCGGCGCAGCACCAGGATCGTCGCAAAGCCGTCGATCGATGCGAGCAGCAGCACGACCATCGCCAGCGTGCTGCCGGGCAGGCCGAGCGCGAGCGTGCGCGCGGGCGGGAGTCGGCGGCTGAGCACCGGGAGTTCCATGCTCACGGAACGTCATCGGCCCGCGCCGGGGACGAGTTGAACGCCCCGGCGCGCGTCGGCGCGGCGCCCCGACCGCCGACGGCGCCCGAGTCTCAGTGCGGCCCTTCGGCGACGAGATTGCGGTTCCACGAGGGGATGCACACGCGCACCGGGCTCCTGCCGTTGCTGATCGCCTGACAGCCGAGCCGGCTGCTGGGCGTGAGGCCGGGCGCGAGGTCGAGCATGTCCTCTTCGGTCTCGCTCATCGCGTTGAAGGTCTGCTCGCCGGCCTCCACGACGACGTGACAGGTCGAACAGGCCGCCACTCCGCCGCAGGCGTGGTCGAGCTCGATGCCGTGGCCCATCGCGATGTCGAGCACGCTGCCCGGCAGCCCGTCGTGCCCGTAGGGCAGGCGCGCCGGATCGACCTCGACCTGCCGCTGCTCGCCTTGCGCGCCGAGCACGAAGGTCATCACGTAGGGCCGCTCGGGCAGATCGGCCCGCACCTGCTCCATGTAGGGGTTCACGCCGCCCATGTCGATCGATCTCCGCGTTGCGCCGGCCCCCGTCTGCCTCGGACGGGCGCGCGGTCGGGGCCGGGCCGCGCGCGCCGCCGCCCGCTCAGGTGCCCGGCGCCCTGCTGCGCACGACGATCCACGACGCCTGCTCGCGCGCCAGATGGCGCTTGGCCAGCGCCGAGAGTTCGTCGACGCCGATCGACTCGTACTCCGAGAGCAGCGTCGTGGCCTCCTCCAGGAAGGCCGGGTTGCTCTGGCTCTCGGACAGCAGTTCGAGCCAGAAGCCGTTGCGGCGCAATTCGTCGCGCAGGCGCGCCAGCAGCGGCTCACGCTGGCGCGCGAGTTCCTCCTCGGTGATCCCGTCGGCGGCCAGCGCGTCGCCCACCGCGAGACAGGCTTCGAGCAGTTCGGCCTCGCGTCCCGACGCGGCCATGGCCTGGATCTGCACGCTGCCGAGCCCCGGGTAGACGCGGCTCGACTGGCTGCCGGCGCCGGGGCTGTAGGCGGCGCCGCGCTCCTCGCGCACCTGCACGCGCAGCCGGTCGGCGACGATCTGCCCGAGCAGCACGAGCGAGCGGCGCATGCGCGCCTGCCGTCCGTCGGTCGTCGGGTAGACGATCACGACGAGCGCGCCCGGGACCTCCGTGAGCACTTCGGCCTCCATGTGCAGCCCGCTCTGCAGCGCCACCGAGAGCCGGGACGCCACGTCGAGCGCCGCCCGTCGCTCGGGCAGGGCGCCGAAGGTGCGTCCCGCCGCCGCGAGCGCCGCATCGGGGTCGACGTCGCCGACGATGGTGAGCTCGATCGGTCCCGCCGCGAGTTCGGGGCCGAGCCACTCCCGCAGGTCGGACATCTCGAGCGCCTCGAGCTGTTCCCGCGTCGGCAGGCCGAAACGCGGGTCGCCGCCGTGCAACGCGCGCAGGAAGCGCGTCTGGATCGGACCGGTGAGCTGGCGGTCGAGCGACTCGTAGAGCGGGCCGAACTGCTGGCGCGCCTGCCGCAGCCCTTCCTCGCGCCAGCCGGGGTGCGCCAGGTGCGCGGCGAGCAGTTCGAGCTGCAACGGCAGGTCTTCGGGCGTCGTGGCGCCGCGCAGCTCGAACGCGTCGGGGCCGACGGTGAAGGCCACCGTGGCCTGCCGCCCGGCCGTGAGCCGGCGCAGGTCGTCGACCGAGTGCGCCGCCAGGCCCGACTGGTCGAAGATCTGGTCGGCCAGGAAGGCCCGCGGTGCCTCGGCCGGCTCCTGGCTGAGCTGGCCCTGGCCGACGCGCGCGGCCACGAGCACCTGCCTCTGCTTGAAGTCGGTGCGCTTGACGTTGACCGCCACGCCGTTGGCGAAGCGCGCCTGCACGACGTCGAGCGCCTGCACGTGCGCGCGCTCGACGGGCTCGACCGGCTCGCGCGCGCCCGAGTCGTAGGCGAAAGCCGCCCGCGCGCGCGCCTCGCGCGGCCCGACCTCCGTCACCGCGCTCTCGTCCCAGGCGGCCTTCAGCGCGTCGAGTTCGAGCGCCGGCCCGCCCACGGCCGAGAGCCGCAGCGCGCCCCGGCCCCACGCGTCGGCGAAGGCCGCGCGGCAGGCGTCGACGTCGAGGCCCGCCACCGCCGGCGCCATGAGTTCGCGCTCCGCGGCCGCGCTCGTCGGGACGTGGCGGTCCTCGACGGCCTGCAGCAGTTCGGCCGTCCAAGAGGCGCTCGAACGCGTGGCTTCGCGCTCGACGGCCTCGTCGAGCTCGCGCAGCACGTCGCGCCGCACCTCGTCGAGTTCGCCCTCGTCGAAGCCGTGCTGCAGCGCGCGACGCAGCTCCTGCTCGCCGAGGGCCAGGGCCGCGCGCCACGACTCGGGCTTGGCGACCACCGTGAGCTGCTCGCCGTCGAGCACGCGGAACCCGCCCGCCGACGAGACCGAGGCCGCGAGGAAGGGCGCGCCCTCGGCCTTGGCCAGTTCGGAGAAGCGCAGGTTGAGCATGCGGCGCGCGAAGGCCAGCGGCAGGTCGCGCAGCGTGGTGGCCCGGTCGTGCGGCTCGTCGACCCACGGGCGCAGGCGGCCGGCCGAGATCGTCACGACGGGCAGCTCGTCCGACGCGTACGAGAACACCGACTCGGCGGGCTCGATGCGCCCGGGCGCGGGCTCGCGCGGCGCTCCCTCCGGCGGCGGCCGCAGCCCGGCGAAATACTCCGCAAACAGCGGCGCCGGGTCGAGGCCCGCCAGGTCGCCGACGAGCACCAGGGTCATCAGGTCGGGGCGGTACCAGCGCTCGTAGAAGGCGCGCACGCCCTGTGCGTCGAAGCGCGCGCGCACCTCGGCCTTGCCGATCGGGATGCGCTCGACGACGCGCGAGCCGGCGAAGGCGTGGCGAAGGTCGGCCAGCGCGGCGCGCAGCCGCGCCGAGTCGCGCTCGCGTTCCTCGCCGTCGATCACGCCGACTTCGCGCGCGACCTCCTCCTCGAGCAGCAGCAGGCCGTCGGCCATGTCGCGCAGCACCTGCAGGCCCTCGCGCAGCGTGGCCTCGTCGGAGGTCGGCAGGTCGAGCTGGTAGATCGTCTCGCTGAACGAGGTCATCGCGTTGGTGTCGGCGCCGAAGGCCATGCCGTGCCGCTGGAACCACTCGACCAGCGAGCCCGGCGGGAAGTTCGCGCTGCCGTTGAAGGCCATGTGCTCGAGGAAGTGCGCCAGGCCCTGTTCGTCGTCGGTCTCCGCCAGGCTGCCGATGTCGACGTGCAGCCGCAGGAAGCTGCGCTGGCGCGGCTCGGTGTTGTCCATCCAGGCCCAGCGCAGGCCGTTGTCGAGGGCGCCGATGCGCACGCGCGGCGCGAGCGGGATGTCGGAGCTCTCGTGCTCCCAGGGCCGGGGCGCGACGGCGGCCTGCTGCGCGAGGAGCGGAGCGCAGGCGAGCGACAGGGCCAGGGCGAGGGCGGGGACGCGCAGCATGGGCGATTCCGGAGGGCGACGGGAACGGCTCACTCTAGCGACGCGCTTCGTCCCGGTCGATGCGGGCCCGTACAATCGCGCGCCGTGATCGAAGCGCGCACCGTCTCCAAGGCCTACGACACGGTGCTCGCCGTCGACGGGGTCGACCTGCGCGTGCAGCCCGGCGAGATCGTCGGCCTGGTCGGCGCGAACGGCGCGGGCAAGACCTCGCTGCTGCGCATGCTCGCGGGCATCCTGCCGCCCACGCGGGGCACGATCGCGATCGGCGGGCTGGAACTGAGCCCCGAGGCGGTCGAGCCGCGGCGCCGGCTGGCCTTCGTGCCGGACACGCCGATGCTCTTCGACCAGCTCACGGTCGAGGAGCACCTGCTGTTCACCTGCGAAGTCTACGGCCTGACGCGGGCGGAACAGCCCGCGCGCATCGACGCGCTGCTGGGCGAGTTCGAACTGCTCGACAAGCGGCACGCGACGGCCGCCAGCCTGTCGCGCGGCATGCGCCAGAAACTCGCCATCTGCTGCGCGTTCGTGCACGAGCCGGCCGCGCTGCTGCTCGACGAGCCGCTTACGGGCCTCGACCCGGTCGGGCGCCGACGCATGTGCGAGGCCATCGCGGCGCGGGCGCGCGCGGGCTCGGCCGTGCTCGTCTCGAGCCACGAACTCGAGATCGTCGAACGCATCTGCGCGCGCTTCGTGATCCTGCACCGCGGCCGCGTGCGGCTCGCCGGCACGCTCGCCGAGATGCGCTCGGAGGCCGGCGGCGATCGCGTCCTCGAGGACGTGTTCCTGCGCGTGACGTCCGAGACCGACGGCGCGGCGCCGTGAGCGGCGACGAGCCCTGGGCCGGGTGGCCGGCGCTGGTCCGCCTGGCGCGCTTCAAGCGGCGGGCGCGCTGGCGCAGGCTGCGCGCCGACCTGCGCCGGCCCGCGCGCGCGGCGCTCATGCTCGCCGCGCTCGGCTTCCTCGCGCTCGTGGTCTGGCGGCAGTTCTCCGCGCCGGCCGCACCCGACGAGAGCGCGCGCTTCCTCGGAGCCGGACTCACGACCTTCATCGCGGTCTCGCTCTGGTCGGCGGCGCGCAGCGGCTCGATCCACTTCACGCCCGAGGAGGTGCACTTCCTGTTCCCCGCACCGATCGGCACGCGCGCGCTGATCTTCTCGCACGTGCGCACGCAACTGCTGCGCTCGCTCGGCGGGGCCTGCTTCCTGGCGCTGTTCCTGCGCGGCGGCGGCATGTCGCTGACGCGCGGCGCGCTGATGTACGCCCTGCTCTTCGGCACGCTCGTGCTGCTCGCGACGGCCGTCGATCTGCGCTGCATGGGTCTGACGACCGAGCGTCGCCGGCGTCTGGGCCTGGTCACGGGCGTCGCGCTCGTCGCGCTGCTCGGCGGGCTGGCGGGGTCGGCCGCGCTGTCCTCGGGCGGCGACTGGCGCGCCGCCGTGGACGGCTACGCCCTGCCTGGCCGGCCCTTCGCGCTCGTCGGCGCGGCCCGCGCTCCGGGGCCGCTGCTCGCCGCGCTCGGCGGCGTGCTGGCCTTCGACGCGCTGCTGCTGGCCTCGATCCTGCGCTTCCGCGGCGACCTGCGCGAGGCGGCGCACGCGACCAGCCGCAAGGTGCAGCAGATGCTCGAGCGCATGGGTTCGAACACGCCGCTCGCCGACGGCGCGCCCCGCGAGCGGCACCGCTCGCTGCCGCGCCTGCCGTACCTGCACGGCGCCGGGCCCCACGCCTGGCGGCAGCTGCTCGCGCTCACGCGCACGCGCAAGTCCTTCGTGATGCTGTTCCTGATGACGGGCGTCATGGCCGGCACGATGGCCGTCAACGCCGAGCGCGTGGTGCCGGAGGTCGCCGCCGCATCGATCCTGGCGATGCTCTCCTTCGCCGGCCCGATCTACGTGACGAGCGATTTCCGCAGCGATTGGGGAGCGCTCCCCTGGCTGCGCTCGCTGCCCTGCCCCGCGGGCCGCCTGGCGCTCGGGCAACTGCTGGGCGCCACGATCGTCCTCACGCTGCTGCAGTGGGTGGCCGCGGGCTGGGTGCTGTTCGTCGTCGCCCCCGAGCGCCTCGCGCTCTGGATCGGCGCGCTCGCCGCGGTGCCGGCCTTCACCCTGCTGCAGCTGGCGGTCGAGAACGGCACCTTCCTGATCTTCCCCGTGCGCGTCGCGAGAGCGGGCCAGGCCGCGGTCGGATTCGGCGCGATCGCGCGCCTGTACCTGCTCATGGGCCTCAAGCTGCTCGTGCTGCTCGTCGCGCTCGCGCCGCCCGCGGCGCTCGGCGCGGCGGCGTGGTTCGCGACGCGCTCGCTCGGCGCCGTCGCGCTCGTCGGCGTGACGACGCTCTACGCCATGACTGCCGGCTGCGTCTGGCTCGTCGGACGCATCCTGCTCCGCATCGACCCCTCGCGCACGCCGAGCTGATCAGCGCAGCACGGCGCGGCAGGCCTCGACGGCCGCAGTCAGCGCGTCGTCACCGACGTCGCGGTGGAACACGAAACGCAGGCGCGTGGTCGAGAGCGCGATCGCCCGCACGCCGCGCCGCGCCAGCTCGTCCGCCAGCGCGTTGGCGTCGCGCCGCGTCGTGACGAAGACGAGGTTGGTCTCGACCTGCGCGGGGTCGATCTCGACGCCCGGCAGCCGCGACAGTTCGAGGGCCAAGGCCCGGGCCCGCGCGTGGTCGGCGGCCAGCGCGGCCGGCCCCGTCTCGAGCGCGATCAGGGCCGCGGCGGCGAGCACGCCGGCCTGGCGCATGCCGCCGCCGAGCGCCTTGCGCAGCCGACGACAGCGATCGACGAGCGGACGGCTCCCCAGAACGAGCGAACCCACGGGCGCGCCGAGCCCCTTCGAGAGGCAGACCGAGACGAGATCGACGTCGCGCGTGATGCGCGCGACCGGGATGCCGCTGGCGACCTGGGCGTTGAACAGGCGCGCGCCGTCCATGTGCAGCGCCAGGCCCCGCTGTCGCGCCAGCAACGACAAGGCGTCGATCGAGGCGAGCGGCAGCACCGAGCCGCCCGAATAGTTGTGCGTGTTCTCCAGCGACAGCACCCGGCTGACGGGGTGGTGGATGTCCTCGACGCGGATGGCGGCCTCCACCGCCGCGGGGTCGAGCACGCCCCGCCTGCCGGCCAGCGGCACGATCTGGCAGCCCCACAACCGCGCCGCCGACCCCACCTCGTTGATCAGGATGTGCGCCTCGGCTTCGGCGATGATCTCGTCGCCCGGCCGCGTCAGCGCGCCCAGGCACACCTGGTTGCCCATCGTCCCGGAGGGCACGAACAGCGCCGCCTCCTTCCCGAACAGCGCGGCGGCGCGATCCTGCAGCGCGTTCACCGTGGGATCGTCGCCGAAGACGTCGTCTCCCACGCGCGCCTCGGCCATGGCCTGGCGCATGGCGGGCGTCGGGCGGGTCACGGTGTCGCTGCGGAGGTCGAACATGGGCGGGCTACTGTACGTTCCGAGGCCCGCCGGGGCGCTTTGCCGAAATGGCGGAGCGCGGCTAGACTGGCACCCGCCGTCGAGCCGCAGCGCTCCCCGACGCGCCGTACCGCTGCGACCCGCCGATGCACGGACTCTCCCGCCGGCCGTTGCATGAAGCCGAAACTCCCTCTCGTCGCCGTCACGCTCGCCGCGCTGGCCATGGCCGCGCCGGCGCAGCTCGCCGCGTCGCCCGCCGCGCCCCAGGAGCGCCTCGACGCGGCCGATCACGCCGAGCAGCTCGCGCGCCTGCGGCTCACGGGCGATCTCGGCATGGCGCCGCTGCCGCCCGTCTTCGCCGACAGCCCGCGCCACGTGCTCGAGTTCGCCGACCGCTTCCCGGTGAACCAGGAGGTCTGGGAGTCGCAGGACGGCGCGCCGCCGACCATGTTCACCGGCTGGATCCCCGCCGGACCGACCGGCACCGGCACGACGATCGGCGAGTCCTTCAAGTACCAGCTCGGCAACTCCTACAGCGCGGGCGGGCCGCCGCATCCGATGGTCATCGCGTATCACGGCTACGGCGCCTCGGCCAACTCGGTCGGCGTGCAGTCGACCATCGACGAGGAGTGCAACGCGCGCGGCTGGGTCTACATGGCGCCGACGGGCCTCGACGACAAGCTGTTCGGCACGCCGGTCAGCCAGCAGAACGTCGCGGCCGCCATCCAGTGGATGCTGAACAACTTCAACGTCGATCCCGACCGTCTGTACATGATCGGCTTCTCGATGGGCGGCGGCGTGGTGTCCAACTTCGCTTCGCGGCACCGTGATCCCGACGGCCTGATGATCGCCGGCCTCGCGCTCGTCAGCACCTCGTGCGACTGGGCGATGACCTACAGCGTCACGACCTCGGGCGTGAAGACGCTCATGGAGCACCCCTTCAACTTCGGCGGCGCGCCGTCGGCGCAGCCCTTCCGCTACCAGCAGGCCAGCGCGCTGCACCACGCGATCGGCAGCTATCCCCCGCTGCCCGGCGCGCTCTCGACGGCGCTGTCGATGGCCACCAATCTGGGCAGCGTGCCGACCTACATGGTCTGGGACACGGGCGACCCGGTCGTCGAGTCGTCGACGCTCAATCCGATCCTGCGCGACGCGCTCGCGGCGCTCGGCGGCACGCTCGACTGGCACACCGTGAGCGGCACGGTCGACCCGATCACGCTGCTCCCGGCGCCGCACAGCTGGGCCGTGCTCGACGAGGCCGACGCCTTCGACTTCTTCGACGGCCTGAGCGTCGTGCGCACGCCCGCGACCTTCGAGGCGCAGCTCGACCTCTCGGCCGACGTCTCGTGGGCCTCCGTGGTGCAGACCACGACGAACGCCTTCACCTACGTGGAGGGCTTCGCCGAGGCCGCCGGGCGCGAGGTCGACGTGTTCGACGTGCACAACGCGCGCTCGGTCGAGATCGACGGCGCGGCGATCGGCATCGCGGGCGGCGACCCGGTCGCGGTCGCGGCGGCACCGGCCCCGCTGAGCGCCGCGTTCAATCTGGTGCTGGGCGGCTTCGACGTCCCGCCGGCCTATCTGCTCGACGCCAACAGCGGCCAGCTCGTCACCGGCGCGACGAGCGACCCCGAGGTCGACCATCTGATCGTCGAGGTGCCCGTCAGCGGCGGCCTCGACGCCGACCTGATCCTCGACCCGCTGTGGACGACCGACGTCACGACCTCGCCCAACCCGGTGCCGATCGGCACCGTGATGGATCTCGACATCGACGCCCCCGCGGGCGGAAGCACGATCTGGCTGCTCGTCGGCACCGACGAACAGCTCGCCACGGTGAAGGGCGGCGCGGTGATCACGGTCAAGGCCGTGCCGCCGGCCTTCCTGATCCCCCTGCCGCTCGACGTCGACGGCGACTTCTCGCTCAGCTTCCTGATGCCGAACGAGCCGTCCTACCAGGGCCTGACGCTGCGGCTGCAGGGCCTGGTCGTCGACGGGGCCAACGACGTCGTCTCCGTCAGCAACATGTGGGTGATGGAGATCGACTGACCGACGGCGATGGACCGCCGGCGGCGCCGCTCCGTATCTTCGGCCGGCATGGATGTCCTTCGCCTGGCCGCGCTGCTCGCCGTCACGCTGGCCGCATGCGCTGAGCCGACCGTCCCGCTGTTCGAGGAGCGCAGTGCCGCCGCGGGGCTGGCCGACCTCGTGCTCACCTGCGGCGAGCCGGGCCTGAAGGACACGATCCTCACCGTGAACGGCAACGGCGCGGCCCTGCTGGACGTCGATGACGACGGCGACCTCGACCTGCTGCTCGTGCAGGGCTCGACGCGCGCCGCGCTGCTCGCCGGCGCCGAGGTCGAGCACCTGCTGATGATCCACGAAGGCGTGGTCGACGGCGTGCCGCGTTTCGCGCGCGCGGCGTACCCGACCGGGCTGCGGCAGGCGGGTTGGCCCACCGGCATCGCCGTCGGCGACGTCGACGGCGACGGCCGCGACGACCTGCTCGTCGGCGGCCTCGTCGAGGACGCGCTGTTCCTCGCGCGGCGCGACGGCCTCGACCGGCCCGTGTTCGAGAAGCACGCCGTGCCGGGCCGCGACTCGGCGCTCGACTGGACGACCAGCGTGGGCCTCGCGGACGCCGACGGCGACGGCCGGCTCGACGCCTATCTCGTGCGCTACCTGAGCATCGACCCGGCCGATCCGCCGCTCGATCGGGTAGGCGCGCTGCCCTGCCGCTTCAAGGGGCACCCCGTGATGTGCGGCCCGCACGGGCTGCCGCCGCAACCCGACGTGTACCTCGCCGGCCTCGGCGAGGCGCCGTGGTTCGTGCCGGCGACGCGACGCGCCGGCCTCGCCGACGCGCCCCCGTCCTTCGGCCTCGGCCTGCTCTTCTCCGACCTCGACGGAGACGGACACGTCGACCTGTACGTCGCGAACGACTCCGTGCCCAACTTCCTCTTCCGCAATCGCGGCGACGGCGTGTTTCAGGACCTGAGCGGGCCGTCCGGCGCCTCGGTCGATCTCGCGGGCCGCGCGCAGGCCGGGATGGGCGTCGACGCCGGCGACGTCGACCGGGACGGCGACCTCGACCTCGTCGTCACGAACTTCTCCGACGAGAGCAACGCGCTGTACCGCAACGACGGCGGGCTGCTGTTCCGCGACGTCGCGACGGCCGCCGGTCTCGCGGCGGCCAGCCGACCGATGCTGGGTTGGGGCGTGCACCTGGCCGACTTCGATCTCGACGGCCTGCTCGATCTGTACGTCGCCAACGGCCACGTCTACCCGCAGGCCGACCTGCCCGACACGGGCTCGAGCTACGCGCAGCGCCAGCAGTTGTTCCTCGGCCAGCCGGGTGCGCGCTTCGAGGAAGTCCCGTTCCCCGACCCCACGCCGCTTCGCGGGCGCACGTCGCTGCGCGGCGACCTCGACGACGACGGGGATCTGGACCTGATCACCTTGACGCTCGACGGCGCGCCGCGGCTGTACCTCAACCGCGCCGACGACCCGGCGCGCGCGCTGCTGGTCACGCTGCAGGACGTACGCCCGGTGATCGGCGCCACGCTGAGCGTGTCGGATGCCGAGGGCACGTCGACGCTGCCCGTGCTCTCGGGCGGCGGCTTCCAGAGCCGCTCCGACCCGCGCCTGCACCTCGCGCTGCCGCGTCCGGTGACGGCGGCGACGGTGCGCTGGCCCGGCGGCGAACTGGAAGTCCTCGACGCGGCGGCGATGATGGGCGGCTGGCACCTCACGATCCGCCGCGGGCAGGGCATCGTCCGCCGCGTCCCCCTCGGTCCGGTCCGCACTCCATGAGCCCACGCTCCGGCGCTCTCGTGCTGCTGCTCGGCGTCGCCGCGGCCTGCGGACCCGACGCCCGCCCCTTCGACCCCCAGTCGGCCCTCGCCGGCCTGCCGGAACTGGCCGCGGCGCTGGCGGCCGGCGATGCGCAGGCGGCGCTCGACAGCCTGGCGCAGGCCGAGCGGCGGGGCGCGCTGCCCGAGGGCGCCCTGCACTACCGCGCGCTGGCGCTGCAGGATCTCGGCCGCACGGAGGAGGCCCTGGCCGCGTGGCGCGCCGAGATCGCGGCCCACCCGGGCAACGGCAACGCGCGCCTGCGTCTCGGCCTGATGCTGCTCGACACCGGCGCGCTGGACGAGGCCGCGGCGCAGTTCGAGCGTGCGCGCGCGCTCGTCCCCGACGACCCGGCCCTGCTGCTCGCGAGCGGGCGGCTGGCGCTGCTGCGCAACGAGGACGCGACGGCGCAGCGGGCCTTTCGCGACTACCTCACCGTCGACCCCTACGGCGCGCAGGCGGCCGAGGCGCACTTCGGCCTCGCGCAGGTCGCCGCGGCCCGCGGGGCGGCGGGCGCCGCCGAGGCGCGTGCGCAGCGCGAGCTGGGCCAGGAGCTGCAGCAGGCCCACGCCTATCTCTCCAGCTTCCGGGCGCGGCTGGCGGCCGATCCCGAGGACGTCGACGCCGCCGACGGCGCGGCGCGCGCCTTCCTCGACCTCTACAGCCATCGGGGCGGCGATCCGCGCCTGCTCGCGCACGCCGAGGGCGCGCTCGCGCACGTGCTCGAGCGTCGGCCCGAGCACGGCCGCGCCCTGTACAACCTTGGCTTCGTGCGCGCCGAGCAGCGGCGCTTCGAGGAGGCCATCGAGTACTTTCGCCGCGCGACGCAGGTCGAGACCGACTTCGTGCCGGCGCGCATCAATCTCGGCGTCGCGCTGGCGCGCGTCGGAAAGCGCCGCGAGGCGCTCGAGGAGTTGCGTCTCGCCGTCGCGCAGGCGCGCTCGACGCAGGACACGGCCCGCGCGCGTTTCGAGCTCGCGCGGCTGCTGGAGAAGGACGGCACGGCCGGCGAACGCGCCGAGGCCCTCGAGCTCTACCGCGCGGTGCTCGCGCTCCACCCCGAGGACGGGCTCGGACTGCAGGACGCCATCGCGCGCCTGACCGACGCACCCGGCGACGGCTGAGCGGCGGCCCGGCCCTCAAGGCGCAGCGGGCCGCGCGCCGATGGATCGGCGATGCGCTCCGCCCCGCTGCCGCTGACGATCGCGCTGCTGCTCGCGGGCCTCGCCGCCGGGGCGCACGGCCAGGTGCAGAAGCCGCAGCTCCCGGCGCAGCCTGCCAGCCTGCTGCCCGGCGCGCTGCCCGCCCTGGCGCCGAACGCCTCGCGCTCGACGATGCTCTACGCCGACCGCATCGACGTGCGGCCGGCGCCGCGCGACCTCCCCGCCGGCATGAGCGCGCACTCCTCGCCCGTCGCGCCCGTGTCGACGGTGCTGCCCGCCGGCGTCACGGGCACCGGCATGGCGGAGCACATCCAGTACCAGGCGCCGTCGGGTGCGCTCGCGCCGGGGCAGCTCGTGCCGCTGCTCGTGGCGTGGCACGGCTTCGGCTCCTCCGCGAACAGCGTCTCGCTGCAGACCGCGCTCGACGAGTTCTGCGCCGCCCACGGCTGGGCCTACCTCTCGGTCACCGGCATCGACGACAAGCTGTTCGGCACGCCGCCCACGCAGACCAACGTCGAGGCCGCGATCGCCTGGATGAGGGCGCGCTTCCCCATCGATCCCGACCGCATCCACATGGTCGGCTTCTCGATGGGCGCGGGCGCCGTCGCCAATTTCGCGGCGCGCCACCGCGACCCGGACGGCCTGATGATCGCCGGGCTGGGCCTCGTCGCCGGCTCTTTCGACTGGATGCAGACCTGGCTGCTCGAACCCGCCGTGCAGCCGTGGATGCACAACCCGTGGAACTTCGGCGCGGCGCCCGTGTTCGCGCCGTGGAACTACCAGCGCAGCAGCACGCTGCACTTCGACCCCTTCAGCTACCCGCCGACGCCCGGCGCGCTCGCGGGCGCGTCGTCGATGGCGGTCAACCTGCACGCCACGCCCACGTACCTCACGTGGGATCTCGGCGACTCGATCACCTATCTGCCCGCGCAGAGCGGCGTGCTCGCCTCGCAGCTGCTCGGCGCGGGCGGACTCCTCGTGCAGCGCCCCGTGACGGGTACCGTGCACCCGCAGACGGGCGCGCCGGCCACGCACAGTTGGGCGGTGCTCGACGAGGCCGAGCTGTTCGCCTTCCTCGCGGGCGTGACGGCGCAGCGCCGCCCGGCGAACTTCCGCGCGCTCGTCGACCGCGACTCGGTCGTGTCGTGGACGGCGGTCCGCCAGCGCGGCTTCGGCCAGTTCTCGTGGGTGGCGGGCGAGCGCGACGCCGGCCTGGGACGCGTGCTCGACCTGACGAACGTCGAGCAGCTCACGATCGCGGGCGCGTCCGCCGAACTGCCGCTGCCCCCGCGCTGGATCGCGAACACGGCCGACGGCCAGACCTCGCGGCTGCGCTGGGCCTCGACCTCCGGCTACCTCGTGACCGGTCCCGGCGGCGGCCTCTCGCCGGGACAGGACAGCGCCCCCTTCGACGGGGCGCTGCTGCACGACCTGCCCGCCTGGGGCGCGATCGACGTGACGCTGGTGCCGGTCGCCTGGGGTGCCGCGCTGGACCTGCTGCCCGACCCGGCCCCGCCGGGCGGCGCCGTGACGCTCAGCTTCGACGGCCCGACGGGCGCGTCCGTGGCCTGGCTGGTGCTCTCGACGGCGACGACCCAGCTGCCGCTGCCCTCCGGCCAGCCGCTGCTCGTCGCGCCGAGTCTGCTGCTGCCGCTCGGACTCGACGGCGC
This sequence comes from uncultured Phycisphaerales bacterium, assembly GCA_964490005.1. Taxonomy (GTDB): domain Bacteria; phylum Planctomycetota; class B15-G4; order B15-G4; family B15-G4; genus CAZBBB01. The sequence goes on along the minus strand of CAZBBB010000001.1, from coordinate 58,884 downwards.
GGGCAACGTGTCCTTCGCCGGGACGGTGCCGGCCGATCCGGCGCTCTCCGGTCTGCGCCTGTACCTGCAGGCGCTCGTCCGGACCGACGCGCTGCGCGCGAGCAACCTCGTGCGCTTCGACGTGCTCTGAGCGCGCGCTGGAGGCGCGCGACGGCACCCGGGTAGACTCGGCGGCGCGGCCGAGTCATGGACGACAACGAACAGGTCTACGAGGTCGGACGCGAGCACAAGGGCCTCTCGCTGCTCGATTTCCTGGAGGCCTGCGCCGGCCCCTTCGACCACCGGCTGCTGATGAGCGCGCTGCGCGAGGGGCACGTGCTGCTCAACGGCGTGGCGCAGCGCTCGGGCGCGACGCTGCGCCTGGGCGACCAGGTGCAGCTCACGCGGCCCGTCGATCAGCTCGAGAGTCGCCGGCGGCGCCCCGTGACGATCCTGCACGAGGACGACGAGTTGCTCGTCGCCGACAAGCCCAGCGGGCTGCCCTTCGCCGAAGGGCGCCGGCCCGGCGCCTCGGCGCTGGGCACGCTCGGAGAGGGGCGCACCGGCCTGCGCGCGCCCCACCGGCTCGACAAGGACACCTCGGGGCTCGTCGTGGCCGCGCGGGGCAAGGAGGCCGGCGAGGCCCTCGAGGGCGACTTCCGCGTCGGCCGGGCGCGCGTGGAGTACCTCGCCATCGTGCGCGGCGCCCTCGACGGGAGCGAAGGACGCATCGACGTCCCGCTCGGCAAGGCGCGCAAGAGCGACGCGCGCCTGGTGCCCGATCCCGATCACGGCGAACCGGCCGCCACCTGCTGGCGCCTGCAGGAGGCCCTGCGCGGGTTTCTCGTCCTGCGGCTGTGGTGCGAGGAGGGCGGGCGCAGCCACCAGGTGCGCGCGCACCTCGGCGCGCTCGGCGTCCCGGCCCTGTGCGACAAGCTGTACGGCGAGGACGACCGGCTGCTGCTGAGCCAGATCAAGCTCGACTACCGCCCCAAGCGCGGCCGCCCGGAGCGTCCGCTCCTGCAGCGCCCGGCGCTGCACGCCGTCGAGTTCAAGCGCGGGCCGCTGCGCGTCACGGCGCCCCTGCCCGAGGACCTGTCGGTCCTGCTCGCGCAGTTGCGACGGCAGCGACCGCTCGCCTAGAATGCCCGATCGCCCCCCGCCCCCGGAATCGAGTTCCCCATGCACGTCAAGGTGCGCAAGAGCAACACCAAGCGTGGCCGCAAGACCGGCTTCCGGACGCGCATGAAGACCGCCAACGGCCGCAACGTGATCCGTCGCCGCCGCAGCCGGGGACGCGTCCTGGGCCGCCGCTGAGCGGACCTCCGGCCCGCTCGGACGGGGCGCTCGCGATGAGCCGCCCGCCCGCCACGCCGCTGCCGATGACGCGGGCCGAGATCGCGGCCCGCGGCTGGGATCGTCCCGACGTCGTGCTCGTCTCGGGCGACGCTTACGTCGACCATCCGTCCTTCGCCGCCGCGCTCGTCGGGCGCACGCTCGAAGCGCAGGGATTCAAGGTGGCGATCCTGGCGCAGCCCGACTGGCGCTCGGTGCAGCCCTTCCTGGCGCTCGGCGTGCCCCGCCTGTTCTGGGGCATCTCGGCCGGGAACATGGACAGCATGATCAACCACTACACCGCGAGCCGCCTGCCGCGGAGCGACGACGCCTACACGCCCGGCGGTCGCGCCGGGGCGCGGCCCGACCGCGCCACGAACGTCTACGCGCAGCGCTGCCGCGAGGCGGCCCCGGGAGTGCCCGTCGTCGCCGGCGGCGTCGAGGCCAGCCTGCGCCGGCTGGCCCACTACGACTACTGGTCGGAGACCGTGCGTCCCTCGATGCTCGTCTCGAGCAAGGCCGACCTGCTGGTGTTCGGCATGGGCGAGCGCGCCGTCGTCGAGATCGCGCGGCGCCTCGATCGGGGCGAGCGGCTGCAGGCGCTGCGCGACATCCGCGGCACGAGCTACCTGCTGGGACGCTCGGAGCCGCTGCCGCCCTTCGCGCGGAGCATGTGCGCCGCGGGCACGCCCGATCCCGACGCGAGCGCCGAGGACGGGCCCGATGCGGCGACCGTGCGGCTGCCGTCCTTCGAGGAGACGCGCGACGACGTCGTCGCCTTCTCGATCGCCACGCGGCTGATCCACCGCGAGAGCAACCCCTTCAACGCGCGCCGGCTCGTGCAGGCCCACGGCGACCGGCTCGTCGTGCAGAACCCGCCCGCGATGCCGCTCGACGAGGCCGAGATGGACGCGCTCTACGACCGCCCGTTCACGCGCCGGCGCCATCCCTCCTACCGCGAGGCGGTGCCCGCCGAGGAGATGATCCGCGACAGCGTGACGATCCTGCGAGGCTGCTTCGCGGGCTGCTCGTTCTGCTCGATCACGACGCACCAGGGGCGCGTGATCCAGTCGCGCAGCAAGACCTCGGTGCTCGCCGAGGTCGACGCGCTCGCGGCCGACCCGGAGTTCAAGGGGCACGTGAGCGATCTGGGCGGCCCGACGGCCAACATGTACGCGATGCGCTGCCGCTCGCCGCAGACCGAGGCGCGCTGCCGACGGCTTTCGTGCATCTTCCCGTCGGTGTGCCGGCACCTCGGCACCGACCATGGGCCGCTCATCGACCTGATGCGCGGCGCGCGCGAACGGCCGGGCGTCAAGCGCGTCTTCATCGCCTCCGGAGTGCGCATGGATCTCGCCGCGCGCTCGCCGGAGTACCTGCGCGAACTGGCCGAACACCATGTCGGCGGGCATCTCAAGGTGGCGCCCGAGCACGTCAGCGAGCGCGTGCTGCAGGCGATGAAGAAGCCGCCCCAGGCGAGCTTCGAGGAATTCGCCGAAGGCTTCGAGCGCGCCAGCCGGCAAGCCGGCAAGGAGCAGTACCTCGTGCCCTACTTCATCGCCGGGCACCCGGGCTGCGACCTGCACGACATGATCGAACTGGCGCTGTTCCTCAAGCAGGCCGGCTACCGGCCGCGCCAGGTGCAGGACTTCATCCCCGCCCCGATGGATCTCGCCACCTCGGCCTGGTACACGGGCCTCGACCCCCACACGCTGCAGCCCCTGCCGGTGCAGCGCAAGCTCGGTGAGCGCCGGATGCAGCGTGCGCTGATGCAGTTCTTCAAGCCCGAGAACTGGTTCGAGGTCGACCGGGCGCTGCGCGAGGCGGGCCGCGCCGACCTCATCGGCGACGGACCGCAGTGCCTGATCCCGGGCGAACCGCCCGCGGCGGCGCTCGCCTCCCGCGCGCGCCGGCGTGGCGACGAACTGGGCCGCTACGTGCACGAGAAGGGGCTGCTCGATCCGCGCCGCAAGGGCCAGGGGCCTCGACCGGGCGGCAAGGCGGGCCGTCGACCGCCGCGCCGGCCGCCGGCCCCGTGAGCAGGCTCGCCGGGCGCGCCGCGCTGCTCGGACCGCTGCTCGCGGCCCTGGCGGTGCGTCTGGCCTGCCTGCCGCTCGCCGCCGAGGTGCCGCAGGCCGGCGACGCCAACGGCTATCTGTACCTCGGGCGCGAATACCGCGCGACCGGCAACTTCTCGTGGCTCGCGGCGGGCGTGCGGCCGCCGCTGCACCGCATCCTGATCGCGCCCGGCTTCGACACCTCGGTGGAACCCGCGCAGGCCTACCCCGGCGTGTTCCTGATCCACATCGCGATGGACCTCGCCGCCTGCGCGCTGCTCATGGCCGTCGCGCGCCGGCGCTGGGGCGCCCGCGCCGCGGCCGCCACGGGCTGGATCTACGCGCTCTATCCGCAGGCCGTGCTGTACTCGGCCGTCGTCGCCATGGCGGAGGCGCCGGCCGCGCTGGCCGCCGCGGCGGCGCTGTGGGCGCTCGATCGCCTCGATGCGCGGCTGGAGCGCGGCGGCGGCGGCGCGCTGCCGGCGGCGCTGGTCCTCGGCCTCGTGCTGGGCGCAGGCATCCTGACGAAGGAGACGCTGCTGCCCGCGACGGCGGCGGTGGCCTTGGCGCTGCTGCTGCGCTCGGGCGTCGCGCTCGGACGCCGCGCGCTGCTGGCCGGGCTCGTCGGCGGCGTCGCCCTGCTCGTCACGCTGCCGTGGGCGCTGCACAACCAGCGCGTGCACGGCGTCCCGATCCTGTCGGGAACCTTCGGCGAGTACGCGCTCATGGCCGACAACGTCCCGCTCGGGCAGGACGGCCAGCGCCAGTGGCTCAAGCAGCCGGACGTCGCGTCGCGCGTGGCCCTGGGCCACGAGGTCTTCCGCCGGGCGCTGTTCGAGTATCCGCGGGTCACGGCGCGACGGGCGCTCATCCGCACGCGGATCGCGCTCGGGCCCGAAGTCATGCTGCCGTGCTACTTCGCGATCCCCTTCGACGGCTACCGGCCGACGACGACGAACAACTTCGAGCTGTTCCGCGACGCATGGGTGCTGCCGGCGGGCTGGGGGCGTCTGGTGCAGCTGCTCTGCGGGATCGGCACGCTCGTGCTCTTCGCGCTCGCGGCGGCCGCCGTCTGCGCGCTGCCGCGGGACACGCTCGCGCGCGTCGCCGTGGTCATGAGCGTGGCGCTCGTCGTGACCCTCGCCCTCACCGTGTCGGCGGCGCGCTACCGCCACGGCCTGCTGGCCTACCTCGCGCCGCTCGCCGGCTTCGCGCTGGCGACGCTCGGCCGGCGCGACCTGCTCCCGGCGGGCGCCTCAGGGCGGGCCCTGCTCGGCGGACTGCTGACGCTCCTCGGCCTCGGCGCCACGGTCTTCGTGCTGCCCGCCCCCTGAGTCGGGCGGCGGGGCGTCGTGCCAGAGCGCGCGCAGCTTGGCGTACTTGAGGAACACGTAGAAGGCGCCCAGCGTCGAGACCAGCAGCCCGCGCCAGCCGTCGAGCACGCCCGCGCGCAGCACGTACATCCGCAGGAAGCGGGCCGGCGGGCGCAGCAGCAGGTCGACCAGCGAGGCGCGCCGGCCGGCCGCGCGCCGCAGCGCGGCCATCGTGTCGGTGTAGCGGTTGATCTTGGCCACGTGCTCGCCGAGGCCGTCGTAGGGCCGATGGCACAGACGCCCCGGCAGGTCCGCGATGCGGCCATCGACCTCCAGCCGGTCGTGCGGGTCGCTCCCGGCCCAGCGGGCGCGGCCGCGGCGCACCAGCCGCAGTCGCCACTCGGGCGACCAGCCGCAGTGATCGATCCACGCGCCGAGATACTCCGTGCGTCGATTGACCCGGAAGCCGGCGAGTTGCGCGTCGGGCGGCCGGGCCTTCAGTTCGGCGACGGCCGCCGCGAGGCGGTCGTCCAGCCACTCGTCGGCGTCCAGGCACAGCACCCACTCGTGGCGCGCGAGTTCCAGGGCGTACTGCTTTTGCCGCACGTGCCCCTGGAAGGCGCGCTCGTGGACCTCGGCCCCGGCCGCGCGGGCGAGGGCCACGGTGCCGTCCCGGGAGAACGAGTCCACGACCACGATCTGGTCGGCGAGGCCCGCGACGCTGGCGAGGCAGCGCGGGAGGTCGCTTTCTTCGTCGAGCGTGATGATGCAGACCGAGAGCGACACGCGGCAGGCATGATCCGGCAACGCGCAGCGGGGTTGCAAGCCGCGGCCTGCCTCGTGGCCCGCGCGCGACGGCCCCGTTATCCTGTGCCCCTTCGTGGCCCGCGACCCGGAGGACAGGACCGACATGCCGACGAGCGCCGCCCCCGACGCGGATGCGCCCACGCTGCGCTGGACGGTCCATCCGGCCGCGCGCGAGCCGGGCCGGGCGGCCGGCGTGGTCGTGATCGTCGGCGCGGCCGGCCTGTTCGCCTTCGGCGTCTCCGGTTCGGCCGCGCTCGCGCTCGCGACGATCGCCGCCCTGGGCCTGGCCCTGCGGCCGTTCTTCCTGCCGCGCACCTACGTGCTCGACGCGCGCGGGGCGCGCGAGGCCGGGCCGCTGCAGGGGGCGCGGCAGCTGGCCTGGAGCGAGGTGCGCAGCGTGCGCCGCGAGCGCCACGGCGTGCACCTGTCGCCGCTGCACGCGACGCCCCGGCTGCTGCCCGATCGCGGGATCTTCCTGCGCACCGACGGCAACCTCGAGGACGTCGCTCGCTTCGCGCTCGCGCGGCGGAGCGCGCCGTGAGCGAGCTGGCCGCGACGGAACGCGAGCTGATCGCGAGCACGGCGCAGGCCGTCGTCGCGCGGCGCATGGCGGCGCCGGCGATGATGTTCCTCGAGACGATCACGCCCATGAACGTGGTCACCAGCTCGATGCTGCACGTCATGTCGCCGCTGTGGCGCGCCTGCCTGCCGGCCTCGCGCATCGACGACGTGGCGAGGCTGCTCGAACGGCGGGAGGCCATCCCCGAGCTGATCCGCGCCATCGACGAGGCCGAGCACGCCCACCGCTCGGCCTCCGGCCCCCGCAAGGAGCACTGACGTGACGGACGATCTGGCCTCGGTGCGTTCGATCCTCGCCACCGACTGCGGCAGCACGACGACCAAGGCGATCTTGATCGAGCGCACGCCCGAGGGGTTCCGGCTGGCGGTGCGCGGCGAGGCGCCGACGACCGTCGAGGCGCCCTTCGACGACGTCACCGTCGGCGTGCTCAACGCCGTGACCGAAGTCGCCGAGCTGGCGGGGCGGCGGCTCATCGACGACGAGGGCCGCATCATCCTCCCCCGTCGGGGTGAGGAAGGCGTCGACCTGTACCTCTCCACGAGCAGCGCCGGCGGCGGCCTGCAGATGCTGGTCGCGGGCGTGGTCCGCTCGATGACGGCGGAGTCCGCCGAGCGGGCCGCGCTCGGAGCCGGCGCGATCGTCATGGACGTGCTGTGCAGCAACGACAAGCGCAAGCCGCACGAGCAGATCAGCCGCATCCGGCACCTGCGACCCGACATGATCCTGCTCTCGGGGGGCATCGACGGCGGCACGACCAGTCACGTGGCGGAGTTGGCCGAACTCGTGCGGGCCGCCGATCCCAAGCCCCGGCTGGGCGCCGACTACCGCCTGCCGGTCGTGTATGCCGGAAACCGGGAGGCCCGCGGCGCCGTCGCCGACACGCTCGGCGAGAAGACCGCGCTGTCGCTGGTCGACAACCTGCGCCCCACGCTCGACGAGGAGAACCTCGGGCCCGCGCGCGACACGATCCACGACCTGTTCATGGAGCACGTCATGGCCCAGGCGCCGGGCTACGACAAGCTGCGCTCGTGGACCTCGGCGCCCGTGATGCCGACGCCCGGCGCGGTGGGGCTGATCATCTCGACGATCGCGGCCGAACGCGGCTTGTCCGTGCTGGGCGTGGACATCGGCGGCGCCACGACCGACGTGTTCTCGGTCTTCCGCGGCACGTTCAACCGCACGGTCTCGGCCAACCTGGGCATGTCCTACTCGATCAGCAACGTGCTCGCCTCGACCGGTCTGGAGAACGTGCTGCGCTGGGTGCCCTTCGACATCGACGAAGGCGAACTGCGCAACCGCGTGAAGAACAAGATGGTGCGGCCGACGACGATCCCCTCGCTGCTGCGCGACCTGCAGGTCGAACAGGCCATCGCGCGCGAAGCGCTGCGCCTGTCGCTCGTGCAGCACCGCGACTTCGCCACGGAGCTCAAGGGGCGTCAGCGGGCGCGCGACATCTCGGAAGCCTTCGAGCAGAAGGGTTCGGGCGGCTCGCTCGTCGACATGATGGCGCTCGACCTGCTCGTCGGGAGCGGCGGCGTGCTCAGCCACGCGCCGCGGCGCGTGCAGGCGGCGCTGATGCTCATCGACTCCTTCGAGCCGGCGGGGGTGACGCGCCTGGCCGTCGACAGCATCTTCATGATGCCGCAACTCGGAGTGCTGGCGACGGTGCACAAGGCCGCCGCGACCGAGGTCTTCGATCGTGACTGCCTCGTGCCGCTCGGCACCTGCCTGGCCCCCGTCGGCTCCCCGCGCGGCGGTGCGCCGCTCGCGCAGCTGCGCCTCGAACTGCCGGACGGAACGCGCCAGATCGAACTGCAGCGCGGCGCGCTGCAGCGCCTGCCGCTCGGTCCGGGCCTCAAGGCGCGCTGCCGCATCGAGCCCTCGCGCGGCGTCGACGTCGGCGCCGGGCCGGGCGTCGCGCTCGAGACCGAGTTGGAGGGCGGGGAGGTCGGCTTGATCCTCGACGGTCGCGGCCGCCCCATCGAAGTGCCGTCGACGGCCGCCGAGCGCGTTGCCGCCATCGAGGCCTGGAACGCCGCGCTCGACCTGTATCCCGCCGCCCCCGCCGCTCGCTGAGGACCGTTTCGCCATGGGTCATGCCTACACGCCCGGACTGAAGGTGTCGGCCGCGGCCGAGTGGACGCGCTCGCGCATCCTGCCGATCCCGGGCGACGTGCTCGTGCGACAGGGAGAGCGCGTCGAGCCCCAGACGGTCGTGGCTCGCGCGCTCATGCCGGGCAACGTCGTCACCGCGCACCTGTCGCGGCTGCTGGGCGTGGCCGCGGCCGACCTCGGCGAACTGCTGCTCGTGAAGGAGGGCGAGGCGGTGAAGAAGGACCAGCCCGTGGCGCGCAGCAAGGGCATCTTCGGGCTCATGAAGCAGACCGCGGTCGCGCCGACGGACGGCGTGCTGGAGTCGGTGTCGAAGGTCTCCGGCCAGGCGATCTTCCGCGAGACGCCGATCCCGGTCGACGTGCGCGCCTACGTCGCCGGCGAGATCGTCGGCACGACGCCCGGATTCGGCGCCGACGTGCGGGCGCGCGGCACGATGGTCCAGGGCATCTTCGGCGTCGGCCCGGAGACGTCCGGCCCCGTCGTGCTCCTTCCGGGCGAGCCGGGGCGCCCCGTCGAGCCGGCCGACCTGCGTGCCGAGCACCGCGGCGCGGTCGTCGTCGGCGGCTCGATCGCGCGGCTGCCGGCGCTGCGCCGCGCGATCGAGGTCGGCGCGGCGGCGCTCGTCGTCGGCGGCATCGACGCCGCCGACTTGAAGGAACTTCTGGGCTTCGACCTCGGCGTGGCCATCACCGGCAACGAGGACTTCGGCCTGACGGTCGTCGTGACCGAGGGATTCGGCGCGTTGGCGATGTCGGCGCGCACGCACCGGCTGCTGGCGGCGCAGGCCGGAAAGGTCGCGTCGGTGAGCGGCGCCACGCAGATCCGCGCCGGCGTGATGCGCCCCGAGATCCTCGTCCCCGGGGACGTGGCCGCGGCCGAGACGACCGTCGTCGACACGGGCATGATGAGCGTCGGCAGCCAGGTGCGGATCATCCGCGACCCGCACTTCGGCGCCCTCGCGCGCGTGGTCGAACTCCCCCACGAACCGCGCGCGCTGGACACTGAGGCCTTGGTCCGTATCCTCACGGTCGCCCTGGCTGAGGACGGGCGCCAGGTCACGCTTCCGCGTGCCAACGTCGAACTCGTGGACGAACGCCTGTGATGCTCGCCGCGCTCCAAGCCTCGGCCGACGGGACTGCGGCCGAGCGGGCGTGGCTGTGGCTGGACGAGGCCGCCGGAAGCGTCGGGGCCGACGGCGTGCGCGAGGGCCTCGGCGCGTGGATCGAGCCGAGCAAGCTGCCCACGCTGTGCGTCGTGCTGCTGTTCGGCACGCTCATGTTCCTGTACGCCCGGCGCGCACGGCAGGGCCGGCCTTTCGAGATCCGGCGCATCGCGGGCCTCGACGCGATGGACGAGGCCATCGGGCGCGCGACCGAGATGGGCCGTCCGGTGCTCTACGTGCCGGGCATCGACGAGATCAAGGAGATCCAGACGATCTACTCGATGATGATCCTGAGGCACGTCGCGCGCAAGACGGCCGAGTACGGCACCGACCTGATCGTGCCCGTCAAGGACTCCATCGTCATGGCCTTCGCCGAAGAGGCCGTGCGGGGCGGCTGCCTCGACGCCGGGCGCCCCGAGGCCTTCGTGCCCGACAACATCCGCTATCTGAGCAACGAGCAGTTCGCCTACTGCGCCGGCGTCGCCGGGATCATGGCGCGCGAGAAGCCCGCCGCGAACATCATGCTCGGCATGTTCTTCGCCGAATCGCTGATCCTGGCCGAGACCGGGTTCATGAGCGGGGCGATCCAGGTGGCGGGCACGGCCAAGCAGCACCAGCTGCCGTTCTTCGTCGCGGCCTGCGACTACACGATCATGGGCGAGGAGTACTTCGCGGTCACGGCCTACCTCACCCGCGAGCCGAACCTGATGGGCACGATTCGCGCCGGCGACATCACCAAGATCATCGGCATCGTGCTGCTGCTGGGCGGGACGATCCTGGCCACGATGCACGTGGCGACTGAGGCCGCCGGTCCCGGCTGGGCCGACGTGATCAAGCGCCTGCTGGGAGCCGGATCGTGAAGCGCGAGATCCCGATCCTGCTCACGGTGCTCTGCGGCCTGATCATCACCTGGTCGTTCTTCGCCCCGCCGGCGACGCCCGGTTCGACGGCTGTCGGCTACGAGACGGTCGCGCAGGGCCTCAACGCGGAACTGCTGCAGTGGGCGCTGATCTTCTTCTCGGTCGCCTTCATCCTCGGCATCGCGAACCTCGCGCGCATCAGCCTCAAGCAGATCGCCAGCGGCCATCGCGACCGGCCCTACAAGGTCGTGCTGCTGGTCGTCCTGTTCGGCTACCTCGGTCTGGGCCTCGCCGAGATGCACGGCGCCTTCGAGGGAACCGCCCTCGCCGAGCAGTACGGCGAGCGCGCCCTGCGCGACTGGGTCTACCGCAAGGTCTTCATCCCGCTGCAGGCCACCATGTTCAGCCTGCTGGCCTTCTACATCGCGTCGGCGGCGTTCCGGGCTTTCCGCGCCCGCTCGCTCGAATCGACGCTGCTGCTGGCGGCGGGCACGGTCGTCATGCTGGGCCAGGTGCCGCTCGGAGATCAGCTCACGGGCGGCTACGCGTCGCGCGCGCTGGCCTTTCTGATGAAGGACGTCAACGGCGCCGGACAGACGGCGATCATCGTGGGCGCCACGATGGGCGTGCTCGCCACCGGACTTCGCATCGTGCTCGGCATCGAGCGCAGCTACCTCTCGGAATGACGATGGCTCTCACGAGCGAGTTCGACCGCCGCTGGATCTTCCTGGCCATGGCCGTCGTCGTGGTCGGGCTGTACGTCTCCGACCGAGCTGCGCCGTTGCCGTCGAGTCCGTACGTCGACAGCTTCCACGCCACGATCGAGGCTCTGCCGCCCGGGTCGGTCGTCATGCTCTCCGCGGACTTCGATCCGGCCAGCGCGGCCGAACTCCTGCCCATGTACGAGGGCGTGGTCCACCACCTGCTCGCGCGCGAGCTGCGCGTCGTGAACCTGACGACCTGGCCCGCGGCCCCGCCCTACATCAGCCAGACCTACTCGCGGATCGCACCCGTGTACCAGGCGCAGTACGGCGTCGATTGGGTCGAACTCGGATTCAAGCCCGGCGACGACGTCGCGATGGGCCAGATCGGCCAGTCGCTGCGATCGGCCTTCCCCGCCGAGGCGCGCGACCGGACGCCCTACGACCAGGTGCCGCTGCTGGCTGCCTGCGGCGACAACATGCAGGGCATCTCCCTGCTCGTCACGATGTCGGCCGGGTACCCCGGCATCCTCGAATGGATCGCCCAGGTCGGCGGCCGTTACAACGTGCCCCTGCTCTCCGGAACGACCGCGGTGCAGACGCCCGACCTGTTCGCGTTCTACCCGCGGCAGCTGCGCGGTTTCCTGGGCGCAGCCACGGGCGCCACGCAGTACCTGCAGAAGGTCAGCCTGGTCGTCGATGATGCGGAACTGCACGCGACCACCCGCGAGAACCAGCGCCGCATGCTGGTGCAGTCGTGGGGCCACATGCTGATCATCGTCCTGATCGTGATCGGCAACCTGCTGTACTTCCGGACGCGCGGAGCCAAGGCATGATCCTCGCCCTCCAGGACGCGCCGGCCTTCATCTCGCTCGACCCCACCGGCACCAACGATGTGCTGGGGGCGTGGCTCGTGTGCTTCTTCACGCTGGCGGTCTTCAGCTTCCTCTTCAGCGACAACCCCTTCTACAAGTTCGCCGAGCACGTCTTCGTCGGACTGGGAACGGCGTATTTCACGTTGCAGTACTACGAAGAGGGCGTGCTGCAGCCGATCTTCGAGTACATCGCGCAGGCGCGCGAGCATGCCGCAGCGGGAGAGCCGCAGGTGCTCGCGGGCATCGCGTTGGACCCGCTGCTGGCGATCGGGCTGCGCGTGACCGCCCTGGTCCTCGCGCTCATGCTGCTCGTGCGCCTGTTCAAGCCCTCGTCCTGGGCCCCGCGCTGGCCGCTGGCCATCATGGTCGGCGTCTACGCGGCCCTGAAGATGACGGGCGAGACGCAAAGCAAACTCGTGTTGATGATCGCCAACACCATCCAGCCGATGGACAATCCCCTGGCTCTGAGCATGGCCGACGCCTCGCGGATCGAGGAGACGGCGCTCTGGTTCACGCTGACGCGGGTCGTCTTCTACGTCGGCCTCGTCTCGGCGCTCGCGCACTTCCTGTTCACGCTCCGGCGCGGCCCCGCGCTCAGGGCCGTGTCGCGCGTCGGCGTCGTCACGCTCATGATCACGTTCGGAAGCATGTTCGGCTTCACCGTCCTGGGGCGCATCGCGCTGCTCATCGAGCGCGTGTCCGACCTCGACGGATACGCCACGCCTGCGTACTCGCTCGCGGGAGGCGCGGGCTCGGAAGCCGTCGCCTTGCTGTTCTCGCCGCCGGTGCTGCTCGCGGTCCTCATCGCGGCGCTGCTGGCGGTCGGCGCCCGCCGTCGCGCCGCCTGATCCGGATCAGGATACGGGCCAGAGGTCGTCGCACCGTCGGAGCGCGCGCCCGGCGGCCCACTCCCGGATTCGGAGCGACACGTCGCGACGGCACTCGGGTCGGGGAGCCCGTGCGAGCTCGGTGAGATCGACGAGCCGCTCGACCGACTTGCGCGCGTCCTCGCCCGTGATCCGCGAGAAGACGGCCTGGGACATGTCCCGTGCCGCCATGCCGGCCGCCAGTGCACGATCACGATTCTGGCTGACGTGCGCCGCCATGCCGCGGGTCTTTTCCGAACGCACCGCCGTGACGTCCACCTCGAGCACGTCCGGGTCCGCCGGAATGGCGTCCCACACGCCGTAACCCAGCCAGGTGGCCGATGTCAGCGCGGCGACGCCGAGCAACCCCGCCGCGAGCGTCGCACGATGCGTCGCGTGGCGCTCGAGCGGCCACGGCACGAGGACGAGGTGCGCCGGATCCCGGCCGCAGGCCTCGCTCAGGCCGACCGCGACGTGCGACGGGTCTTCACGCAACTCCCCCGACGGCCGCCGCAGGAAGTGCGGTTCGCCGAGGCCGAGGATCTCGCAACAGCGACGGGACTCCGCCTCCCGCTCGCCCGGGTCCGCTCCGCCCGTCACTCCCCCGTCGCCTCGCGCGACGATCACCGGCACGACGAGCGCCCCGCTGCGTGCCAACAGGCATGCAGTGCCGCCGGCGCCGAAGACTTCGTCGTCGGGGTGCGGCGCCACGAGCACGACACGCCGTCCGGAGAAGGACGACGGCTCGAACGTCCTCAAGGCGTGAGCGGTGCCGCGGCCGGCAGATAGAACCGGAAGTCGTTGCCGAGCAGGGCGGTGCTGATCAGCGGCACGAGGACCGGAATCGGCTCCGCGATCGGATTCGAGACCGCCGCCAGCGGGTAGAAGATCGGTGCCGCGAAGTTGGCGATGCCCGTGTCGGGGAGCGCCACGATCCCGAGACTCATGACGAGCGCCTCGCCGGCATTCCCGGAGGGCGCGATGAACTGGAAGCTGCCGTCCATGACCCGGCCGAGGGTCGCTCCGTTGAAGGTCAGCGTCGGCGCCAGGTCGCGGAGAAACAGGAAATTGTCGAGGTCAATCACCCACGGATGCTCGTCCGCGAGGATCTTCGAGGTCGACGACGTGCGCGAAAAGGCCAGCTTGCCGGAGTAGGGGCTCGGCGTGACGTTGCGGACGTGCGTCCCCGGAGTCGCATGGGCCGTCGCCGCGAAGCTGACGAAGGGCACATCTCGGTTGAACGCGAAGATGTCGTCCGCACCGTTGCCGCCCTGGCGGTGGGACACGACCCAGACGAGGCCATCCTGGACACCGCCGCCCAGCAGCAGCCGCAGCGAGGCCGCCGTCTCGACGGGCGCGACGCACTCGGCGTCGGGCAGCCTCAGATTCGGAATCAAGGCGCCCGGCCCGAATTCGTCGCCGCTGACCGCGAAAACCTGCAGCGAGTCCGAATTCACGCCGACGAGATTCGTGACGGGCGTCCCCGGCGGCAACGCCGAGCCGCCGACCGAACTGCTGCCACCGAACCTCAGGAAGTAGGTGAAGGCGCCCGTGGACGACGCGAAGGACCCGCCGGGATTGATCTTCCCGAGGTTTCCGAAGCCCGACGTCGAACCGTCTGTCTTTGTCAGATTCGTGATCAGGTTCGACGGAATGTCGTAGACGAACAAGTCCATCGCCGGCGGGAAGCTCGCGGAGGTCGGCAACGGGTCGTCGTGGGGATTGCGCCCCATCATGAACAGCAGCCGATTGTTGTCGAGGAAGCGCAGGCCGGTGACGACACGGTCGGTCTTGAGCGCACCGGCCTCCTTGAAGTCGGCGCCGAGCTGATACACGTTCTGGACTTGTCCGAAGCTGGCGCCGCTGGAAAGCGCGACGTTGATCCAGTCCTTGCGCTGCGTGTTCGCGGCCGTGTCGCGGACGAGCCAGGCGACGCGCGAGCCATCCGGCGAGAACGCCGCCGTTCGGCCCCGGCCGTGGCCGCCGCGGCGCGGCGGCCGCATCTCGCGCTTGTCCACGCTGCCGACGACGTCGACGAGCACCTTGTCGACTCCTCCGCCCGCGTTGATGCCCACGTTGCGGATGACGAAGGCCGCCTCTTCGGTGTCCTTGCGCCCTCCGATGATGAACAGCCGCGTATTGTCGTCGGAAGGCAGGACCTCGGGGTCGAAACGGCGGACCTCTCCACCGAAGGCCGTGTTGCCGAACTGGGTCGTGATCCACGGCCGCGGCATGGTCGGCGCGGCCTTGCTCGACCCCGGCGGCACCAGCGGCAGCTCGAACAGGTCGCGCACGAGGACCTCCTCGCGGACCCACACGCCCTCGAAGCCGTTGTCCGTTTCGAAGTTTGCTCCCGGCGTCGGCGTGCTCTGCTTGAACTTGTGGGCCAGGCCGACGAAAGCCACGTAGTTCTCGGGAT
Organism: uncultured Phycisphaerales bacterium; assembly: GCA_964490005.1. Taxonomy (GTDB): domain Bacteria; phylum Planctomycetota; class B15-G4; order B15-G4; family B15-G4; genus CAZBBB01. The sequence continues at coordinate 43,815 of CAZBBB010000001.1, read as the reverse complement.
TCGGACCGATGATCGCGGTCGAGCGCATGATGACGCGCCGCGATCGGGCGCTGACGACGAACACCGTGGCCGGGTCGGCTTCGACCTGCCACGAGATCGACCAGGTCTGCGACCCGCTGGCGGGCCAGTTCAGTCCGTCAAGCCGCAGCGCGTGCAGTTCATCGACCTTGTTGTCCCAGCCGAGGACGCCGCCGGGCACGCTGAGCGTCGCGAGCAGGCTGCGGCCATCGGGCGCGACGCAGACCATCGGATTCCAGCGCCCTTGGAACGGGTTGCGCTCGGTGCCGGGAATGGGGCGCCACTGCCCGGACGCGCGATCGAACACCATGAAGCCCTGGACCTTGTCCGTCACGGTCTCGTAGAGGTAGACGTCGAGATCCATGGTCACCGGGCCGCCGTCGACGGGCGTAAAGGTGAAGGGCGGAATGACCACGTGCGGCATGTCGACGTTGTCCGCGTCGAGCCCCACCCGGGTGCGCGTGCGCGCATCCGCCGTCGTGGCCATCGTGTACTCGCCCAGCACGACTTCGCCGGCGACGTGCGCGAAACTCGTCGCACCGGTGGAACCGAGCAACTTGCGCTGGCAATTCAGGAAGCTCGTCGGCGTGATGCCCTCGTAGCTGACGACCTCGGCGAACGGAGCGACCGCCCCGCCGCTGGTCTTGTTGGCCCAGAGATTCGCGTTGTTGAACGCGATGAGCAACTGGCCGCGCGACGGGAAGAACGAAGTGTCCTCGACCGTGATCGTCGTCGCCGTCCCCGTCACGCTCCCCGTGATGCGCGTCATCGGCCGCGCCAGAGGATTGATCGGCTCGGCGCCGTTGTTCGGGAGGATGGGCAGGAACACGTGCCGGTCGACCAGCAGCCCGGGCTGCATCGTGACGGTCACTCCCGCCTTGGGCGGCGCGTAGGGCGGATCCGTCGGCTGCGGTGGTGGCGACGTACCCAGCGGAGTGAACGTCTTCAGCTGCGAACCGGCGATCGAGAGCTGGCCAAAGGTGTCGAATGAACCGGCCGTGCCCAGCTCCTTGTTGCGAATCAACGGCATCCGGATGTTGTAGGCGGGCACCTGCACGCTGATCGTGACGCCGTTGCTCAACCTCAACGCAGGCGCGGAGGTCACGTCATGGATCACCCCCTGCACGCGGATCAGACCGCTCGGCAGGCCCGCCGGGATGACCATGTCCAAAGCGCCCGCGCCCGCGACGTTCAGCGTGGCCGGTGTCGGAAGGATGAGGGAGAACGGGGGCATGGTGAACAGCGGCGGGGGGACACTCGTCTGCGGGAAGGGAGTCTTGTTCAGGGAGACGAGGAGGGCCCAGAGCACGTTCGTGTTCGGCTGTCCGAGCGACGCGTAGCTCAGCTGTGCCGTGAACTGCTGGCCCGCCAGCACGGGAAACTCGTGGCTGTTGTCGAAGGGCCCTGCCAGCGGAGGCACGGCCACCGACACGTTGTCCGTGAGTCGGAGGTGCGGAAATTCGCCGGGAACCTGCGCCGCCGCCCCGCCGCTGACCAGGACCAACACTGCCGAGAAGAGCCGAATCAACGGATGCGGGCGCATGGAGCGGAGTTTATCCGAAGGACGGGGGCAGTTCAGACTTCGGCCCGGGCGGGGTCCGAACCTGAGCCCCGAAGCACGGATCGCCCCTGGACCGCCCGGGAGCAGAGACGGGCTGCGAGACGCCCCCCTCGCCCCTGCGCTGACAGCGCGCGGCCCCGGATCAGGCGCTCGCCAGCACCGGGTCCCCCAGTGCGGCCAGCACGCGACCCGCAATGCCTCGGGGGGTGAAGCCGATGCGGTCGAGCAGGCCGGATCGCCCACCATGTTCCACGAACTCGTCCGGAACGCCGACCAACAAGGTACGCGGGAGGGCTCGCCCCGCCGCCGAACAGGCCTCGAGGACGGCTGACCCGAAACCTCCACTCACGGCGTGTTCTTCGAGCGTGACGACCAGGCGCGTTCCGGCGGCTGCGCCGACGATCGTCTCCACGTCGATCGGCTTCGCGAACCGTGCATTGACGACGCCGACGTCCAGTCCCTCCGCGTGCAGCAGCGCCGCCGCAGCGAGGGCCGGCCGCACCATCGAGCCGTACGCCACGAGCACGACATCGCCGCCGTCGCGCAGAGTCACCCCCTGGCCGAGCCGGATCGGGTCCGGCCGAGCGGCGTCCGGCTCGGGGATCGTGTCCCGCGGGTAGCGGACCGCGACGACGCCGTCATGCGCCAGCGCGAAGTCCACCATGAGTTCGAGTTCGGCGCCGTCGGCCGGCGCCATCAGCACCGTGTTCGGCATCGTGCGCAGGTACGCGATGTCGAACAACCCGTGGTGCGTCGCGCCGTCGTCGACGAGACCGGCCCGATCGAGAGCCAGGACCGCGCGAGCCTTCTGGATCAACAGTTCCTGGAACAGCTCGTCGTAACCTCGCTGGAGGAACGTGGAATAGATCGCGACGACGGGCAGCTGGCCACCCTTGGCCAAGCCGCCCGCGAACGCCACGGCGTGCTGCTCGCAGATGCCCACGTCGTAGCAGCGCTCCGGGAAGGCATCGGCCAGGTGCTTGAGGCCCGTCCCATCGGGCATCGCCGCCGTCACGCCGACGATGCGCGGGTTGCCGCGCGCCCGCTCGACGAGGCGCGCCGCGAACACGTCCGTGAACGCAGGCCGCTTCGGAGCGGGAGCGCCGACCGGCTTGTCGGCCTCTCCGGGCGGCGCGCTGGCCTTGACGCCGTGCAGCCGCTGCGGGTCCCGGGCGGCCAGTTCGCAGCCGGCCCCCTTGCGCGTGACCACGTGCAGCAGGGTCAGGCCGGGACGCGCGCGCAGGTCCTGCAGCGTGTGCACGAGGCGCGGCAGGTCGTGGCCGTCGTGCGGACCGAAGTACGTGAACTCGAACTCCTCGAACACGTGCCCCGGGACAAGCACCGACTTGACGACGTCGAGGCTCTCCCGGATGGAGCGGTCCACGCGCTCGCCGATCACCGGGATGTGCCGAATGAGCTCAGCGAGTTCCTTCTTCGCGCCGGTGACGAGCGGCCCGGTGCGGACACGCGTGAAGTAGCGCGACATCGCGCCGACGGTCGGGCTGATGCTCATCTCGTTGTCGTTGAGGATCACGAGCAGGTCGACCTTGGCCTCCGCGGCCGCGTTCATGGCCTCGAAGGCCACCCCGGCCCCGTACCCGGCATCCCCGATCACGACCACCGATCGACGATCCTCGCCCGCAGCCTTGTCGGCGGCCGCCAACCCCAAGCCCAGTGAGATGGACGTTCCCGCGTGGCCGGTGTGGAACAGGTCGTACTCGCTCTCGTCGGGATGCGGGAAGCCGCACAGGCCGTCCAGCATGCGCATCGTCCGCAGGCGATCACGGCGCCCCGTCAGCATCTTGTGCGGATAGCACTGATGGCCGACGTCGAAGACCAGCCGATCACGACGGAAGTCGTGCACGTAATGCAGCGCGATCGTCAGCTCGAGCACGCCGAGCCCCGAACCCAGGTGTCCGCCGGTCCGCTGGATGGCGTCGATGAGGTCGACGCGCATCTCCTCGGCGAGGAGGGAAAGCTGCTCGACGGACAGCTGGCGCAGGTCTTCGGGCGAGTTGATGCGTTGCAGCAGGGACATGGGGCGGCCGGTGCGTGACGCGAAGCGCGCTTACGGTACCAAGTTCGGCGCGGGTCCGGGTCAGGTGGCGCGCTCGTGCGCACCCGGCAGGAGCATCCGCCTCAGCCCCGCGAACTGCTCCGCCGCGGGGCCGGAGGAGAACGTCTGCGAGGCGCGCTCCAAGAGGGCCTCGGCATCGGCGCGGGCGCGCCGTACGCCCACGGCGGCCGGCCAGGTCATCTTCCCGGCGGCCTCGTCCGCCCCGGCGGGCTTGCCGAGTTCGGCGCTGGTGCCCTGAACGTCGAGCAGGTCGTCGACGATCTGGAAGGCCAGGCCGATGTCGTGCCCGGCGCGCTCGAGCGCCTCGGCCTCGGACACCGCCGCTCCGCCCGCCAGCGCCCCCATGCGGAACGCCGCGCCGATCAGGGCGGCGGTCTTGCGCTCGTGGATCGAGCGCACGATCGACACGTGCGGCGGCCGCCCTTCGGCCGCGAGATCGGCGACCTGGCCGCCGACCATGCCGGCCCACCCCGCGGCGCGCGCGAGCGTCGCCACGAGTTCCCCCACGGGGCGATCCGCGGGCGTGTTCTCGACGAGCACCTCGAAGGCCAGCGTGAGCAGCGCATCGCCCGCCAGCAGCGCGGTGGCCTCGCCGTACACGACGTGCGCGCAGGGGCGGCCCCGGCGCAGCGCCGCGTCGTCCATGCACGGCAGGTCGTCGTGCAGCAGCGAGTACGCGTGGACGAGTTCGAGCGCTCCCGCCGCGCCGAGCGCCTCACCCGCCGTTCCGCCGACGTGCACGGCGCCCCAACGCGCCAGCGCGGGCCGCAAGCGCTTCCCGCCGGCGAACACGATGTGCCGCATGGCCGCGGCGAGATCGCCCTCCCGGTCGACCGTGGGCAACCACCGGTCGAGCGCCGCGTCGAGTTCGACGCGCGTCTCCTCGAGACATGCCTCGAAGGCGTTCACGGCGGCACGACCCCGATCGCCTGGTACCAACCGGCGGCATCCGCTCCGTGCAGCGCCAGCCGGTACAGCCCGTCATAGAACGGGCGCACTTCACCTCCGACCGCCACCGAACCTCCGTGCAGTTCGAGGACCTGCACGGTCGCGTCGACCGTCGCGCGCGGCGCGAAGAGCGAGCGCAGGACCTGCCCGCGCTCGTCGACCTGCCGCAGTTCCAGATCCGCAAGCTGCGTCCCGTCGAAGGAACCCAGCGACGCCACGCTCCAGCCGCCCGGCGCGACGAGTGCGGCCAATGCCTGCCTGACGCGCGACAGCGGCGGCCCCGCCGCCGGGATCTCCAGCCCCAGCGCCGCCCAGCCGGGGGCATCGAACTCCGGCAGTGGCACCGGGAGATCGAACGGTTGGTCGTCGGCCGCCTCGCGCGCGCCGAGCAGCGCGAGCGACACGCGCCCTTCGCTCGACGTGAGCACCGCGCGCTCCACGCCGATCACGAGGGCCTCGGCCGCCCCGTCGAGCGGCTCGAGCCGCACGAGCAGGTCGCGTGCGCCTCCCAGGCCCACCGACGCCACCTGCACGACCGTGATGCGCTCGGCTCCCGCGGCCCGCAGCGCCTCGTTGAACCGGGCGGCCAGCGGCACCTGCCCGGGCTCGGGCGACTCGACGACCGACGACCGTTCGGGGCCGCGCGCCGCGAGTTCGGCCAGCTTCGCGCCCAAGGCATCGAGTCGCCGGTCGCGCTCGAGCACCTGCTCGAGCAGCCGTGCATTGCGTCCGACGAGTTCGTTGTAGGTCCGGCGCGACGCCTCGCGCTCGTCCACGAGCACCTCGAGTTCGGCGCGCGCCGCCGCCAGCTCGCTCTCCGACTCGTCGCCGCGCCGACGCGCCTCGACGAGGTCCCGCTCGAGCACGATCCGATCCGACTGCAGCGCCGCGACCTCGTCGGCCTTGCCGGCAGCCTCCGCGGCCAGCGCTTCGACCTCCGAAAGGTGCCGGAGCTGCAGCGCGTCGACTGCGACACGGTGCCGCTCCTCGGCCTGCGCCACGGCACGCTGCCCCAACCCGCGCTCGTGCTCCACGGCGGCGTCCATGGCACGAACGACTTCGTCGCGCAGGCGCTCCTCGTGCCGCGGGATCTCCGCCCTCAGGGTCTGGCGCGACCACAGCGCCCAGACCGCCGTGGCCAGCGAGGCGATCGCCAGCGACACCGCCAGGCCGAGGACCCGTCGCCCGCGGCTCCCCCGATCGCCGCCGCGCCCGCTCTCGCGAACTCCGTTCATGGGCGGCGGGATTCCTCCACGACGGGGGCGGGCGGAGCGGGCTGACCGCCGGCTTCGACGGCGGCCGCGCGCGCCTCTTCCTCGAGTCGTCGCGCCAGCCGCCGCGTCGCCATGCGGAGCGCGACATGGTAGCCGGGTATGGCGAGCGCCGTGGCGACCACGACGGACCCGACCATCAGCGGGACCAGCACCTCGCCGCCCAGCAACCCGAGGCTGTCGAGGAAGCCGGTCGAGCCGTCCTCGATCGCGCGGATCGGGCGCAGCAGCACCTCCGTGAGTTCGCCGTAACCGCGCGCGCCCTCGCCGAGAAGCACCGCGCCCAACCAGTAGTAGCTGTAGTACAGCGGGATGATCGTGACGGGGTTGCTCAGCCAGACGAGCGCGATCGCGATCGGCAGATTGGCCTTGAGCGGAATGCCGATCGCCGTGACGAGGAACATCTGGATGCCGACGGTCGGCGTGAAACTGATCCACAGGCCGAGCGCGGTGCCCCGGGCGATGGACACCGGGGAGCCTTGGGCGCGTCGGACGGGATCGATGAGCCGCTCACGCACGAGCGTCCCGAGGTTCACCAGTCCGACTCCCTCCCTCGGGCCGAGAACCAGGCGCTCCACGCGGGCGGATCGGCGCACGTCGCCCGCGTCAGCATCGTGAGCGACTCGGTGAAGGCCACCTGCATCGACGCCAGGCGATCGGCGGCCGGCGCGGCGTCGCCCTCGCGCAGCTTGCGCGCCTCCTTGGCGGCCTCGTCGTACGCGCGCTGGAACTCATCGACGAGCGCGGCAACGGCCTCGCGCCGCGCCTCGACGGGTTTTTCGTGCAACTGCCCGAGCGCCGCCGCCGCCGCCGAAGCCAACGCCGCCGAATCGGCCGCGAGCCACGGCGCGATCGCCTTCGTGAGCGTCGGATCCTGCCGATAGCCGAGTCCCTGCACGATCAGGGCCACGACCTCGGGCCAGTTCTTCACGTGCGGCAGCTTGAGCACGGGCAGCAGCACGTCGGCGCCCTGCGGTTTGTCGTACATCAGCCCCACGGCCATGCGGTAGCAGGCCAGGATCTCCACGCGCGGATCTTCGAGGATCACCTCGTCGCCGGTGTCTCCGGGTGCCGGCGGCAGGACCGGCAACCCGGCATCGATGCGCGGCTTGAACTCGCGGAAGACCTGGCCGACGGCCTTGAGGACCTTCTTGAGCGTCTTGTCGCCGACCTGCGCGTAGACGCCCTCGAGCCGACGCAGCGCGTCCTGGATGGCCTCGGCGTCGTGCGCGTCGAGCGCCGCGTCGATCTGCGCCACCATCGCCAGCGCCGTCTCGTCGGGGCCATCGTCGGGCATGAGCGGCGCCGCCGCGCCCGCCAGACAGACGACGGCCAGACAGGCGCGGACGGACGACCAAGCCGGCATGCGGCGGACCTCGGGTCGGGCGGACGAGCCGGACATCCTAGCAGCACGACTCCCCCGCCCGCCGAGGTCCCTCGGATCTCAGATCCGGATCGTGTCGGCGGCCACCCGGCACTCCGACGCGATGCGCGCGATCAGTGCCGACCGCAGGGACGTCGTCACCGGGCGTCGCGCGGGCAGGGTGCGCTCCCCGACGAGATCGGCGGCGACCAGGCACTTGCCCGCACCGGTCAGGAAGAACTCGTCCACGCGCTCCAACTCGCCGAGGGGCAGGGGGCGCTCGTCCACCGGGACCCCCGACGCCCGCGCCAACTCGAGCACGACGCCGCGGGTCACGCCGGCGAGGATGGCCACGCTCACGGGGGGCGTGATCAGGCGCCCGTCGCGCACCGCGAAGGCGTTCGAAACGGTCCCCTCGGTGATGCAGCCGTCCTCGTCGATCATCAGGTCGTCCAGTCGACCCGCCGTCTCGGCCGCGTCGCGCTGCAGGTAGTGCTGCAGGTAGCTGGTGGTCTTGACCCCGGCGAGCGGCGAGCGGCGATCGTGCAGGAACGGCGCGATCCCCACGCTTACCGGAGCCCGCGCCGGCGGCGGCACCGCGCGCAGGATCGCCACCGCCCGGGACGGGGCGCACCCCGCACCGAGGTCCGGGCCGGCGCCGGCGGTGACCGTGACGCGGCACAGCGTGTTGGGCGCGTCGTTGCGCGCCGCCAGCTCACGAACGCCGGACGGCAGGCCCGCGAGCGCCGCGGGCGCCGGCAGCCCGACGGCCGCCAGCGAGCGCTGCAGGCGCTCGACGTGCCGATCGACGAGAAACGGCTCTCCGCCGTGCAGGCGGAAGGTCTCGAAGGCGCCCAGACCGTAGAGCAGCGTGCGATCGAAGACCGAGACCGCGGCGCGGGCGGCCGGAACGACCTCGCCGTCGAGCCAGACGTACGCGTGCATGGTCAGGTCAGGCTTTCCGATCCGGGCAGGGGCAGCGACAGCGCCGCGAACAGCGCCGCCGCCTTGTGCAGGGTCTCCTCGTACTCGGCGGACGGGTCGGATGCCAGCGTGATCCCGCTGCCGAAGGGCAGCAGCAGCCGGCCGTCGACGAGCGTCGCGATGCGGATGGCGACCGAGAGGTCGAAGTCACCCTCGGCGCCGACCCAGCCGATCGCGCCGGTATAGACGTGCCGCCGGACGGGCTCGAGGTCCTCGATCAGGGCCAGCGCCGAGATCTTGGGGGTCCCCGTGACCGACGCCGGCGGGAAGGCGGCGGCGATGATCGGCCCGGCCGGAGCGCCCGCATCGACCTCGCAGCGCACGCGCGCGACGCGGTGGAACACCGTCGGCCAGGCCTCGGTGTCGAAGGCCGGGTCGACCTGCACGCTGCCGAGCACCGCCGATCGCCCCAGGTCGTTGCGGACGAGGTCCACGATCATCGACAGCTCCGCGATCTCCTTGGGCGAGGCCTCGAGTTCCGCGCGCAGGCGCTCGTCCTGTGCGGCGTCGCGACCACGCGGACGCGTGCCCTTGATCGGACGGCTCTCGACGTGCGCGCCGCGGCGGCGGACGAACAACTCGGGCGAACTCGAGACCACCGCCGCGCGCGGCGTGCGGAGCAGCGCGCCGAAGGCTCCCGGAAAGCGTTCGCGCAGGGCCGCCTGCAGCCCCTCCAGCCGGCCCTCGTACGCGACCTCCCAGCGCTGGCACAGGTTCACCTGATAGACGTCGCCCTCGAGGATCCGTTCGCGCACCCGACCCACGGCGCGCTCGTAGCCGGCGCGATCGAACGAACCGATCGGGCGGCCGCCGACGGCGCCGACGGCCGGCACGCGACGTGCGTGCCGCGCGAGTGCCTCGACCTCCGCCAGGAAGCGCTCCGCGCGCGCCCGCGAGCCGCGTCCCGCGATCAGTCGCCTGCCGCTCGGCAGGTGCTCGGCCAGCACGAATTCGTAGGCCCCGAGGCACGCGTCCGGCAGATCGGCATCGGGTCGCGCGCGCGCCGGCCAGCGCTCGAGCTGCCGCCCGAGGTCGTAACCCAGCCAGCCCGCAAGCCCTCCGGTGAAAGGCGGCAGCTCCGCGTCCGCCGCCGCACGGCAGGCCCCGGGCCAGCGCCGCGCGAGGAGTTCGTCGACCGCCTCGAAGGCCTGTCGCGACCCGCTCGCCTCGAGCTCGAGCACCTCGTCGGGATCGAAGGCCAGGAAGTTCCAGCAGGCCAGGCCGGACGCGCGCACGCCGCCGTCGAACAGCACCGGCCGACGCGTGTCGTCGATCAACGCCGCCAGCTCGGCGAGCGGCGGGCCGGCAGCCACCGGCAGCGTCACGATCCGGGACACGCCGGCGGATTGTACGGGGCGCCGCTTGGCGCTTGAGCGGGCCCGGGCCGCCCCGCATCTTGGTCGCATGCTCCTGACGGCCTGGCTGGCCCACCTGCGCGAGACCCGTCACGCCAGCGAGCACACGCTGCGCGCTTACGGCGCCGACATCTCGGCGCTGCTCGAGTTCGCGGCCGCGCAGGGCGCCTCGCAGCCGGCGCGGATCGACACGCTGCTGCTGCGCGAGTGGCTGGCGGCGCTGCCGGCACCGAGCCGCGCCACGCTGGCGCGCAAGCAGGCCGCGCTGCGCGGGTTCTTCGGTTGGCTGGCGGCGACAGGCCGCATTCCCGCCGACCCGAGCCGGGCGCTGCGGTCGCCCCGCAAAGGCCGCGCCCTGCCCCGCGCGCTCGACGAACAGGCCGTGCTGCGGCTGCTCGCCGCGCCCGACACCAGCGGCATGCCCGGCCTGCGCGATCGGGCCGTGCTCGAGGTGCTCTACTCGGGCGGACTGCGCGTGCAGGAGTGCTCGGGCCTCGACCTGCCCGACGTCGACCTGCAGGCCGGCTCGGCGCGCGTCCTCGGCAAGGGCGGCAAGGAACGCCTGGCGCTGCTCGGCACACCCGCCGTCGAAGCCCTGCGCGCCTGGCTGCCCGAGCGCGCTCGCCTGGCACAGGCGCGCAGACGGCCGGGCGAGGTGGCGCTGTTCACCAACCAGCGCGACGGCCGGCGCCTCGGCACTCGCAGCATCGCGCGTCTCGTGAAGCACCACGCCGTGGCTGCGGGCCTGTCGCGCGAGACGAGCCCGCACACGCTGCGCCACAGCTTCGCGACGCACCTGCTCGACCGCGGCGCCGATCTGCGCGTCGTGCAGGAGCTGCTCGGCCACGAGAGCCTGTCGACGACGCAGGTCTACACGCACGTCTCGATCGGCCGTCTCAAGGACGTCTACGAGCGGACGCACCCGCGCGCCTGAGCCGCCCGCGCGGGGTTCAGCGCGCCGTGCGCGACTCCCACCAGCGCCCCGCGACGAACAGCGCGGCGCCCAGCGTCAGCCCGCCGAACTGGAAGGTCATGTCGGAGACGCGGTACGACTCGACCATCACGTACGTGACGAACAGCAGGCCGGCGAGCTGCACGATGCGCGGCAGGGACATCCGCTCAGGATACGTTCAGCGCTCGCCGAGACGCGACAGGCACAGCGCGCGCAGGTCGTGGAAGCGCTGCCACTGCGGTTGGCCCGGCTCGGCCCGGCTCAGGGCGCGGTCGGCGGCCTGCAGCGCGCTCTCGAAGGCCCCCTCGGCGACGAGCGCCTCGCCCAGCAGCCCCCACAGCGCGCCGTCGTCGCCGATGGGCCCGTCCTGCAGCGATCGCACGATCTCGATGGCGCGGCGGGCGTCGCGCGTGGACGCGTCGGCCGAGCGCACGAGCAGTTGCGCGTGCCGGAACGCGATCAGCGGCGACTCGGAGGCCGCCGACTCGAGCAGCCGTGCGCAGTGCCGCGAGGACTCCAGGTCGCCGGCCTGCTCGTGCAGCAGCGCCAGTTCGACGAGCGCCTCGGCCGTCAGTCCGCCGCGCGCCAAGGCGGCCGCGAGGTCGGCCCGCGCGCCCGGCACATCGCCGCGATCGAGCCGCAGCAGGCCGAGCGCCTCGAGCGGCGCGTCGGCCTCCGGGGCCTCCGACGCCGCCAAGGCGTAGGCCTCCTCGGCGCCGTCCAGATCGCCGAGCCGCTCGAGCACGCCGCCGTAGTCCATGAGCAGCAGGGCGCGTTCGCCGCCCGGCGGCACGCGCAGCGCCAGCGCCCGCTCGAGCGCCGCGCGCGCGCCGCGCAGTCGCCCGATCTGGGCCAGCGCGCTTCCCGCGTTGGCGTGGTGCGCGGGCTGTCCGGGCTCGAGTTCGGCGGCGCGCGTGAAGGCCTCCGCGGCCTCCTCGTCGCGCCCGAGATCGCGCAGCGCGTGTCCGAGACCGGCGTGCAGGCGGGCGTCGTCCGGGCGATCCTGCAGCGCCGCGCGGAAGCCGGCCTCGGCGCGCTCCGACTCGCCGACCTGCAGCATGAGCAGCGACAGGCCGCGCTGCGCGTCGGTCAGGCCGGGGTCGAGATCGAGCGCGGCGCGCAAGGCGTCGAAGGCCGCCTGCAGATCGCCGTCCTCGAGACGCAGTTGACCGAGCAGGGCGCGCAGCTGCGCATCCTCGGGCGCCAGTTCGGTGGCGAGTTGCAGCGCGTCGGCCGCACCTCGCGTGTCTCCGAGTTCGCGCAGCACGCGGCCGATCGCGCACGGAATGGCGGGGTCGGTCGGATCGGCCGCCGCCCCCGCGCGCAGCTCGTCGAGCGCACCGTGCGCGTCGCCGAGATCGAGCCGGGCCACGCCGAGCAGGTACCGCGTCGGCCCCGGCGCGCTGCCGGCGGCGAGGGCCTGCTCGAGCAGACCGACGGCGACTTGCGGCTGACGCTGCGCGACCGCCTCGGCGCCGGCGGCGAGCAGACGCAGCGCCGCCAGCTCCGCCGCGAGCGCCGTCGGCAACTCCGCGCGCAGTTGCGCGGGCGGCGACGAGGTCTGCGGGGCGGTCGCCACGAGCGTCGGCCCGGCGCATCCCGCCAGAGTGGTGATCAGGACGGCGACGGGCGTGCTGCGCAGCAAGGGTGAGGCTCCCGCGGGGACAAGGGCGCCTATCGACCTCCGTCCGCCCCCGGTTGGGCACCAAAATCAAGGAAATCGCATCCTTCCCCCTCCGTAGACTGGGTGCGTGGGTACGCGCAGCGTGTGGCCGATCCTGCTGGCCCTCGCCCTTTTTGCGGGGTTCGGCATCTATTGGTTGGCCTCGACGAACGGCGAGGACGGGCCGACGGGAGGCACTCTCGACCACCCCGAGGCCGCGCCCCGACCGGCGCTGCCGGCCGCCGGCACGCCCGGCGCCGGGGCCGATGCCCCGGCGTCGGGCGCGCCGGCCGCGCCGATCGGCCTGCCCCAGCGCATCGTCGCCGACGACCGGCTCACGACCGTGGCGGGCCGCGTCGTTTCGCGCTCGGGCAACCCGGTCGGCGACGCCGTGGTGACGCCCTTCCGCGTCGGCGAGGGTCTGCTGCTGCGCACCCGGGAGGATCTCTCGCCGCGGTTCACGACCGGCGACGACGGCCGCTTCGAGTTCGCGGGCCTGCCCGCGGGCGAACCGCTCGGGTTCGCGGTGGAACATCCCGAGTTCGCGCTGCTCGAACATGAGCCCGTCGCGGTGGACGATGGTGCGCAGGTCGACCTCGGCGAGTTGGTCCTCGACGCGGGGCTGCGTCTGCACGGACGCGTGAGCGACGCGGCCGGCGCCCCGCTGGCCGGCGCGCGCGTGCAGCTCTCCGACCTGACGGGCACGCAACGCGGCGCGACGGGCGGGCCGCGCGAGACGATCGCCGACGACGAAGGCCGCTACGAGTTCCTGCACCTCGCGCAGCGCCAGTACGGCGTGGAGGCCTCGTCGGCGGGGCATCAGTCGCAGTCGACGTCCATCTCGCTGGCCCTCGGCGGCGTGGGCGGCGGCGCGCGCCACGACTTCTCGCTGCAGGCCGCCGACTCGTTCCTCGGCGGCCTGCTGCTCGGCAGCGACGACCGTCCGCTCGCGGACGTCCCGCTGCGTCTCTCGCGCCGCGAGTCGGGGCCCTCGAGCTGGTTCCTCGCGCGCACGAGCACCGATCGCGACGGCCGCTTCACGTTCGCCGACATCGCCGCCGGCAGCTACCAGATCGACGTCGAATCCTACCGCTGCTACCTGCCGCAGCCGGTCGCGGTGCAGGCCGGCGAGGAGGACGTCCTGCTGCGCGCGCGCTTCGCGCTCAGCCTGCACGGGCGCCTGCTCGCGGACGGCGCCCCGCCGCGCACCTTCACCGTCGAGATCCGGCCGGACGGGCGCACGGGCGCCGGTCTGCTGGCCGGCGTCGCGCGCGAGCGCAGCTTCGCGACGCCCGAGGCCTTCCTCCTCACGGGCCTGCGGCCGGGCAGCTACCGGCTCGCCGTGCGCGCCGAAGGCTTCGCCGCCGCCGAGAGCAGCGACGTGATCCTGGGGCCCGACAGCGGGCACGTCGAATGCGTCGTCGCGCTGCAGCGCGGCGGCTCGATCGCGGGCCGCCTGGCCGCGCCGGCACCGGGCGCGCGCGCCGAACTGCGAGCGCCCGACTGGGACCCCTCGCTGCCGATCGAGGCGACCTTTCCCACGCCGCCGTCCCACGGCCTCGTGGCGGCGCTCGACGAGCAGGGCCGCTTCCTGCTCGAGCACGTCCCGCCGGGGGCGTGGACGCTGACGCTGCGCGCGCCGGGGGCTCCCGATCTGCACGTGCGCGCGGTGGAGGTCGTCGAAGGTCGCCTGAGCGAACTCGGCACGCTGCAGCCCCCGGCCGGCGCGCTGCTCATGGGCACCGTGCTCGGCGGCGACGGTCTGCCGCGCGCAGGGGCGCGGGTCGCCGCGCACGGCGAGCAGGTCTTCGTCCAGGTGCAGACCGATGCCGCGGGAGGCTACCGCCTGCCCCCGCTTCCGGCGGGCAGCTACGAACTCACCGCCAGCCCGGCCGCGCTGTGGGAAGCGCTGCGCTTCGAGGCGCACCAGTCGATCACGCTGGGTGCGGGTGAGGAGCGCGCGTTGCTGCTCACGCTGCAGGAGCGGCCGCGCTAGCGGCCGTCGAGTTCGACCTCGCCCGCGACGAGTTGCACCTCGCGGTGCGCCTCGGCGCCGTCGTGCGCGAAGAGCGTCACACGATAAGCCCCCGGCGGCAGTTCGCGCTCCTCGCCGGCGCGCAGCACGTGCAGGCGCAGCGCGTCGTCCTGCAGGCTGGCCGTGTGCCAGGGGCCCCCGCCCGTGAGGCGCACGCGGGACACCGCCGCGTCCGGGCCGCCCCACAGCAGTGCCAGCGACAGCGCCGCGACCAGCGCGAGCGCGGCCCACCCGTAGGCCGGCAGCGAGCCGAGGATGCTGCGCGCGCCGCGTCCCCGGACCACCGCGGCCCGCCTCAGCCGCGCGGCAGGCGCACGAGCACGTGCGTCACGCCGTCGCAGGTCGCCGAGTCGACGAGCTGCAGCCGGTCGAGCCCGTCGTGCCCGCCCTGCGCGCCGACGGCCTCGACCCACAGCCGGCCGTCGACGTGCCGCACCGAGAGCCGCGCCGACACGTCGAGTCCGAGTCGCTCGGCCAGCGCGCGCGCGGCGCGCGTCAGGGCCACGTCCCGCGCGTCGGCGTCGACGAACACCTCGCCGCAGGCGCCGCCGGCGTAGATCCAGTCGCCGCTCTCGGGCGGTGCGTCCAGCCACGACGGCGGGCAGCCGGCGCAACCGGCGCCCGCCGGCAGCGCGAGCAGAACCGCGAGCAGCGCGCGCTTCACCGGTCGTTGTGCGCCGCCACCGACGCGAGCAGTTGCTCGAGCAGCCGGTCGCGGGCGGCCTCCTGCAGTTCGCGGCCGCCGTCGCGCAGGCGCTCGCCGAGCTGCTGCTGGAGCTGCGTGAAGAAGGCGTCCCGGGCGTCGTACTTCATCCACACGTGGTAGTCGTGCTCGTCGAACCAGCTGCCCTGCAGGCGAGCGCCCGAGAGCGACGCCGAGACGAGCTGACGCGTGAAGAGTTCGTCGTCGAAGCTCGAGACGATCGCCTCGGCCTCGCCGAGCGAGCCGGCCTCGGAGGCCAGGCTCGTGTGCATGCGTTCGATCGTGACCTCCAGGAAGGCCGCGATGTCGGCCAGCGCGTCGGCGCGCGCGTTCTCCTCGGCGAGGTTCAGGTTCAGGTGGATGCGGGCGCGGCCGGCGGCGTAGATCACGCCCGGCTCGTCGTCCTCGTCCCAGTCGTAGGAGGGTTCGTAGACCCAGCGGGGCGCCGCCGGATTGAGGACCGTCTCGGACGGACGCGGCGCGGCCGTGGCGCAGGCGGCCGGGAGAAGCAGGGCGAGCGCGGCGAGGAGCGGCAGCCGGTCCATGACGGATCTCCGTGGGGTGCGGCGCGGGCCGCCGCGACGCTCCCGTGGCGCGCTCGGCGAGCGCGACGTTCAGCCCGCGTCGGGCCGCATCCTAGCGAAGCGCCCGTGCCGCAGGAAATGCAGCACCTGCTCGGCGACGTCGCGCCTCCACGGCAGCGCCGTGTGGAAGGCGGGCAGCACGAGGTGATCCGCCTCGCCCTCGACATGCGTGCCCGCGACGGTCACGACCCCGTCGTCGTCGCCGTGCAGCAGCGGATTCCAGCCGCGGCCGTCGCCGCGTCCGCCGGCGATCACGCCGCAGACGAGCGGCGGCGGACCCCACTGCGCGAAGCGCGCCCCGTCCGCGAGCACCTCCAGCGCCTGCCGGCCGAGCAGCGCGCTCCACGCGCGCGAGTGCGCCAGCTGCTGCGCCAGTTCGCTGCCCTGATTGGGCGTGCCGAGCATGACGAAGCGTCCCGGCGCGTCGAGCGGCGGCCGGCCGGGCGCGCAGCGGTGCAGCGCGCAGCGCACGACCAGTCCGCCGAGGCTGTGCGTGACGAAGTGGACGGCGCCGCCGCCCGGCTCGCGCTCGGCCGCGACGCGCTCGAGCAGCATGTCGGCGTGCTCCTCGAGGGTCCGCGAGCGCGTCGCGTAGTGCCGGTTGCAGACCGCGTAGCCGGCCGAACGCAGCCGCCCGGCGAGCCACGCCATCGAGAGCTGGGTGCGGTTGAGCCCGTGCAGCACGAAGACGGTCTCGCGCACGTCCCGCCCCCTCAGGCGCTTTCGGGCAGCCAGGCCCCGAGGTCGGGCACGAGTTCGAGCGTGTGGCGGCGCAGCAGGCGTCGCACTTCGGTCGTGCTGCCGAGCCGCAGCGCTTCGCCGGCGACGGCGCGCGCCCGATCGAGGCGCACCGCCCGCACGACGCGCTGCACCAGGGGCAGGTGGTAGGGCGGCATGCTCAGCGAACGCAGGCCGAGCCCCAGCAGCAGGACCGTGGCCTGCGGGTCGCCCGCGAGTTCGCCGCACAGCGAGATCGGGGTCCCGGAGGCGTCGGCGGCCGACACGGCGTGATGCACGATCTGCAGCAGGCCGGGGTGCAGCGGCTGGTAGAGATCGGCCACGCGCGCGTTGTTGCGGTCGACGGCGAGGGCGTACTGCGAGAGGTCGTTGGTGCCGATGGAGAGGAAGTCGGCCTCCTCGGCCAGGCTGCGCGCGCCCATCGCGGCGGCCGGCACCTCGACCATCGCGCCGACCGGCACGTCGGCATCGTGCGGCACGCCGCGCCGGCGCAGGTCGGCTTGAACCTCGCGGACGATGTCGCGCGCCCGCCGGAACTCCTCGACCATCGTGATCATCGGCAACAGGATGCGCACCCGTCCGTGCGCCGAGGCGCGCAGCAGCGCGCGGATCTGCGCGTAGAACATGTCGGGCCACTCGAGCGAGAGGCGCAGGCCGCGCCAGCCGAGCACCGGATTGGGCTCGGACGGCATGCTCAGGTAGGGCAGCGGTTTGTCGCCTCCGACGTCGATCGTGCGGAAGGTGATCTCGCGCGGACCGAGCCGCGACAGGGCGCCGACGTAGTGCTGCAGCTGCTCCTCCTCGCTCGGGAAGGAGCCGCGGTGCATGTACAGGAACTCGGTGCGGTACAGCCCGATCGCGTGCTGCGCGCCGAGCACCTCGCGCGGCAGCTCCTCGAAGTTCTCGACGTTGAGCAGGATCTCGATCGGCGTGCCGTCGGCCGTCTCGGCCTCGGCGTGCGTCTGACCCATGAGTTCGGCGCGGAAGCGCAGGTGATCGGCGCTGCGGCGCTCGGCGGCGGCCAGGTCGGCGCGCGTCGGGTTGACGATGACCTGCCCGACGCCGCCGTCGACGATCCAGCGTCCGCCGCGCGCCGGCAGCGCGGCCACGTCGACGCCGGTGACGGCCGGGATGCCGAGGCTGCGCGCGAGGATCGCCGCGTGGCTGGCCGCGCCGCCGCTGCCGGTGACGATGCCCGCCAGCCGCGCGCGGTCGACGTGCGCCGCGTCGCTGGGCAAGAGCTCGCGCGTGACGAGGATCACGCGGTCCTCGCCGCCCTTCACGCGCGCCGAGGGCTTGCCCGCGAGTTGGCGCAGCAGCTGCCGCGCGACGTCCCGCAGGTCGGAGGAAGGATCGCGGTCGCCGCCGATCGCCGCGCCGGCCAGCCGCTGCTCCCAGACGAGCGCCTCGTCGCGCACGGCCACTTCGGCGTTGACCAGCTGCTCGCGGATCCGCTCGCGCAGCCCCTTGCGGAAGGTCGGATCGTCGAGCAGCAGGCTCTGCACCGAGAAGATGCGCGCGTCGTTCGTGCCGACCTCGCTCGCGATCTGCTGCTCGACCTCCTCGAGCGCCTTGCGCGTCGCCCGCACGGCCGTATCGAGCCGGCGCACCTCGCCCGCCACCTCGGATGCGGCCAGCGTGCGCACGGGGATGTCGAGGTCGTGCTCGGTGTGGAACAGCGCGTGCCCGACCGCCAGGCCGGGGGCCATCGGCCGCCCGGTCACGACCAGCTTGCCGCTCGGGCGACGGCGGCCGGCGCTCATGCCAGCAACTTGGCCGAGAGCAGGTCGGGAAGCGCGTCGACCGCCACGCGCTCCTGCGCCATCGTGTCGCGGTCGCGCAGCGTGACGGTGCCGGCCGAGACCGACTCGCCGTCGACCGTCACGCACCAGGGCGTGCCGATCTCGTCCTGCCGGCGGTAGCGCCGACCGATGGCGCCCGACTGGTCGTAGAAGGTCGCGATGCCGCGCGCGCGCAGGCTCTCCTCGATCTTGGTCGCGAGTTCGGGCATGCCCTCCTTCTTCACCAGCGGGAAGATCGCCACCTTGATCGGCGCGAGGCGCGGATGCAGCGCGAGCACGGTGCGCGTCTCCATCTCGCCGCCCTCGCCGGCCGGCACCTGCTCCTCGGTGTAGGCCTCGCACAGGAAGGCCAGCGTCGCGCGATCGACGCCCGCGGCCGGTTCGATGACGTAGGGCACGAAGCGCTCGCGCGTCTGCCCGTCGAAATACTCGAGCGTCTTGCCCGAAGACTCGGTGTGGCGCTTGAGGTCGAAGTCGGTGCGCGAGGCCACGCCCTCGAGTTCCTTCCAGCCGATCGGGAAGCGGTACTCGATGTCGGTGGTGGCGTTGCTGTAGTGGGCCAGCTCGGTGGCCTCGTGATCGCGACGCCTCAGGCGTTCGGGCGAGAGCCCGAGGGCCACGTACCAGTCCCAGCGCTGCCCGCGCCAGTAGTCGAACCAGCGCTCCCACTCGGCCGGCGGCACGAAATACTCCATCTCCATCTGCTCGAACTCGCGCGTGCGGAAGATGAAGTTGCCGGGCGTGATCTCGTTGCGGAAGGACTTGCCGATCTGCGCCACGCCGAAGGGCGGCTTGAGGCGCGCCGTGGTCTGCACGTTGAGGTAGTTGGTGAAGATGCCCTGCGCGGTCTCCGGGCGCAGATAGGCCAGGCTGCCCTCGCCCTCGACGGGCCCCAGGTGCGTGCGGAACATCAGGTTGAAGGCGCGCGGCTCGGTGAACTGCGCGCGGCACTCGGCGCTGACGGGCTTCTTCGACTCGCCGCAGACCGCGTTGTCCATGTCGTCGGCGCGGAAGCGCGCCTTGCACTTGCGGCAGTCGACCATCGGGTCGCTGAAGGAGTCGACGTGCCCGCTCGCGCGCCACACGTCGGGGTGCTGCAGGATGGCGCTGTCGAGACCGACCACGTCGCGCCGCGTGCTGACCATCGCGCGCCACCAGGCGTCCTTGACGTTGCGCTTGAGCTCGACGCCCAGCGGCCCGTAGTCCCAGCAGGAGTTCAGGCCGCCGTAGATCTCGCTCGCCGGAAACACGAAACCC
Organism: uncultured Phycisphaerales bacterium; assembly: GCA_964490005.1. Lineage (GTDB taxonomy): Bacteria > Planctomycetota > B15-G4 > B15-G4 > B15-G4 > CAZBBB01. The sequence continues at coordinate 24,504 of CAZBBB010000001.1, read as the reverse complement.
CGCCGCTTGGCGAGGTTGACGACCTGGTCCATCGACGTGGCGGGCACGGGCACTCTCCTGGGACGACCACCGAGAATCCCCGATCATCGGCTGCCGCGCGCCGCCGGATCAAGGCGCGCCGGCACGGCGGCGATTCAAGGCCGCAACGTGATGTCGAGGCGCCGATGCTCCTTCTCGATCAACGAGACGGGCTGCCGATGCACGACGACCGTGCCGCTGCGCTGGTCCTTGACCTGCAGTTCGTAGTCACCGGGCTGCAGACCCTGCAGCCGGTAGGCTCCGTCGCGGATGTACACCCATCGATGCACGACGTTCCCGGTCGGGCTCCAGAGACCGATCTCGAAGTCCCGCGATCCCAGCCCGACGGTGCCACCGCCCGAGAAGCGAACCGTGCCCTCCACCACCGCGTGACACGTGACGGACACGACGAGGTCGTCGGTCCGGCCCAGGTCCGCCACGTCGAAGCGCGTCGCGGACGGCTGATACCAGCCTTCGCCATGGACCACCGACGCGTAACGCCCCGGTGGAACGGCCTTGAGCACGAAGCGCCCCGCCGCATCCGAGACGACACCCGTGCCGACACCGCGGTGGCGACCCGTGGTCGTGAGGAGCGTCAGGAGCCCGCGTTGCCACGCGAGCTTTTCGTCCGGCGCGTCCGCGAGCAGTCCGACGGGAACGCCGCCCAGAGCTTCCTTCGTGTCGACATCGATCGTGCGGCCGTGCACGGATCGCCCGCCGTGCGTGAGGTCCACCACGGAGTGCTGGCCCTCCCGCAGCGCGACGCGCTCGAAGGTCGGCACGGCGGCGCCCTGGCTGACGGCCGCGATCACGACCTCACGCGCCGGAAGTCCGGCGAACGCGAAGCGCCCCTCGGCATCGCAGCTCGCTTCGGCCAGAACCGTCCATGAGCCCCCATCGCCGAGCACGGCCATGGCGAGCGCCTCCTCGGGAGGCACGCCGGCGATCGTGACGCGCCCCGACACCGAGGCCGGAAGCGTCGCGATCAGGTCGCGGCTGGCGCGCTCGCCGATCGCGAGGCTCACGCGCAGAACGCCATCGGGAAGCGTGGCCGCCGGATCCTCGGCCGCCGACGCGAGTACCGTGAGCTGCTGCTGGAGGGCCGGCGCGGGCAGGCCCGAAGCCGCGAGGAGGTACAAGCCGGGCCCCAACCCGGAGAGCTCGAAAGCGCCGTCGAGTTTCGAACTTGTCGCGGCGCGCGTCTCGCGAAACCCGCTCACGATCGTGAGCGTGCCACGCGCGGCCGCGGGCACGAGCGGTGGCCTGCTCTCGATCGGCCAGGCCAGAACGTTCGCGCCGCTGACCTGCTCGCCCCGACCGTTCAGCACGCGCCCCTCGACACGAGCCCCGCGTGCGAGGCGGACCAGCACGCCGTCGATGTCCTCGTCCGTGACCGTGATCTCCGCCGAGTTCGATTGCAGATGGCCGTCGGCGTGGGCCCAGAGAGTCCACGCTCCGTTCAGCAGCCCTTTCAGCTCGAAGCCGCCATCGGCACCCGATCTCGCCACGAGCGTCGGCGTGCCCTCGGCCGGGCCGCTGCGAGCGGCGGCCTGCAGGACGGCTCCCGCGACCGGTCGATCGTCGAAGTCGACGACTCGACCTCGGAACCGCTGCGCGCGACCGAGCCGCAGCGTGATCGCGTGCACGACGCCGCTTCCGAGCGGCGGAACTTCGACGGCGGCAGAACCGTACTCGTCGGCCTCGACGCGCACGACGCCGCCCTCCTCGCCGGCGCCGGACAGTCGATACTCGCCGGGCCGGGCCGGCTCATCGGCCTCTTCGAGGATCCAATCCCAACGCGCCAGGTGATGGAATGCCTTCGGCACGGAACCTGTCACTCGCGCACCGAGGATCGGTTCGTCCGTCCGCGCGTCGAGCAGCGTCACCAGCACGAGGGCCGACGATTCGAGTTGCAGGGTCACGTCCCGCGAGCCGCTCGGCACGCCGAACAGCCGCGCCGAGCGCATTCCCCGCCCCGCGGCATGCAGCGAGTATTCGCCGGGGCCCAGGCCTCCGAAGCGGAAGCGACCGTCGGCGCCGCTCTCCGCCTGGGCCCACGACTTTCCCGTCAGCTCCGTCGCGCCGCGTCGCTCGCCGACGGACGGCGTCTCGGCGACGGCCGTCACCCAGGTTCGAGGCACGGGCGTGCCGCCCGGTCCGAGCAGCACCCCCTCGATGACGTCGCCGGGGTCGAGCACGACGTCACCGAGATCGACGGATTGGCCCGCCTCCAGCTGCACGCCGGGAATCCTGATCTCCTGCCAGTCGCCGCGAGGACGGATCTCGACGATGGCTTCCCCGGCCTCGAGCCCGACCAGACTCACGACACCGTCGACGGCACTGTCCCGCGACACGAGCCAACTCCGCACGTCGCGCATCCAGGAGGGATCGAGAGCACGGTTGCGATCGATCACGGGATCGCTCGGCATGTCGACATGGACGCCGGTCGAGACCCCCGCCACGGGCCGACCCTCCGGATCGACGAGCCTCAGGCGCACGCAGGCGCCCCTCGGCATGACGAGCTGGCCGAGATCGGTGACGCCCTCGGCGAGCGGCCGCGTCGACGCCAAGAGCAGGCCGCAGTGCGCGTCCGCGACGGCGAGCAACATGACGGCGCCGCGTGCGAGTGGCGCTCGTCCGGGCCGGTCGCGCAGCGGGCCGAGATCGAAACGCCCGGCCGAGTCCGTGGTCGTGCTCATGGGAGACCAGGGGGGCGAGCCGGGCGGCAAGGTGCGCGCGAGCACGGAAGCCGCCGCGTCGCGGCCGATCCGTCGGGCCTCCTGAACGAACGCGATGTCATGCACGAGGCCTTGATCGCCGGCACTCACCACGACGTCCGCGCCGCCGACCGGATCACCCGCCGAGTCGACCACGCGCCCGGTGAGGCGCAACTCGAGGCCGGCGACGACGCCCGACGGCGGGTCGAGTGCGGCACCGGACGGCGCGTCCGTCGCGATGGCCACGGGCGTTCCGGATCGATCCGCCGCCGCCGAAGGCCACGCCTTCGACACGCCCGTCGCCACGCTGTCGCGCGGCGCCGCCCTGGTCGAGTCGGTGTGGACATCGTCGAGTGAGCCACCCAACCAGACCCAGACTCCGACCACCACGACCACGACAGCCAGCGCCGTCGCGACGAGGCGCCCTTGGCGCTGCACCTGCATGCTCGACCGACTCACACGGTCCCCCGAATCACGAGCCGGCTCCATGCTATCGCAGACGGAGCGACGCGACGCGGGTGCTTTGCCTGCATGCGTCCCCGCGGCGAGCCGCCCCGGCGTCGACCCGCCGCGGCGAACTGACCTGCTCGCGAACCACGTCGGCCTCGGAGCATGTGCTAGTTTCGACGCCATGTCGCGTCGGCGCCGGCTTCCGATCGTCGTGCTGCTGGCGATCGCGACCTTCGCTTCGCTGCTGCTGGTCGAAGGGCTGCTCCGCATCGTCACGCCGACGGTGCTGGCCGCTCCCTCGCCCCTGAGACTGTTCGCCACGACGGGCGAACCGTCCAGCGCCGGATTCGTCGCGCACCCCGGGCGTGCCTACGATCTGGCGCCTCACAATCGCCACGGCCCGTCGCACCTCGGCCGCTACGCGACGGGCGCGTGGCGCTGGCGCGGTCGGCCGGGCACGCCGCTGCCGCCGGACGTGGCGCGCGTCGTGCTCATCGGCGACTCCTGCGTGTATGGAGTCGGCGTCGACGTCGCCGACATGTACGGCACGCAGTTGGCGGCGGCGCTCGATGCGGCCGGCCAGTCTCCCGAGCGCGTCGCCGTCCTGAGCCTCGGCGTGCCGGGCTACTCGACGGAGCAGCTCGACCTGCTCCTGATCGAGGCGCTGGAGCAATGGCGCCCTGACGTCGTCGTCCTCTTTCCCGCCGCCTGGAACGACCAGGCCCCCGCCATGGAGGTCGATGACGCGACGCTGCTCCGGCGGTACGCGCGGCCCGGCCCGATCGATGCGCTCGCGGCACGCTCGCGCTTGGTCGAACTCCTGGCGCACTTCGGCCGGCGCGAGGACCCGGCGCGCGTGGTCGCGGCCTGGCGCGACGGCCGACCCTTGCACGGCGAGCGCGTCCCCGAGTCGCGCGTCGAGCCCGTGGTGCGCCGCATGATCCGCCGCTGCCGCGACGCGCAGGCGCACTGCCTCGTCGTGGCCGCGGCTCATCCGCCGGAAACGCGTACGACCTGCCCGCGCACGCGACGCGACGCGGCGGCCGTGCTGCGCGCGGCGGTCGCTGAAGACGCCCCCGCCCTCGACGCCCAGGCGATCGCGGACGGCGCGGGTTGCGCCGACGAGAGCGGATTCATCGACTTCGTCCATCCTTCGCCCACCCTGATCCGGGCGACCGTCGCGGCTCTCGCCCCCCTCGTCGCGCCCGCTCTGCCCGCGACGCGCGACTTGTCGGCGAGGCAGCCGCTCTCCGTCACCGGCCTGACGCCCGCGACGGCTTCCGTCTTCGGCGACGGCGCACTGACCGTGGAACTCGCGGGCTGGAGCCGGGACCAGGCCTTGCCGGTCATCCTCGTCGGCGGCGGCCCGCTGATCGACGTCCACGCCGTCGGCGAACACGCCGTGCGCGGGTTCCTGATGGCCGACGGTGCCGGTCGCAAGGATCTCGTCCTCCAGACGGAGTCCTCGTGCGTTCGTCTCCGCGAGGCCGTCGTGCGCGAGGACGTCTCGATCAGCTGCGAACGCGCCCCGCTGCGGATTCGCCTGGCCGGGCGACCGGGCGACGAAGTGCAGCTCTTCGCCGCGATGGGACGAAGCTCCGCACCTTCGTGGTCGCTGAGCGGCGCGTCGCTCCTCGATGGATCGGCGACGGCCCTGGGACCACCGACCCGTTTCGACGAGGCCGGCCTCATCGATCACCTGCTGCCCGCTGACGCCGACACGGCCTTTCTGCTGCAGGTGCTGGCCAGCCCCGCGGGCGAGCCGGCGGGTCGCGTGTCGTCGGCGACGCGCTGGATGTCGCCCGTACGCGTCGAGCCGTTGCGAGCCTCCGTGACGAACGGCCGCTGAGCATCTCGGGCCTGCCGCACCCGGCCTCGAATCGCTATAAACACCGGGACATGACAGGCCTCCCCGACATCGCCGCCAAGGTCCGCGACGGGACGCGCCTGTCCGACGAGGACGCGCTGTTCCTGCTCGGCTGCCCCGACCTGGGGGCCATCGGGCGGCTCGCGGATCGCGTGCGCTCGCGGCTGCATCCGGCCGGCGAGGTGAGCTACATCGTCGACCGCAACATCAACTACACCAACGTCTGCGTGACGCTGTGCAAGTTCTGCGCCTTCTACCGGCGGCCGGGCGACCCCGAGGGCTACGAACTCCCGATCGAGACGGTGCTGGAGAAGATCCGCGAGACCAAGGCGCTCGGCGGCGTGCAGATCCTGCTTCAGGGCGGCCACCACCCCAAGTGGGGCATCGAGCGCTACGAGGAGCTGTTCCGCGCCATCAAGGAGCGCGAGCCGATCCACATCCACGGGCTGTCGCCCTCCGAGATCCTGCACTGCGCGCACGTGAGCAAGCTGCCGCTGGCCGACGTGATCGCGCGCATGCGCGACGCGGGCCTCGACTCGATGCCCGGCGGAGGCGGCGAGATTCTCGTCGATCGCGTGCGCAAGGTGATCTCCCCGCTCAAGACCATGAGCGACGACTGGCTGGAGGTGCACCGCGAGTGCCATCGGCAGGGCCTGCGCACGACGGCCACGATGATGTTCGGCCACGTCGAGACGCCCGCCGAGCGCGTGCAGCACCTGCGCCGCGTGCGCGAGCTGCAGGACGAAACGGCCGGTTTCACGGCCTTCATCTCCTGGACCTTCCAGTCGCCCAATACCGAGATGACGTCCGTGCCGATGAGCGGCGGCTTCGACTACCTGCGCACGGCCGCCGTCGCGCGCCTGTATCTCGACAACGTCGAGAACATGCAGGCCAGTTTCGTGACGCAGGGCATCGACGTCGCGGGCGTCGCGCTGCGCTACGGCATGAACGACCTCGGCTCGGTGATGATCGAGGAGAACGTCGTCTCGGCCGCCAACTGCGAGTGCCTGGCGACGATCGAGCTGCTCGAGGAGCACGCGCGCGCCGCGGGTTTCGTGCCGGTGCGGCGCAACATGTACTACGACCGCGTCGACGCTCTCGGCCGCGTGACGGCGCGCCACCACGACGCGCGCTGGGCGCGGGCCAACGCCGCGCGCGGCGGCGACGTGCGCCCCGCGGCGATCGAGGCGCAGCTCGCACCGACCCCGTAGCGCGCGCGCTGCGCTATGATCGGGGCCCGACCACGGCCCCGAGGAGTGCCCCATGTTCCGCTGCCCGACCCGTCTCGCCCCGCTCGCCCCGGCCGTGATGCTGGGCGTCCTGCTGCTGTCTCCGGCGCCCCCCGCGCAGGCCGTGCGCGTCGTCGACGCCACCGGCGCCGGCGAGTTCACCGACCTGGCCAGCGCCACGGCCGCCGCGGTCTCGGGCGACACGCTGCTGGTGAAGTCCTCGCTGCCCTTCGTGCAGGCAGTCGTCTCGGGCAAGTCGCTGGTCCTGCTCGGCGACACGGGCGCCGGCGTGATGGAGGGCTCGCTGTCGGTGCGCGATCTGGCCGGCAGCCAGAACGTCGTCGTGCGCGGCCTCGACTTCCAGGGCGACTTCGCCCCCAACGTGAAGATCGAGCTGCGCGACAATGCCGGGACGGTGCTGCTCGAGGACGTCGACGCCGTCGGCGAACTGCGCGGCTACGGCGTCTGGGTCCAGAACAGCCCGGGCCACGTCGGCCTGGTCGACTGCCACGTCCTCGGCGGCACGAGCCTGCCCGAGGTGTACTCGTCCGACGCCCTGGTGCTCGTCTCCGCCGCGTGGGTCTCGGCCTACGGCAGCACGTTCCGCGGCAGTCCCGGCGCGCCCGGCCAGCCGGGCGGCATGGGGGCGCGCGTCCTGATGAACGGCCTGCTGCTGAGCAATTGCACGGTCGAGGCCGGCGACAACGGCCCGGGCTACTCCTCCCTCACGCAGACGGGTCTGCTCGCCCAACCGGGCGCCGGCAACATCCGCAACCAGGGCAGCGCCGTCACCGCCGGCAACGGCGGGACGCCGATCGGGCAGGCCGTCACGCTGCAGGGCGGCGCGCTCGTCGTGCCGGTCGGCGAGCCGCCGCGCTCGCTCAGCGCCACGCCCGCCCTGCGCGAAGGCCAGCCCGGGTCGGTGTTCTACGTCGGCGAGGTCGGCGACAGCGTCGGCCTGTTCGCGGCCCTGTCCTTCACCGGCGTGCCGCTCTTCGCCGAGAAGGGCCTGTACCATCTCGGCGGGCCGCTGCAGTTGTTCCTGTTGAGCGGCACGGCGCTCGACGGCACCTTCACGCTGCCCTTCACCGCGCCGGCGCTGCCGTCCGGCTTCGACGCGCTTACCGTCGTGCTGCAGGCCCTTGCGCACGACGGCGCAGGTCTGCGGCTGAGCAACGCCACCGCGCTCAGCACCTTGTCCGCCGCCCTCTGAAGCCGTGCCCGACCGGGCGGCCGCCCCGGAGAGATGTGCGTTGTCACGCGCCTGCGCCCTCGTCCTGCTCGCGCTGCTGCTCGGAGCGCGCCTGTCGGCCCAGGCGCCGGCGCTCCCGCAACTCGGCTCGGTGCTGTTCCACGACAAGATCAGCTCGACGGCCGGCGGCTTCGCCGGCCCGCTGCAGGACGCCGACCTGTTCGGCATCTCGGTCGTCGCGCTCGGCGACCTGGATGCCGACGGCCATCTCGACCTGGCGGCGGGCGCCTACGAAGACGATGACGGCGGCCCGTCGCGCGGCGCGACGTGGCTCCTGTTCCTCGACGGCGCGGGCGGCGTCGCGCAGAGCCGCAAGATCAGTTCGCTCGCGGGGGGCCTCACCGGACCGCTCGACGACAACGACCTGTTCGGCTGGTCGCTCGCCCCCTTGGGAGACTTCGACGGCGACGGCGTGGCCGACCTCGCCGTCGGCGGCTGGCTCGACGACGACGGCAGCGACCTGCCCTACTTCGACGTCGGCGCGATCTACCTGCTGTTCCTGAACGCCGACGGCAGCGTCAAGAGCGAGGTCAAGATCAGCGCGACCCAGGGAGGTTTCACCGGGACGCTCGACCAGGGCGACCGCTTCGGCACGAGCCTGGCGCTGCTGCCCGACCTCGACGGCGACGGCGTTCCCGAACTCGCCGCGGGCGCGCTGTACGACGACGACGGGGGCACGAACGCCGGCGCGCTCTACGTGCTGTTTCTGGGGCGCGACGGCCGGGTCAAGTCCTCGACCAAGATCAGCCCGACGACGGGCGGGCTCGGACCGCTCGCCGAGAACGCGCGCTTCGGCTACGCGGCGGCCTGCCTGGGCGACCTCGACGCCGACGGGCGCCCCGAACTCGCCGTGGGCGCGCTGCTCGACGACGACGGCGGACCCGGGCGCGGCAGCGTGCGCATCGTGTCGCTCGACGCCGACGGCAGCGCCTTCGCCGTCCGCAAGATCAGCTCGACCGAGGGCGGGTTCGTCGGGCCGCTCGACGACTTCGACACCTTCGGGCGCTCGGTCGCCGCGCTGGGCGACCTCGACGGCGACGGCGTGCCCGACATGGCCGTGGGCGCGGGCGGCGACGACGACGGCGGCGAGGACGTCGGCGCGCTCTGGCTGCTGTTCCTGCACGCCGACGGCAGCGTCAAGGCGCAGCGCAAGATCTCGGCCACGCAGGGCGGCTTCGACGGCGCGCTCGACGAGTTCGACGTGTTCGGCCAGAGCGTCGCGCCGCTGGGCGACCTCGACGGCGACGGCGTGCTCGACCTGGCCGTCGGCGCGCTGCTCGACGACGACGGCGGGCCCGAGCGCGGCGCCCTGTGGCTGCTGCACCTCTCCGACGGGATCTGGGGCAACCTGCTGCACGGACTGCCCGGGGCCGCCGGGGCACCCCGGTTGCGCGGCGCCGGCCTGCCCGCGGCGGGCCAGACCGTCACGCTCGTGCTCGACCAGGCGCCGCCCTCGGCGCCGACGAGCCTGGTCGTCTCGGCCGCGGCGTGGATGGCGCCCTTCCACGGCGGCGTGCTCGTGCCCGCGCTCGCCCCGCCGAGCCTGCTCGTGCTGCTGCTCACCGGACCCGACGGCGCGCTGCAGCTGCCGGCGACCTGGCCCGCGGGCGTGCCGCCGGGCACGGCGCTCTATCTGCAGGCCTGGTTCAAGGAGGCGGGCCCCGCCGCGTCGTGGAGCGCGAGCAACGGCCTGTCCGTCCTGGCGCAGTGAGCCAGGGGCCGCTCGACGTCGCTATCATCACGGGGATGAGCGTCCCGACCCAGTCCGCGAACGCGCCCGCGGCCAGCGCCGCCCCCCGCCGCGCCCCGCGCCCGTACCAGCGCGGCCCGACCAATCCCGGCCCGCGCGACGGGTTCTCCCCGGGCGACGGGCTGCTCGGCGAACTCGCGCCCGAGCTGTCGCCGATCCGCGACAAGGTGCTGGCGGGCGAGCGCCTGTCGCGCGAGGACGGCCGCACGCTGTTCGCGACGACCGACCTCGTCGGCCTCGGCGCGCTGGCCAACCGCGTCAACGAGTCGCTCAACGGCGACCGCGCGACCTTCACCTACAACCGGCACCTGAACTACACCAACGTCTGCGCCTACCGCTGCATGTTCTGCGCGTTCCGGCGCGACGGCGACGAGGCCGACGCGGTCGTGATGGACATGGACACCGTGCGCCGCAAGCTCGCGAGCGAGTTCACCGACACGATGCGCGAGGTGCACATCGTCGGCGGCATCTTCCCGGGCCTGCCCTTCGACTACTACCTCGAGCTGCTCGCGACCATCCGCCGCGAGCGACCCAACCTGCACATCAAGGCCTTCACGATGATCGAGCTGGACGCCATGGCCGAGATCTCGGGCCTGCCGCTCGAGCGGGTGCTGGCGGAACTGCGCGAGGCGGGGCTCGGGAGCTGCCCGGGCGGCGGGGCCGAGGTGCTCTCGCCGCGCGTGCACCGCAAGCTCTACCGCGAGAAGCTGCCGCCCGAACGCTGGGTGGCCACCTGCAAGACCGTGCATCGCGCCGGCCTGCACACCAACGCCACGATGCTCTTCGGCCACATCGAGACCACCGACGAGCGTCTCGATCACCTGATCGCGATCCGCGAGATCCAGGACGAGACGGCCGGCTTCCTGCAGTTCATCCCGCTCGTGTTCCACCCCGACAACACGCCGCTCGCGCGCCTCGGCAAGACGACCGGCCTCGACGCGCTGCGCACGATCGCCGTCGCGCGCCTGATGCTCGACAACGTCCCGCACGTCAAGGCCTACTGGATCATGCTCGGTCTGCGCATCGCGCAGCTCGCGCTGCACCACGGCGCCGACGACATCGACGGCACGGTCGAGGAGGAGCACATCACGCACGACGCCGGCGGCACGACGCCGCAGGGGCTCACGACGGCCGACCTCGTGGCGCTGATCCGCGAGACCGGCCGGCGGCCGGTGCTGCGCGACACGCTCTACGCGTCGCTGACGCCCGTCGACTGAGCGGCGGACGGCCCGGCGCCCTCGGCCGCTCCCTCCGGCAGCTCGAAGCGCACGCGCCCGCGGCCGAGGTCGAAACTCACGCGCCAGTGGCTGAGCATGCCGTGCCCGATGACGAGTTCGGCGCCGTCCGCGCCCAGCACGACGGGCAGCGAGACGAAGCGGCGGCCGGCGAAATGCAGCGTCCGCGCCAGGCGCGCCGCGGGCCGCAGGTGCGCCGAGCCGCCCGCGGGCGCCGGCGCCGCGCCGTCGCGGCGCGGCAGCAGTTCGACGTCCGCCAACAGCGCGTGCGGCACGAGCAGGTTGTCGGCGAGGCTGCTGTCGAGGCGCGCCGGCAGCACGCGCTCGCCGACCTCGACGTCGACGCGCGCGCCCCGTCCGAGCGCCAGCTCCGTGCCCCGCGACGGCTGCACCTCGTCGCCGGCCTCGCGCAACAACAGTTGTCCGCCGGGCCAGTCGATCGTGAGCAGCAGCCCCCGGAACAGCGTCAGGCCGATGCGCCCCGCCACGCGCGGCTGGCCGAAGGGAGCCACGAGCGGTTCGCCGTCGCTCTCCACGCGCACGTCGCGGAAGACGGCCGCTCCGAGTTCGAGCCGCGCCACGTGCGCGTCGCCCAGCGACGGGTCGCGGCTGCTCAGGCCGAGTTCGGCCAGGACCGACGGCGCGAGGCGCAGCGGCACTTCGCTGGCCGTCTGCAGGGCCAGCACGTACGGACCGCGACCGTTGATCCAGGCCGAGACCACGGTGCGCCCGGTCTCGTGCGAGATGGGAACGGCGACGAGCGGCGCACCGAGCACCGGCGCGACCTCGGGCCAGTGCACGCCGCGCGCCGCCGAGAGCGCGGCCGGCGCCGCCGGCGGCACGGCATCGCCCGTGCCGGAGCCGCCCGCCCGCGCCGGGGCTGCGCCGATCGCGCAGACGACGCCCACGAGTCCCGCCACGACGCTGCGCTGCATGCCGTCCATCACGATCTCCCGCGCTTCACCTGAGTGACCTGCCCGTCCCGACGCGCGTCGCCCGGCGAGCCGCGTCCGCGTCCTGAGTGGGCATGCTCGCGCCGATCTTGCGCGCTGACAATGCCGCGCGGTGCTGCGTCACGAACGCGTCACCCGCGCCGCCCGACAGCGGATGCGCGAAGTCGCCTCTTCCGGCGCGGGGCGCCGCCGCCCCTCAGCGCGGTTCGAGCAGGATCGCGCGGAACAGCAGCCCGAAGCTCGCCTGGCTCCAGCTGCGGTACTGCGGCCGGAACCCGAACAGGTGCACGGCACCCTCGCCGACGCTCGCCCGCAGCCACGCCGCGCGGCCGTGCACGACCTCGGGCTTCGCCACCCAGCCCGACCAGAGCAGCTCGCTCTCGGCGTAGTCGAGCAGCGACGCGACCGCCGGCGCCCCCTCGCGCGGCTCGACGCGCCACGCGCGCGACCCGGCGAAGAACGCGTGGTGCACGTCGGGCAGGCCGGCCGTGAACTCCGAAGCGCGCGGATGCAGGCGCACCACGCTCCCGGGGCACGCGAAGCCCCGCCCCTCTTCGGCGCGCGTCACGTCGACGATCGGGAGCGCCAGCAACTCGGCGGCCCAGGCGGCCGAGTCCTGCAGCGCCACGAGCGTGCCGCCCGCGCGCACGAATTCCGCGACGGCCGCCCGCCCCTCGGCCCCCAGCCCGCCGGCCAGGTCGGACGGCACGCTGCCCGACGCGCGGCCCGCGTCGAGTTCGCGCGCCGATCCGCCCGCGAACACCAGCACGTCGAAGCGCTCGGTCAGCGCGCCGGCCCGCAGCTCGGCGTCGCGCACGCTCCGATAGGGCAGCCGCCAACGGTCGAAGACCCAGCGCAGCCAGCCTTCGTCCATGTCGGCCGACCAGGGCGCATGCACGCCGATGCGCGGAAGGCCCGCGACGCGTCGCGAGCCGTCCACGGGCGAGCGGCCGCCGGGGGTTTGCCCGTCGGCGGCGGCCGCGCGCCCGAAGCGCCCGGGCGACTCGCCCGCGGCGATCCACTGCAGCGTCTCGCCGGCGGCGAGGCGTTCGATCACCAGCCGCCAGGCCCCGCTCGCGCCGCCGTCCAGTCGGCCGTCGGCGAGCTGCGCCGCGCTCGGCCAGCGCTGCATGCCCGCCGTGGCCTGCCGCGCGTCGGCCGCCGGCACGAGCGTGCCCGTCGGCGCCTCCACGCAGCCGACCACCGGCACGCCCAGCAACGCCGGCAGGCTCCAGCCCGCCACGTCGTAGGGCGGGTCGCCGGCCGGATACTCCTGCCGTTCGAAGAGGTCCTTCACGAAGCGGCCGGCCGGCTGGTCGGCGCGAATCACGAGCGAGCCGGCGGGAAAGGCGCGTCCGTCGGCCTGCACGTCGCCCGCGGCCACGTGCAGCTCGACGGCGCCGATCGACAGCGCCTCGGCCAGACGCAGCACCGCGTCGGGATCACGCGCGTCGGCCGGGACGATCCAGGCCCGCGGAGGCTGTTCGCGACCGAGCGCGACCGTCGTCGCGGCGGCCTGCGCCACCGCGCGCCGCCACAGCGCCGGCTCGCGCGCCGCGCTGCCCAGCAGCGAGCGCGCGAAGGCCAGCTCGTACTCGATGATGTCGCGCAGCTGCCACCAACCGCCCGGCCAGGGCGCGGGAAAGCGGTGGCTGGGCCGGTAGCCGCCGTCGAGCCCCGACGGCGCGCGCAGCTCCGAGCGCGGCAGGAAGATCGGCGAGGCCAGGTCCACCGACGCCGCCTCGGTGAGCAGGCCGATCAGGTTGTGGCGCACGGGCACGTTGCGATTGCCGCCGTTCCACCACATGTCGTAGGTCACGCCGGTCGAGACGCCGGTCAGGCCCTCGGCCGTCAGGTCGTGCAGCGCGCGGCTGCCGATCGCGTCGATGGCCGTGATGATGCCGGCGTCGAGATTGCCGTTGAGCGGGTCGCGGAAGGGCGGCACGAACATCCGCTCGGCGCGGCTGCCCTGCTGGTGCACGTCCCAGTAGATCTGCGGTCGCCAGACCTCGTAGAGCTGCCGCGTGACGATGCGCGTCTCGGCCAGGCTCTGCATGAACCAGTCGCGGTTGTTGTCGTGGCCGGCGTAGTGCTGGTACAGGCCGGGCAGGGAGGAGGCCTCGTGCGGCGTGCCGACCGTGGCCCGGTACCAGGCCACCACGTCGTCGAGCCCGTCGGGATTGGTGCAGGCCGCGATCACGACCACGACGCGCTCGCGCACGCCGCGCCAGGGCTCCTCGTCGGAGGTCGCGAGCCGGTGACCCAGCTCCATCCCGAACTGCGGCGCGGCCGTCTCGTTGCTGTGCATCGCCAGCGAGATGAACACCGTCGCCGGACCCGTGGCGACGAGCGCCTCGAGCTCGGCGTCCTCCAGCCCGCGCGGATCGGCCAGCAGCGCGTTGTCGGCCCGGATCGCGTCGAGGCGCGTCAGGTTCTCCTCCGAGGAGACGACGGCCAGCAGGAACTCGCGCCCGCCCGTCGTGGTACCGACCGCCTCGACCTGCACGCGCGGGCTCTGTTCGGCGAGCGTCTTCCAGTAGCCGGACACCTCGCCCCAGTCGGCCAGCTCGAAGTCGGCGCCCAGCGGACGGCCGAGGAAGTCGTCGGGAGACGTGACGAGCTGCGCCGCACAGAGCCCCGGGACCAGCACCGCACCGCACATGCCCAGCAGGATTCTCATCTCGCCTCCCGAACGCCGTCGCCGACGGGCGCCGCGCGGCGCCCGTCGGCGACAGACTAACGGGTTCGGGGTCGGCGCATGAAGCGGGCGCGACCTCGGGTCACGGCGTGCGTCCGCAGACCGCGTTGCTCGCCGCGTACCCGAAGGGGGCGCCGGCGTCGACGATCCACTCCTGAACGACGATCGTGGTCCCGGACGGCACGCCCGCGGGCATCGACGCCGAGATCGACAGCGCGCCGCCCGCGTCGGTCTGCAAGCCGAGCACGAGCAGGTCGAGACTGGGGACGAGCAGGCCGCCCTTGAACGGGTACGGATCGATCTCGTAGCCCGCGAAGAGCGCCAGGGCGGCCGTCGGCGCGCCACCCTGCAGCGCCACCGTCATCGTGCCTCCGGCGGCGAGCGAGCCGCTGCCGACGAGCGTCGGCACGCCCGCGGCGCCGGCGAGTCCCTGGCCCAGATCGCTCCAGGTCGGCGGCGCGTCGATGCGCTGGAAGGTGAAGGTTCCGAACGGCGCACCGTTGCCGGCCGGCCCGCCCGCGATCAGGGCGATGGCGTGATGCGGAAAGGGCTCGTTGTCGGCCGCGAGATACGTCGCGCCGTCGTCGGTGCCCGCATCCCAGCCCGCGAGCGGGACGACGAGCTGCTCGACCCATTCGCCGTCCGGCGCGAGTTGCAGCCCGGCGACGCCCACGAACCAATCGGGCGACGGCGCGATCATCGACACGAGCGTCACGAGCGGAAACTGCTGGCTGGCGGTGAACGTGACCTGGACGGAGCCCGGCGACAGGCCGATGCCCCCGCCCGAGATGATCTGGCCGGCCTGGCCGGCCGTGATCGCCGACTGGATCTCGGTGTTGAGCGGCGACTTGCTGCCCAGCTCGGACATCATCTCGATGCCGGGGCTGGCCAGGCCGCCGGGCGTCCAGAACGAGACGCTGCCGTCGTGCGTCCCGCCGATCAACCCGGAGAAGTGCGGGCCGGAGGGGAAGTTCTGCGGGTGGCTCTGGCTGCTCCAGGTCGCCTGGAAGGTGACGCGGTACTGCGCGGTCGGCGAGGTGGCGGGGTCGCCCGCGGCGCGCGGCGCGGCGGCGGCCAGGACGAGGGCGAGGATCGGCATCGAAGAGCGGAACATGCGAACGGGCTCCGGGAACGAGGGACGGCCCGGAGGGACTCCCCTGCGGGACCGCGCCCTTGGATGTCGCCCCGCACCCGTCGTTTCCGGGCGGCGGCGCGCTGCCGCTGGCTAGGATGGCGCCCATGCCTCGATGCCCGCTCGCCTGGCTCGTCCTGCTCCTCCCCGCGCTCGCCGCCTGCGCGTCCCCCGCCGTGCCCGCGGGCGCCCCGCCGGCGATCAACGCGGCCTTCCTGGCTCCCGACCTCGACCTCGCCGCTTTCGTCGAACGCTTCGAGGGCGAGTCGCGCGAGATCGCGGTGCAGCACGCGGCCATCGTCGCCGCCACGGGCCTGCGCCCCGGCGACCGCGTGGCCGACATCGGCGCGGGCACGGGCCTGTTCCTCGCCGCCTTCTCCCGCGCGGTCGGGCCGCGGGGCTCGGTCGCCGCGGTCGACATCTCGCCGGTCTTCGTCGAGCACCTCGCGCGGCGGGCCGCCGACGAGGGCCTCGCCAACGTGCGGGCCGCGCTCTGCACCGAACGCTCCGTGCAGCTGCCGCCCGAGAGCGTCGACCTGGTCTTCGTCTGCGACACCTACCACCACTTCGAGCATCCGCAGGACACGCTGGCCAGCATCCGCCGCGCGCTGCGCCCCGGCGGCCTGCTGGTGATCGTCGACTTCGAGCGCGTGCCGGGGGTCTCGCGCGACTGGGTCCTGGAACACGTGCGCTGCGGCAAGGACGTCGTCCTCGACGAGGTCGGCGCGGCGGGGTTCACGCTGCTCGACGAACCGCGCGTGCCGGGCCTCGTCGAGAACTACGTGCTGCGCTGGCGCCACGCGCGCTGAGGCCTCGCGCCGCTCAGCCCCCGCGCGCCAACCCGAGCGAGACGATGCGGCCGATGAGCTCGGGGTAAGCCAGGCCCCCCGCCGCCGCGGCCGAGGCGAACTCCTCCGATTGCGCGACCTCCGGATTGGGGTTGGCCTCGAGGAAGTACAGCTCGCCCGTCGGCGCGAGCCGGTAGTCGATGCGCGCGTAGCCCGACAGCTCGAGCGCGCGGAAGGCGCGCTTGGTCGTGCGCGCGATGGCCTTGAGCAGCGCCTCGTCGAGGTTGCGCGCCGGCTCCTGGAAGATGCCGGCCTTCTCCTGGTAGGCGACGTCGTGCTTGACCTTCTCGGTCGCGATCGCGGCCGCGCCCTTGGGCAGCTTCTCGAAGATCATCTCCCACACGGGGAAGACCTTGAGCCGTTCGTTGCCCAGCACGCCCACGTACAGCTCGCGCCCCTCGATGTACTCCTCGACGATGGCGTCGCTGCCGATGCGCTCGTGGATGAAGGTCACGCGCTCGACGAGTTCGTCGGCATCCTCCACGATCGAGGCCTGGCTGATGCCCAGCGAGGACTCCTCGGTGAGGCTCTTGACGATCGCGGGGTATTTCACGCCGCGCGGCAGCCGGCCGATCCGGCGCCCGCGGGCGAAGACCGCGAAACCCGGCGTGCGGATGCGGTGCCAGGTCATGATCTTCTTGGCCAGCGCCTTGCCGCGCGCCAGCATCAGGCCGCGCGGGTTGCAGCCGGTGTAGGGCACGCGCAGCAGCTCGAGGTAGCTGACCACGTGCGTGTCGAACTCCGCCATGCCGTGGAACTCCTCGAGCAGGTTGAAGACCACGTGCGGCTTCCACTCCTCGACGACCTCGCGGATCGGCACCAGTTCGTCGGCCACGTGCAGCTTGCGCACCTCGTGGCCGAGCGCCGCGAGCGTGCCGGCGACGTCGAACTCCGTCTTCCAGACGTAGGCCTCCGCGACGCTGCTGCCGTCGCGGCTCTCGGGCGCCGCCAGGTCGGGATGGTTGAGGATCAGGACGCGAAGCTTCTTCAAGGGGCCCCTCGCACGGGCGGCGTCAGAGCGCGACCCAGTTCCGGTGGCTGTAGAGGAAGTGCACGGTCTTGACGGTCAGCAGGACGGCGAAGTCGAGGCGCAGCGCGCGCTCGCCGCCCACCGCGCGCAGGCGCAGCTCGCGGCAGCGGCCGATCATGTCGTCGAGCACCTGGTCGAGCGTGAACTGGTACTCGCCCGTCCAGCGCGCCACGAGCCGGCGGATCTCGCTGCGGTTGCGCCGCAGGAAGCGGCTGGCCAGTTCGTGCCGGCGATGGCGCGGGTCGTCGGAGAACAGCAGCTTGAGCTCGCGGTCGTGGATCGTGGGCGAACCCTGCGCGTAGTGCTCGCGCTTGCGCTCGTAGTACTCGCGCAGCGTCATCGTGAGCGTGCCCAGCTCCTCGACCCGCTCGCGCCGGCGCACCTTCGGCTTCGCGGTCGCCAGCTCGGCCATCAGAGCGTCGACGTACTCGAGCTTGCGCAGCGCCGGCCAGCCGGCGTAGCGGCGCCGCCAGATCGCGCGCGGCTGCAGCCAGACGGCGAAGGTCTCGGCGAAGTCCTCGTCGGGGTGGCTCTGCGCGTAGTACAGCCGCAGGTGCTGCACGTACTTGCGGCTGGCGGGATTGGGCCGGTAGTAGTCGGGGTAGCGGCTGCCCGAACGGCCGAACAGCTCCTGCCAGGCGCGCCGCCGCTGGAAGCCGTAGGCGTGCTGCAGCGCGTGCGCGCACTCGTGCCGCAGGATCTTGAGGCAGTCCTCCCAGGCGCCGCCCTCGCACTCGAAGACCTGCCGGCGCTCGAGCTTCATAAGCCGCGGGTGGGCCAGGTAGAAGGGAATCGCGATGCCCGGCACGCCGACCGGCGAGAACCAGTCCGACGAGAGCCACACGTGCGGACGGAAGGCGATGCCGCGCCGCTCGAGGTTGGCGTAGAGCGCCGCGACGCAGTCCTCCAGCCAGGTGCCGGACAGGCGCACGCCGAGATCCTTGAGGCGCAGGTCGAGCAGCGTCTCGTCCGACGAGCGCGCCCAGCGGAAGCCGGTGCGCGCGCCGCCCGGGCGCCTCGGTCGTTTCGCCGCCATCGCCGCCTTCGTCCTCGCCGAACGCGCCAGGGCCCCGCTCGCGGGGGCGCGGCGCGCCACTCTAGCAGGGCCGGCGCGCCGATCGGCGCGCGTGAACCGCGCGCTCGGAGGGGTACCATGGCCCGCCGCGCGCGCCGGCCGCCTGCCGCGCGGCCCGCCGGAGCGCCATGGCCGACCCGATCCTGAGCACGCGCGACCTGTACAAGTTCCACGGTTCGGCCGCAGGCCGCGTGGCGGTCGTCAAGGCCGTCAGCTTCGACGTCGCCCCCGGCCGCTTCGTCGCCATCATGGGCCCGTCGGGGTCGGGCAAGTCGACGCTGCTGCACATGGTCTCGGGCCTCGAGCCGCCCTCGGGCGGCACGGTCCTGCTGGCCGGCCACGACCTTCACGCGCTCTCCGAGAAGCGGCGCACGCTGCTGCGCCGCGACCTGGTCGGGTTCGTGTTCCAGTTCTTCAACCTGATCCCGAACCTGAGCGTGCTCGACAACATCCGGCTGCCGCTGCTCATCGGCGCGGGCCGGGCCCGCGCGGCGGGCGCGGCGGGCGCGTCCACCTCCCCTGGGGCGGCCGCCGGCGCGGCCGACGAGGCCGAAGTCGAGCGCCTCGTGGACTTCTTCAGGCTGGGCGGCAAGCGGGCGAGCTTCCCCCACCAGCTCAGCGGCGGGGAGATGCAGCGCGTCTCGATCGCGCGCGCGCTCGTGGCCCGGCCGGCTCTCGTCATGGCCGACGAGCCGACCGGCAACATCTCGAGCTCGGCCGGCGAGGACGTCATGCGGCTGTTCCGGCGCTCGTGCGACGAGCTGGGGCAGACGGTGCTGCTCGTCACCCACAATCCGCGCGACGCGGCCTGCGCCGACGAGGTGCACTTCCTCAAGGACGGCGAGCTGCACCCCGACGAGCGCCTCGTCGACGGCGCCGTCACCCCCGGGCGCATCGGCGCCGCGCTCGGCCGGCTGGGGATCTGAGCGCGTGCGCCTGATCGTCAAGCTGGCCTGGCGGCAGCTCGCCTGGCGGCCCGCCGCCACGCTGCTCGCCGCACTGGGCATCGCGGTCGGCATCGCCACCGTCGTCTCGGTGCTCGTCGTCGACCACAACACGCTGCTGTCGCAGTACGCGCGGCGGATCCCGAGCGATCCCGAGTCCGACCTGCTCATCGCGCCGCTGGTCGACTCGCCCGCGGCGCTCGACGCGCTGGGCGACGAGTTGCGCGCGACGGAGTTCTTGCGCGGCGTGGCGGGCTTCGCCACGGCCTCGCGCGTGCTGCACGCGGCCGGGCAGCAGATCCCGGGCGTGGAGGTCATGGCCGTCGACGAGGCCGCCCGCGAGCACCACGCCGGCTGGGCCGTCGCGCAGGGCGAGGACCTGGACTTCGCGAGCGGCGAGCCGGCCCTGCTGCTGAGCGAAGCGCTCGCCGGCCAGCTCGGACTGCTCCCCGGCGACCTCGTCGAACTCGCGCGGCCCGTGGCGCGCAGCGCGCTGCGGGTCGACTGCATCGACGGCGAGCTGGTCGTGACCCCGCCCGAACCGCGCGCGGCGGGGGCGCCCCCGCCGCGCACGGCCCTGCGCGTGGCGGGCCTGCTCGCGCCCTGGCACCTGGGCTACGACAGCCGCCGCGTGCTCGTCAGCACGGAGACCGGACGGGCGCTGTTCGGCCCCGAGTTCCGCCCGCGCTGGTGGGCCGACTTCGACCCGCGCCAGCTCGACTTCGCCGGCGTCGAGAAGGCCCTGCGCGACCGGGCCGTGGTCTACGAGCCCAAGCGCGCGCTCGTCGGCGAGGCGCCGGCCGAGGCGGCCTTCCGCAGCGGCGTGCGGCTGTGCGCCTTCCTCGCGCTGTTCCTGGGCCTGTACGTGATCTTCAACACCATGTCGATGTCGCTCGTCGAGCGCGTGCGCCAGATCGGCCTGCTGCGCGCGCTCGGCCTCACGCGCGGACGGCTGCTGGCGATCTTCCTCGTCGAGGGCCTCGTGCTCGCGCTGCTCGGCGCGGCCCTGTCGGTGCCGCTGGCCGAGCGCATCGTGGAGTTCATGCGGCGCTTCGGCATCACCACGCTGGGATTCGGCAAGCCGCTCGAGATCCGCGAGGTGCCCTGGGCGGCCGTCGGCGCCGTGACGGCGGCCGGCGCCTTCTTCGCCCTGCTCGGCATCGTCTGGCCCTTCCTGCGCGCCAGCCGGCTCTCGGTCATCGACGCGCTGCGCCGCGGCGTGATCGAGATGTCCTCCGACCCCTTCACGGGCGCGCGCCGCACGATCCTGCTGGGGCTGCTGCTGCTCGTGCCGGTGGCGTGGGTCGTCGGCGCGCCGGGCGACGGCGCGATCGCCGTGCCGCTCTGGGAAGCCTTCCTGCAGGCGGTCGGCCTCACCGGGCTGGCGCTCGCGCTGCTGCTGCTGCTGCCCGCGCTGCTGCCGCGCGCCGCCGCCGCGCTGCTGGCGCTGATCGAGGGGCCCTCGGCGCTGCTGGCGCGCGCCACCGTGCTCACGGCGCGCCACCGCGTCTTCGCCAACGTCAGCGGGCTGATGCTGGTCTTCGCCGCGATCTTCCTGGTCGTGTCGGTGCTCGAGAGCCTCAAGGGCGAGACGCGCCGCTTCAACCAGACGGCGCTGCACGGGCGGCTGTACCTGCGCACCAGCGCCGCGGGCGGCGAGCGGCTGCACGCGCTGCGTGACGACCGCCCCGAACTGGCCGAACTGGCGCCGGCCGACCTGGAGACGACCAGCCCCTTCATCGTGCGCGCCGTCGATCCGCGCCTGCTGCAGCGCGGCCCGCTGGCCTGGAACACGCGCGTCCGGGAGGACTTCGCGCGCGGCGACGGGCTGCTGCTCTCGACCCGCTGCGCCGACGACTTCGGCTACGCCGTCGGCGACGTCGTGACGCTCGCGACGCCGGGCCTCGGCGCCGTCGAGCTGCCGGTGCTGGCGATCAGCGACGCCTACGGCTTCGCTCCCGACGACCGCGTCTGGGCGGCGGTCAGCGCCGAGTCGATGCGCCGCATGTACTGCCTGGACGAGAGCGCCGGCAGCACGCTGTTCGTGGCCTGGGCGCCCGACGACGGCGGCGACGCGGCCGGCGCGGCCGCCGCCGCGGTGGGCCGGCTCATCGGCGAGGACGAACTGCTCTCCGTCGAGCGCGGCGAGGAGATCGGCGCGCGCTATCTCGCCGACCTCGACCGCAACTTCGCGATCTTCTACGCGATCCTGCTGCTCACGGTGCTGCTCGCCACCGTCGGCGTGCTCAACGCCATGACCATCGCCGTGCTCGAGCGGCGCCGCGAGATCGGCCTGCTGCGCTCGGTGGGTCTCACCGGCGGGCAGATCGCGCGCATGCTGCTGGCCGAGTCGGGCGCCTTCGGCGTGCTGGGCGGGCTGCTCGGCCTGGCGCTGGGCCTGCCGCTGGCGGTCGTCTGCACGGCCGCCCTCACCGAACTCTCGCACCTCGACCTGACCTTCGTGTACTCGCCGCGCGCGCTGGCCGCCGTGCTCGGCGGCGCGCTGCTGGTCGCGCTCGTCGCCGTGCTGGGCCCCGCGCTGCGGGCGCGCTGGCTGCCGCTCTCGAGCGTCATGCGCAGCGACTGAGCGCCGCGCGGGCGCTCTTGCCCCTCAGCGGTCC
The DNA here is from genome assembly GCA_964490005.1 of uncultured Phycisphaerales bacterium. Lineage (GTDB taxonomy): Bacteria > Planctomycetota > B15-G4 > B15-G4 > B15-G4 > CAZBBB01. The sequence continues at coordinate 2,685 of CAZBBB010000001.1, read as the reverse complement.
CAGGGGTTGTCGGGCGCGTCGGGCGCGAAGGCGGAGATGTCCGGGAACAGCTTGTCGACCTGCGTCGGCGTGATCTCCGCGTAGGCGCCGGTGAGGGCGATGTGCAGCAGCGGCCCGCCGCCCGGGAGCGCGCCGCCCAGGACGAGCTGCAGCGGATCGGCCTGCGTCGAGGTGAGCGTGAGGCGCGCGCGCGGCGGCTGGAAACCGGCGCGCGCGGCGAGCAGCGGATCGCTCAGCCGGTCCCAGCGCTGCTCGAGCAGCCAGCTCACGTAGAAGGACACCAGCGCCTGGGCGCAAGGCCGCTCGACGCCGTCGACCTGCGTGACCCACTCCCAGGGGGCGAGGCCGGTGAGCATCTCGGCGTCGGAGCCGGGGCGCACGCGCAGCACGAGTTCGAAGGTCGGCGCGCCGGCGCGCTCGAGGCGCAGGCGCTGCACGCGCGGCGTCGTCCCCGGCCAGTGCGCGGGGACGAGGGCCCGGTCGAGCAGCGGCGGCCCGGCCCGGTCGCCGTGCTCGGCGAGCAGCGCCCCGGGCCGCCCGTCCACGGCCCAGACCGCGCGCTCGCCGGCGCGGCGCAGGAAGGTGCCGGCCCCCGCGCCGTACGCGCGCCCGACCTCGACCGACGCGAGCACGTCGGCCTTCGGATCGAGCTGGCTCGCGCCCGGACCGTGCAGCGTCACGCGCCAGGCGACGTCCTCGGCCAGCCCGTAGGCGCCCGGGTCGGCCGGGTCGGCGCTGACGACGAAACCCTCGGCGCGCAGCACGTCGCCCATGAGCGTTTCGAGCGCGCGTCCCTCGACGAGCGCACCGGCGGCGTTGGCCACGCGCCACAGCCCCTCGCGGCGCACGCAGAACCAGCTCTCGCCCGCGCCGCGCTGCAGCCGCACGGCGGCGACCGGACGCCCCTCCCACGCCGAGGGCGGCACGACGGTGCCGATCGCGACGGCCGCCGCGCGCGCCGCCAGCCGGCGGCCGGCCAGCGCGGCGTCCCAGGCGTACAGCCCGGCGACGAGCGCGGCGAGCAGCAGCACGCGCGCCATCAGGCCGCGCTCCGGCGCCGCAGCAGGCGCAGGACCAGACCGAAACCCAGCAGCGCCAGGGGCATGCCTCCGATCACCGCCGCGCGCCAGGCCAGCCGCGCCTCGGGCGCCGGCGGCAGGAAGCCGCGCGCAACCGGCCGCCGGCCCGCCAGCGCCGCCAGCTCGGCCGGCAGCGCCAGCTCGGCCACCGCGTTCACCAGCAGGTGATCGGCCCGGAAGGCGGGCTCGAGCAGCCGGTCGTTCTTGAACATCTCCGAGCAGCCCACCAGCAGCAGCGTGCCCTCGGCCAGCGCGCGCGGCGGCCAGGGGCGCGCGAACTCGGGCGGCAGCAGCGGCGCGGGCGGCGGCGGGAAGCGCCCGTCGATGCGCACGGCCAGCGGCACCGAACCCAGGCCGGCCGGCCGACCCCGGTCGTCGCGCGGCGGCCCCGCCAGCGCCTCGTCGGGGATGAAGCCGCCCTGCCAGGGCAGCGACCAGCTCGTCGCCGAGCTGCGCATGAGCACGCGCGCGCTCAGGCCGCGCTCGGCCAGCCGCTGCTCGTCGAGGCGCACGAAGGACGGGTAGGGCAGGACCTGGTCGCCGAGCAGTCGCGTGACCGGCGAGCCGTCGTCGAGCCCCGCCCCGCCCACCCGCACGAGGAAGGGCTGCGCGACCTGCGCCACGACCGGCTCGCGCGCGCCGCCGCGGTCGACCTGCGCGCTCAGCGACGCCGTCGTGAAGGAGGCGTCGAAGAACACCTCGCGCACGAGCTGCACGCCGAGATCGTCGAGCCAGCGCTCGTCGATGTCGATGGTCTGCGGCTGCGGCCAGTGCACGACCTTGAAGTTGTTCTCGGGGAACTGCTGCGACTGCATCCCGAAGTGCTGGGCCGCGATGAGCACGCGCCCGCCCGCCATGAGCCAGCGCAGCGTGGCCTCGAGCATCGGCTCGACGGCGCGCCGCGGCTGCAGCCAGACGAGCGCGTCGGCGTCCGCCGGCACCTCCGGCGCGCCGGGCGTCACGTGCGTGACGCGGAAGTCGCGCGCCAGCCGCGCGCGCGCCAGCGAGTAGACGTCGGTGCCGGTCGGCGCGATGAGACCCTGCGCCTGGTACTGCTGGTGCACTTCGGCGGCCGTCAGGCGCGGCGCGTCGGTGGCGAGGGCCACGTGCGGGCGCCGGCCGTTCGCCAGTTGCCAGAAGGCGAGCGCCAGCCGGAACTCGAGGTTCTCGAAGTCGGCCGCTTCGTGGAAGTCGAGGACGCGCTCGCCGCCGGCGTCCGAGAGGGCCAGCGAGCACCAGACCGTGCGCACGGTCGTGACCTCCTCGTCGCGGCGCGTGACGGGCGCCGGCCGCACTCCGCGCGCGGCCAGCGCGGCCAGGCCCGCCTCGTCGGCCTCGTCGGGACGCGTGACGACCGAGTCGACCCGCGCCCCGGCCGCGCTCCAGGCCGAGAGCGCCGTGCGCAGGCGGCGCATGCCCGAGCGCAGTTCGAGCGGCAGCCGGTCGGCCTCCGAGACGACCCACTCGGCGCGCACGGCGCGTGGCCCGTGCGCCTGCGCGGCCAGCGCCCGGCTCGCGGGCGACAGTTCGTTGAGGCCGTCGGCCGTCAGGTCGACGCGCAGCGCGGCCCCCCGCAGCGCCGCCGGCGCGAGCAGGGCCGCCAGCA